>NZ_CP102265.1:265000-527500 GCF_025147765.1 Blautia obeum ATCC 29174
GAATGCCGGAATGAGTAGCGAGATAGAGGTGAGAATCCTCTAGGCCGAATATCCAAGGTTTCCAGGGTAAAGCTGATCTGCCCTGGGTAAGTCGGGGCCTAAGGTGAGGACGAGAGTCGTAGCCGATGGACAACAGGTGGAGATTCCTGTACTATGATATGACAGAACTGTGGGGACACGTGCAGAGAGCGGAAGCCGGGAATGGGATCCCGGTGCAAGCGAGGTACCAGCCGCATTGGAAAAACCGTGCGGCAATGGGAAGACGTGATGCGGAGTGAAGTTTAGTAATGAAGTCCGTGAGCTGTGCGTCAAGAAAAGCCGCTATTGTTCATACCATACCCGTACCGTAAACCGACACAGGTGGATGAGGAGAGAATCCTAAGGCCGGCGGAAGAAGCATTGTCAAGGAACTCGGCAAAATGACCCCGTAACTTCGGGAGAAGGGGTGCCTGCGAGAGCAGGCCGCAGAGAATAGGCTCAAGCAACTGTTTAGCAAAAACACAGGTCTATGCGAAACCGAAAGGTGAGGTATATGGGCTGACGCCTGCCCGGTGCTGGAAGGTTAAGAGGAGAGGTTAGCGCAAGCGAAGCTTTGAATTTAAGCCCCAGTAAACGGCGGCCGTAACTATAACGGTCCTAAGGTAGCGAAATTCCTTGTCGGGTAAGTTCCGACCCGCACGAAAGGCGTAATGATTTGAGCGCTGTCTCGACAATGCATCCGGTGAAATTGAAGTACCAGTGAAGATGCTGGTTACCTGCGCCAGGACGGAAAGACCCCATGGAGCTTTACTCCAGTTTGGTACTGGGATCCGGTACTGCATGTACAGGATAGGTGGGAGGCTGAGAATCGGTAACGCCAGTTGCCGAGGAGCCGCTGTTGGGATACCACCCTTGCAGTATTGGGTTTCTAACCAGCCGCCGTGACCCGGCGGTGGGACAATGCCAGACGGGGAGTTTGACTGGGGCGGTCGCCTCCGAAAGGGTATCGGAGGCGCCCAAAGGTTCCCTCAGGATGGACGGAAACCATCCAAAGAGTGCAAAGGCAGAAGGGAGCTTGACTGCGACACCGACGGGTGGAGCAGGTACGAAAGTAGGGCTTAGTGATCCGGTGGTATTAAGTGGGAATGCCATCGCTCAACGGATAAAAGCTACCCTGGGGATAACAGGCTTATCACTCCCAAGAGTTCACATCGACGGAGTGGTTTGGCACCTCGATGTCGGCTCATCGCATCCTGGGGCTGTAGTAGGTCCCAAGGGTTGGGCTGTTCGCCCATTAAAGCGGTACGCGAGCTGGGTTCAGAACGTCGTGAGACAGTTCGGTCCCTATCCGGCGTGGGCGTAGGATATCTGAGAGGAGCTGTCCTTAGTACGAGAGGACCGGGATGGACGGGCCGCTGGTGCACCGGTTAGACTGCCAAGTCTATAGCCGGGTAGCCAAGCCCGGAAGGGATAAACGCTGAAGGCATCTAAGCGTGAAGCCCCCCTCAAGATGAGATATCCCATCCGAAAGGAGTAAACCCCCTTGAAGACGACGAGGTCGATAGGGCAGGGGTGGAAGTGTGGTAACACATGGAGCTGACTGCTACTAATAGGGTGAGGGCTTGACCAAGAAAGCGTGGTTAAGATTCAATTGCTTAGTCAACATGTATGTGGTTTTGAAGATACGATAATGAAGCCGGAGCGGACAAAATCTGTTCCGGCTTTTATGTTTTCTAAAAACAAGCATATAAAGGGTGAACATATGGAATTCTATCAGTTAAAAATTACAAGAAAAGGAACAAAACCTCCGGTATGGAGACGCTGTCTGGTACCGGCAGACACAGACTTTGCGAAACTTGCTGCAATGTTGGAAGACATTCTGGAATATGCAGACACTGAGAACTATGAATTTGAATTTTTCCAGAAAAAACTCAGACTGCAGAACCTGGAGGCACAGACTGCAGAGGCTACAAAAGGCAGCTATGAATATGCAGAAGCAAAAGGCAGACAGATAGCAGAACTTCTGGATACAGAGGCATGGTTTACTTTCAGAGTAAAAGGAATGGAGCTTCCGGAATATCGTACTGATATTGAAAAGAAAATAACAGATGAAGAAAAAGCAGGAACTCCTGAGATTCTTAAAGAAACCAGAAGTGCAGAAGATGATTTCTGGACAGCAGATATGCAGACGAAGAATACAGAGCTGGAAAAGAAATATGGTGCTCTTGGAATTGCTGATATAGTTGCCAAAAAGGTTGCCGAAATGGAAAAGAAGATGGAACCTGAACAGCAGGAAAATTCGTTCAGTAGAAATCCAAAAGTCAGAGATTACCTGAATTCTTATAATAAGGAAGATCTTATTGCCAGTGCAATTGAGCTGGATATTGAAATTGATGGTTTAAGTAAAGAAGAACTTGCAGAAAACATTACAGAAAAAGTTTTGAATCCGGAAATCATGAAGGAGATTTTTCTTCAGGCAGATGAATGGGAAATTGAAGCATTTGATCGTGCAACTGAGAGAAAATGTTTTCCGGCTACTCATAAAGACTGGAAAGAACTGGAATGGTTCAGTAATAAAGGATATATCGTAGCTTATAGTGATAATTATGCAGAAGTGCCGCAGGAGGTAATTTCTGTTTATAAACAGGTGAATACCCCTGAATTACAGGAAAAATGCCGCAAACTCAGCTGGATGCGTTCCTGTGAAAGTATGATGGGACTGATTTATGCAATCGCGCCGCTTAAGATCGTGTATCGCATGTACCGTAAACGTGATGGCTTCAGAGTGAGCTATGAAGAATTTATGGATATTCTGAACGAACTTGCTGAAAAAGATGGTATGTGTATCGTAAAAGGAGATAAACTGATCTGGAAAGCTGTGTTACAGGATAATCTTTATGAGAGAATTGAAGAATTTCAGGGAGAAAGAGATTTCTATATTCCGACGGTAGATGAAATTCTGGATTATGCAAAACATGGATATCCTTCTCAGGATGTTTCTTATCGCAAATTATCGTCCTTCCTGAGAGATGAACTCCATCTTGAGGAAGAAAAGACAGAAGAACTTCTTTACATTGTATACAAAGAGTTTTCTATGGACGGGATGCTTTCTGATATCATGGAAGAATTCAATAAACGTGATATTGTTTTTGACTCTGATCGCCAGATGGAACGTTTTGCTCCAATTATGATGGAAGTAAACAATAACACAAGAATGCTTGATTTCCGTGGATATACGCCAAATGAGATCAACCGTGTATCTGAGCAGAAGACAACACCGGTAGCACCGGCAATGCAGTCTTTTGTTCCGATGGGAAATCTTCCGACAAACAATATAGTAAATATGCAGCCGAAAAAGAAAATTTACCCGAATGATCCATGTCCGTGTGGAAGTGGTAAAAAATATAAAAAATGCTGCGGAAGAAATAAATAATTTTCTTTAATTTTTCATAAAAAAACCAGCGGTTTGCCGTTGGTTTTTTTTATGAAAAATCAGAGAAAATTATTTTGCAATTTCGTACTATAGATATTTCTGCTATAATAACAGTGTGTTGAATAAAAAGAAACTCAAAGGACGGAATTAATCTATACAGACAAGGAGTAAACATTTGATTTCAAAGACAATGCAGACAATTCTGCACGCATTATCCTATGGAAATATAGAGGTGGAGGCATCGCGACGGCTGGCAGATATTAAGAGGCTGGATGCGATGAGGATATTTGTGAAAAAGCTGGATACGAAAGTATATAATGGAACTTATGAAGTGCCTGTGCGGCTGTATTTCCCGAGCGAGGAAGCCATGAGCGGCGAGCCTGTAGAGGGAGAAAAATATCCTGTGCTGCTCTTTTTTCATGGTGGTGGCTGGGTGACGGAAAGTGTGGAGAATTATGATCGCGTGTGCAGCAGAATGGCGCAGTCTACAGGTCATATCGTGATGTCTGTGGAGTATCGCCTTGCACCGGAATATCGTTTCCCGGTTCCGCTGGAAGACTGTTATGCAGCGGCAAAAGCACTTTATACGGGACATCTGGTCCTTCCCGCTGATCCGGACAGGATCACGATCATTGGCGACAGTGCCGGGGGTAATCTGGCAGCGGCTGTATGTCTCAAAGCACGGGATACCGGAGAGTTTATACCGAAGAAGCAGATACTGATCTATCCGGCACTGAACAACTGCTATACAGAAGGATCTCCTTATAAATCCGTACAGGAAAACGGCGAAGGATACCTTCTCACAGCAGTAAAAATGGAGGACTATCTTAAATTATATGAGAGCAGTCCTGAGGACAGACAGAATCCTTACTTCGCACCGATCCTTGAAAAAGACCTTTCACATATGCCGGAAACACTGATTCTTACAGCGGAATTTGACCCACTTCGGGATGAAGGCGAAGAGTATGGGAAACGTCTGAAAGAAGCAAATAATTATGTGGAAATACATAGGATTCCGGATGCGCTTCATGGATATTTTGCACTTGGGATCCGGTTTCTGCATGTACAGGAAAGTTTTGAGATCATGAATCGTTTTTTGAACAAAAGTTGAATAAAGGAAGCGAATAAAACGTGGAAACAGGATATTCAAAATGGCGAAAACTAGATAACGCGGCACTGGCATTTCCTCTTGTCACAGACAAAAATGACACCAGGGTATTTCGATTTTATTGTCAGCTGAAAGAAGAAGTAAACAGTGAGATCCTGCAGCAGTCTCTGGATCAGACGATGGAGAAATATCCATTGTTCCAGGCGGTTCTGCGTAAGGGACTGTTCTGGTTTTATCTGGAGAGAAGGGATATACATGCTATCGTAAAAAAAGAAAAAAGACCGCCTTGCAGCAGTCTTTATATACCAGATCAAAAGACGTTGCTTTTTCAGGTGAGCTACTATAAAAATCGAATTAATTTTGAGGTATATCATGCCCTGACAGATGGCACAGGAGCAATGAATTTCTTAAGTGAACTGGTGCAGAATTATCTGATCCTGGCGCACCCATCTGCAGATCTTCCGTGGGTTGAACAGATAGAAGAAACGACTCCGGGTGCACAGGAAGAGGACAGCTTTTCACAGTATTATTCCTCGGATATTCCAAAAAATAAAGAGAAAAAACCGGCAGCAGTGAAGCTGAAAGGTGAGAAATTGCTGCATGCAGATATGCAGATCACAGAGGTCATTATACCGGTAAAAGAAACACTGACGAAGGCACGTTCTTATGGTGTGTCGATTACTGTATTTCTCACGGCGATGCTGCTCTGTTCAATACATGAGGAGATACCGAAGAACCGTCAGAAGAGGCCGATTGCTCTGATGATTCCAGTAAATCTGAGAAATTATTTTCCATCACAGTCCATGGGAAATTTCTTTGGATGGATTGAAGTTGGGTATACCTTTGCGGATGAAACGGTATTTCAGGATGTGCTGGAATCTGTAAAAAATCAGTTTAAAGATAAGCTGGACAAAGAAAAAGTTGCCATGGATATGAATGGTTATGTACGTTTGGAGAAGAATCCTCTGGTGCGTGCGGTTCCTCTGGAAATTAAGAAATATTTCATGATGGCAGGTGCAAATCTTGGCAGCAGAAGTGTAACAGCGGTTTATTCAAATATAGGAATTCTGAAATTTCCGGAGGAGTACAAAGCATATATCGATCGGTTTGGAATCTTTGCAAGTACGAATTCTCTGCAGCTTTGTTCCTGTTCTTATGGAGACCAGATGGTGCTTGGATTTACGTCCAAGATACCGGATGACAGTATCCAGAAAAACTTTATGCGTATGCTTCGTGAAGAGGAGATTCCATATAAAGAAGAGAAAAATGATTTCCCCGGATGCGGTGAACAGAATAAAAAAGAAGAAATAAAAATTTTGCAGACTTTTACGTTTCTGTGCCTTGCGGTGGCAGTGATCTGTGGCATGATCAATTATCTTATGCTGGAAACGCTGAACTGGTTCTGGTTCGCGGCAGCAGGATGTGCCTGTGCATGGCTGGTTGTAAATGTGGCATATTTCAAGCGGAGAAATATACTGAAAAATCTGACCTGGCAGCTTCTGATCATAACTATTTTATGTGTTTTGTGGGATCATTTTACCGGATGGAAGGGCTGGTCGATTGACTTTGTCTTTCCGTTTGGGACGCTGACAGTTCTGGGTTCGATCCCTGTAATTGCCGGAGTCAGCCACCTGGAAACAGAAGAATACCTGTATTATCTGTTGCAGGCAGCGATGATCGGATGCATACCGGCAATCCTTATCTGGATCGGAATCGTGCATTATACGCTGCCGTCTGTACTGTGCACAGGTATCAGTTTTCTGACTTTAGCAGGGATGTTTATCTTTCAGAAAAAGGATACCTTGAGAGAATTCAGGAAGAAATTAAGAATGTAACAAAATCAAGATTACGAGAAAGGAAAATACCGATGTTAAAATGTGATTATGAAGTGAAACAGATTGATGGAGATTATGCACATCTGCAGAGAATCGACCGCCCAGAGGAGGAACTGAAGCTGGTTGCGAGGGCACTTCTTCCGATAGAAATCTACGAGGGCTGTATCTTACATTATGAAATGATGCAGTATAGTATGAAATAACCCCAGGAGAAGTACAATGGAGCAGTATTACTACAACCACATGGATAAACAGAAACAGGCTGCTTATCATGGCATCCTCCAGGGAATTACCAGCCTGGCAGATGAATTCCAGATTCCGGCACTGGACGGAGAAGATTTATACAATGTTTTCTTTCAGCTCCGGCTGGATCATCCGGAGATTTTCTGGGCGACAGGATATAAATATCGTTATTATAAAGATTCACCGAACATTATTTTTATCCCGGAATATCTGTTTGATAAAGGAAAAATAAAAGAACATCAGAAAGCAATGAAATCCAGAGTCGAGAAGCTGGTTCGTCCGGCACAAAGCCTTTCCGAGTGGGAAAAAGAAAAATATGTACATGACTTTATCTGTCAGAATGTACATTACGATAAGCTTAAAAAGGCGTATTCCCATGAGATCATTGGTCCTCTGGGACAGGGCGTGGGCGTCTGTGAAGGCATTGCAAAAGCAGTGAAAGTTCTTCTCGATGCGCTGGGAGTCTGGTGTGTGATCGCAATATGCGGGAATAATCCGGAAAAAGGAATTAAATACCGTCATACCTGGAACATTGTCCGGATCGGCGGTGCATATTATCATCTGGATACAACATTTGATAATACACTTGGAAAGAGTGATAAAGTCGAAGATATCCGTTATGATTACTTTAATCTGGATGATGGACATATTTTTAAAGATCACGAACCACTGATCGCGGCGGCACCGCACTGTACAGACCACGATCACTTTTATTACAAAGAAAAGAAACTGTCATTCACAAAGACAGAAGATGTGTATAAACGTTCACTTCAGGCAGCCAAAAAAGGAAAAACACTGACCTTTCACTGGAGAGGCGGTTATCTGACCAGAGAGGTTCTGAATGAACTTCTTGGACTGATCCGCAAAGCCGGTGAAGAGAAAAATAAGACGGCGGTTGTCAATATCAACTGGCCGCAGGCTGTATTGCGCCTGTATTATACAGAGGCACAGATGCAGGAATGCATCACGATGGAGGATGCGAATGAAGGGGAAAAAGAGTAACGTATACACGAAAGTCTGATATCTGGTAATAAAAGGGGAGATATATATGCTTGAAACATTCAATGTTTTACGTATCGATGAGCCTGATTTCGGATGTGAGGGGCGTCCGGACGGGATGGAAGTGAAGGATAATGTCCTTCTGAAAAGCAATTATACAGGTCAGGAGATGACCGTTCAGGAAAAAGATGCCCGGTTATATGAGCTGGACATCAATGAGGGAGACAAAGTATTTCTGATTGAAGGGGAAATGCGAAAGCTCCGCTGAGAGCAGAGGATTAGCTGATGCAGCTTTTAAAAAGGGTGCAGACAAATATATGCAAAGGACACTAAAAGATGGGATTTGAATTAAATATACTTGACTGGTTCCAGACATTGCATACGCCGGTGATGGATAAATTAATGACTTCAGTCACAAAGCTTGGGGATGCCGGGATATTCTGGATTATACTGACTCTGATCTTTCTTATCATACCGAAAATGAGAAAGACAGGTGTGACCATGGCAGCTGCGCTTATCGTAGATTTATTATTATGTAATGTATTGTTAAAGAATCTTGTAGCACGAACCAGACCTTATGATGTGAATACGACAGTAGAATTACTGGTTGCAAAACTTCGCGATTATTCATTTCCGTCTGGACATACAGCGGCATCGTTTGCATCAGTGACAGCACTGTACCTGTCAGGAGAAAGAAGGATTGGGCTTATAGCTCTTGTGATTTCATGCCTGATAGCTGTATCCAGATTATATTTGTATGTGCATTATCCAACAGATGTTCTAGGTGGAATCATTTTTGGATGTCTTTCCGGATGGCTTGGATATCACATTGTGAAATTTGCAGAAGGGAAAAAGACAGTAAGATAATCATGCACAAGATCAGAGTATCCATATGTTTCTATGGAAGAGTCCAGGGAGTCGGATTTCGCTACAAGCTGAGATATCTGGCTGAGAAATACAGCGTGACCGGTTGGGCGAGAAATGAATATGACGGATCAGTCTCAACAGAATTGCAGGGACTGGAAGAAGATATTGACAAGATTCTTCAGGCACTTTACAATGACCGTTATATAGAGATTGATGACATCCGAAAACGCAGTCTTCCGGTTGATGAGGAAGAGCGAGGTTTCGGGGTAAGATATTAAGGAGGACGCACACGTGGACGAATTATACCAGGCAATTGAAGAGAAGATCAAGGCAGCAGGATATCCTAGAGAGATATCCGGACAGGCTGTTTACGAAGATATCTGTGACCAGATTGAAGGAAAAGAAAATGGCAGTTATGTATTACTGTCCAAGTTTGAAGATGATGTGATCTTTGAATATCACATTACTATTATGGATCATGAATTTAATCTTGGAATCCTTACCATGAGACTTCCGGAAGGCGTATACGCAGCAAATTTTGATGAGGATTGAGGGCTACTGTTTAACGATAATATTCTGTGAACAGTAAAACGAACTGAGCGGGTGAAAACCTGCTCTTTTTTTGTAATAGGAAATTACTCCGTAATGTTCCTATTACAAAAAACGCTCCGCGAGGATGCGACCAGATGCATGAGGAATATGTCTGCTGAAGCAGACTGCATCTGGCGCGCAAAGCGTAACAAGTCCCTCAAAGATTGAGGGATTCAGGGAGTTTGAAGCGGACTTGTCCGCTTTGTTCTGTAATAGGAAAAATTACCAAGGGGGGATTTATATGTGGATTCTGTATGCGGTGGGATCTTCGTTTTTTGCAGGAATCACATCAATTCTTGCAAAGTGTGGAATTCAGAAAACGGATTCTGATGTGGCAACAGCTGTGAGGACGATCGTGGTGCTTTTGTTTTCCTGGCTGATGGTATTTGTAACAGGAACAATGTCCGGAATAAAGGACATAAGCGGAATGACTTTGCTGTTTCTTGTGCTTTCCGGTCTGGCAACGGGAGCATCCTGGCTTTGTTATTTCCACGCATTGCAAAAAGGAGACATCAATAAAGTTGTACCGATTGACAAATCAAGCACGATCCTGACGATTCTTCTGGCTCTGATTTTTCTTCATGAAGGCCTGTCCTGGGCAAAAGCGGGCTGTGTTTGTCTGATCGGAATCGGAACGATGATGATGATAACCAGAAAAGAAGAAACCGAAAACAACGAATCGAGAGACGGAAGCTGGCTGATTTATGCGGTACTATCAGCAGTCTTTGCCAGCCTGACGGCCATCCTTGGAAAGATTGGTATTTCCGGAATTGATTCAAACCTGGGTACTGCGATCCGTACCACAGTTGTATTGGTTATGGCATGGCTGATGGTATTTATGAAAGGAAAACAGCATGAGGTTCGGGAAATTGAGAAAAAAGAACTTCTTTTTATCGGACTTTCCGGAATTGCAACAGGAGCATCATGGCTTTTTTATTACAGAGCATTGCAAGAAGGTCCGGCGAGCGTTGTTGTACCGATCGATAAGCTGAGTATCCTCGTGACGATTGCTTTCTCGTGGATCGTATTCCACGAAAAACTGACACGGAAATCTGCAACAGGGGTTGTCCTGATCACGGCAGGAACTGTACTGATGACAATGATATGATCGGTAACCGTTCACACGGCACTATCCCGCGAGGTGTTTTGGCATGTTTTTTGCCAAAATCCCGAGACATATAAGGCAAAATTTGATTTTTGAATATTGTAAAACCTGCATATGTGTTGTAAACTTCAACGCATATGCAGGTTTTGCCTATTCATCTTCTAATGTTACAATGTTTAATGTGAGATTGGTTTCCATTAACACAATATGTTTTTTCATTTCACGTTCTGCTTTTGCAGAATCCTTTGTTATAATTGCTTTTAAAATTTTTTCGTGAGGTCCAATAGTATCTTTGACATTTTGTTTAATTGAAAAAGTATTATTTCTAAAATCCTTTAATCCCATATTTAATCGTTCCATAACATCAATCATTAAGTTATTTCCACATCTTTTTATAATTTCAGAGTGAAATTTTTCGTCCATGAGGGCAAGATTATTAGCATCATTTTTTGCAGCAGCATCGCAAAATTCTTTATGAATATTTTTTAAACATATGATGCCTTCTTCATCAATTTTTTCAGCAGTCATTTTTGCAGCAATGGGTTCAATTGCATATCTTAATTCGAAAACATTTCTAAGATCAGTTTCGTTAGCTACAAGCCAGTTGATGGCAGGAGATGGTTTTTCTGCCTTTTTTTCTGCAACAAAAGCGCCCTTTCCTGTCTTTAATTCAACAATTCCCTTAGCTTGAAGAAAACGGAATGCTTCTCGTACAGTTCCACGACTGACATTTAAGTTCGTACAGAGCTCCTTTTCTGTAGGTAATTTTGTACCAGGCTGTAATTTTTCCTCTTTAATCAAATCTTTAATTCGTTCTTCTACTTGGTGAACGAGTGGCACACGTTTAATTGGTTCCATACATATGGCCCCCTTCCCTGTTGCATTTTTTATTAAAACTATGACGAGATACAGTTTTAATTATCATAGAGGATAAAAAAAAATATGTCAAGTACATTGTAGGACATTATACAATATTTTTGGATGCTGATAAAATGATTGTAGAATTATGCAAAATGCATAAAAAATGTGACAAAAAAAGAGACATTATGACAGAAATGATATTTCATGTTGACAAAATGAAAGAAAAAGACTAATATACAAATTGTAAGACAATCCTACAAACAAACAATCAAACATAAGACAATATAACAAAGAGAGGAGAAAACATATGAGTGTAAAGTATGAAGGGATAATTCCCCCGATTGTTACTCCATTCACGGCAAGTGGAGAAATTGATGAAGAAAAAATCAGGCGTGAAATGGAAATCTGTCTGGATGCAGGCGCTGATGGAATCAGTGTTGGCGGAAGTACCGGAGAAGGACCGACATTACGTGATGAAGAGCTGACTCAACTGATTAAAATAGCCAGAGAATACGTAAAAGAAGGATCAGATAAAACGGTTGTCTGCGGAATAATGAGAACTTGTACAAGAGATGCTGTCAGAGCTGGAAAAACTGCAAAGGAAGCAGGGGCAGATGCAATTATGGTTACACCTACTGCTTATAATGTCCTGGTACCAAATGCAGAAGGTATGTTTGATTTTTATAATACAATTTCTGAAGAAGTTCAACTTCCAACAATTATTTATAATGTGATTCCACAAAATACGATATATCCTGATTTGTTCCATCGGTTGTTAAACGAAACGGAATATATTATGGGAATAAAGCAGAGTGTTGGAGGAATACAGGCTCTGTACGCAGACCTTATGGAAATTGAAGGGAAAGGTCGTGTATATGCGGCTACAGATGATATGATTTATTCTTGCTTTGATCTGGGGGCCAAAGGTGCAATTTCGGCGATTTTGTCAGTATTCCCTAAAGAATCAGTAGAAATGTGGAAATGCGCGCAGACAGGAGATCATTTACGTGGACTGGAAATTCAACAGTCTTTATATAAAAAATGGCAGGTTCTTGGAGGCAACCAGTTCCCAATCAAAATGAAATATGCATTGAAGTGTCTGGGGCGTGATTGTGGATATTGTAGAAGTCCAATTACGTATTTACCAGAAGAAGAAAAGAAAGCAATTCGTGAAACATTCACAAAGTAAAAATAAAATGTAAAGATTAAAGGAGGAAATGAGTTATGAACAAATTTGTTGCTAAATATGGAAGGATCCTGGTACCGCTTATTACACCTTATGGAGAAAATGAAGAAGTTGATTATGTTCAGTACGAAAAATTGATTGATTATATCATTACTAATAAATTAGGAGATTCTTTGATCGTTACAGGAACAACAGGAGAAGCAAGTCTTTTAACATTTGATGAAAGAGTCAAGTTGATGGAAACAGCTATAAATGCGGCAGCAGGACGAATGCCAGTAATTGCAGGAACTGGCTGTGCAAGTACTAAAGAAACTATTGCGCTGACACAGAAAGCAGAGGAACTTGGAATAGAAACCTGTCTTGTAGTAGTTCCATTTTATAATAAACCTACACAGGAAGGTATTTATCTGCACTATAAGAAATTGGCTGAGAATACAAAGGTAAATATTATGCTTTATAATATACCTATTTTTGTTGGTGTGAATATGGAACCGGAAACAGTCAGAAGACTTGCAGAAATTCCTAATATTATTGGAATTAAAGATGAAGCTGGAATCAATCCAACACAGGTTACAGACTTCTTCCTTGCAACAAAAGATGTTGATCCAGATTTTGCAATTTATAATGGAGACGATGTAATGCTTCTTCCAACGATTGTGCAGGGAGCTATGGGACTTGTGTCTGGTGGAGCACAGATTTTTGGACATGAAATTCGTGCAATTTTTGATGCGTTTGAGGCTGGTGAGAATGAGAAAGCAAAAGAAACTTTTGAACCGCTTTACCGTTTCTGCAAGAGTACAGGTCAGAATGGCCGTATTCTTCCGAACTCGATTATGCGTCCGGCAATAGAAGCAGTATCTGGAATCAAACTTGGAAATGCAAGACTGCCATTGGCACCGCCGACGGATGAAGAAATGAAAGTAACTCTTGGTATTCTGAAAGATATTGGAAAAATTTGAAAAATAGTTTATAATATTGAATGTATTCTGTAAATACATGAAAGGAGTAGGCAAATGAAGAAAGGATTAGCATTACTTACTACATTAGGATTAGCAATAACAGGATGTACGACAAATGTTTTTGCAGCAGATGTTGTGATTAAACTTGCAGATGTGCAGGCCGAAAATGATGTTGAAACACAATTTGAATATAAATTTGCAGAATTAGTTAATGAAAAAAGCGATGGTCGAATTGAAGTCCAGGTATATCCGGCTGGACAGATGGGAGAAATGACAGATATTTTGACGGCAGTACAGTCTGGATCTATGCAGATGACCAGAACAAATCCATCATGGCTTGCAGATGCAGGTGTTTCTTCAATGAATCTTCTTGCGCTTCCTTTCGTGTTTGATGATCTGGATAGTGCTAACAAGGTTCTGGACAGCGATGTTGGACAGAAAATCCTTAATCAGGTAGAAGAAAGCGACACAATGGTAAAAGCACTTGGTTATCTTGAACCATCAGGACGTTATTTTTTCTTTAAAAATAAAAAAGTTGCGAATCTGAAGGATATTGCAGGATTAAAAATTCGTGTACAGACGAATGATCTTGCGACTAAAATGGTAAGTAGTCTTGGAGCATCTGCAACCCCTATTTCTTACAATGAATTATATAGTTCGCTGCAGACTGGCATTGTTGACGGAGCAGATAATCCGCTGAAGGGAATCTTAAATATGAGCTTTTATGAGGTTGGTTCATATGTGTTGGATATGCCTCATCAGTATGAAGCAAGTGTCATCATTATTAATTCTGATTTCTTCAACAGTTTAAGCGAGGAAGATCAGGCAGTGATCAATGAGGCTATGGAGGAAGGCGCTGAATACTTTAAACAGATTTCCGACGAGGCTTTGGAAGGATATCGTTCGCAGCTGGAAGAAAAAGGAATGGAATTTGTTACACCTGATGATCCGCAGGAGTGGAAAGATGCGGCGCAGACTATCTATTCGGAATTTACAGAGGGAAATGAAGATCTTCTTCAGGAAATTATAGATTGTCAGAAATAATCTGTGAAAGTGCAGCCCGGGTGAATCAGAATGTGAACTGAGTCATCCGGGCTGTTTTAGATAGGCAGCTTAAGGCAATGGAGGTATTCATATGGGGAAAGAACAGGTAGATGAAAAACATGAAATTAAATTTTTCGAAATAATTTATAAATTGATTGAATTTGTCAGTGCGCTTTGTTTATGTGGACAGGTAATTATTATTTCAATTGCCGTTATTGGAAGATACATATTCAGTTACACTCCCACGTGGTCTGAAGAAATTGCCAGAGTTTTAATGGTGTGGATGTCTTTTCTCACAGCCAGCATGGCAATTAAAGACAACTCACATGTAAGAATTTCCGTGTTTGATAAATTTTTTGGAGAAAAAGCACTTAAAATTCGAGATATCATATTTTCAATTTGTAATATTGCTTTTAGTTTAATACTTTTTTGGGAAGGATCTAAATTAGTCATACAGACTTCCAGAACAAAACTTCCAGGCAGTGGAATTTCATCAGGTATACTATATGCATCAATTTGTGTGGGCGGATTACTTATGGCAATTATGCTAGTTTATAGAATGGGGGCGAAAGTATGTCAACGGAAACAGTAGGAACGATTATTCTTCTTGCAAGTTTTTTTATTATGATCTTTGCAGGAAATCATATCATTTTTTCAATAGGTATTTCTACATTATTAACTTTGTTATACTTAAAAGTTCCACTTATGACAGTTGCCCAGCAGTCAGTTAAAGGTTTAAACTCTTTTTCTCTGATGGCTGTCCCATTTTTTATTCTGATGGGTGACATTATGTCGGCAGGCGGCATAACGGATCGACTGGTTAACCTGGCAAATGCACTAGTCGGGTGGATGCGGGGCGGTATGGCAATGGTGAATGTCCTGGCATCTATGTTCTTTGGAGGAATTTCAGGATCACCTACTGCTGATGTAGCGTCATTAGGACCGATTGAGATAGAAATGATGGATAAGTCTGGATATGATAAAGATTTTTCTACAGGACTTACAATGAGCAGTGCTATTCAGGGATTACTAATACCACCAAGTCATAATATGGTTATTTACTGTATGGCAGCGGGAGGCGTTTCTGTTGGACAGATGTTCATGGGAGGCATTATTCCAGGTGTATTTCTTGGAATCGTGCTTATGGTATTTTCCTATTTTGTGGCATTGAAAAAAAATTATCCTAAAGGTGAAAAGTTTTCACTTAAAATTGCAGTAAAAGCATTTGTTGATGGAATTTGGGGAATCCTCACAATTCTTATTGTAGTAGTAGGTGTAGTTGCGGGGGTTTTTACAGCGACAGAGTCTGCAGCAATTGCATGTGTCTATTCTATTATTGTCGTATTGTTTATTTACAAATCTGTTTCTATAAGAGAGCTGTTTGGGGTGTTTAAGAAGAGTCTTAAAACGCTGGCAATGGTAATGGCTTTAATCGGGGTATCATCAGCTTTTGGATGGGTAGTTTCTTATTTACGTATACCGATGAAACTTACTAATTTTATGATGAGTATATCTTCGAATAAAATAGTTTTGTTGTTATTAATTAATTTACTGTTGCTGGTTATGGGTGCGTTGATGGATATGATCTGTAGCATTCTGATTATTACACCGATTATTCTTCCAATTGTAGCAGCCGTTGGTGTTACACCTCTTCAGCTTGGAGTAATCATGATTTTTAACCTTGGAATTGGTCTTATGACACCGCCGTTTGGTGTATTACTCTATGTGTGCAGTGCGATAAGTGGAAGAAATATTGAGCAATTGGTAAAAGCAAGTGTACCATTTTACATTGTAATGTTTGGTGCTCTGTTAGCGATTACTTTTATTCCACAGCTTACAACTTTTCTTCCTGGAATACTATTTGGCTGACAGGAGGGAATGCACATGATTATAAGACGTACAAATTGTCAGAAAAATAAAGAGATTACATATGATACGGTAGTAGTTGGTGGAGGCATTGCTGGTGTATCAGCTGCAGCATCAGCTGCTAAAAATGGAAGTAAGACATTATTAATTGAAAGTGCTACTTTTCTGGGTGGCGTTGTAACAATGGGACCGCTAGAGGCATTAATGACGCAGTATGATGCTGATCGGAAAGTTATTGGCGGAATTGCTGATGAATTACTTGAATTAATAAAAGCGCAGGATAGGCAGGCTGAAAATGTAGATGATACAACAGGATATTGTAATAAAATTATTCCGTACCAGTCGGAATGTATGAAATATGCAATGTTATGTCTACTGGATAAGTATCAAGTTGATCTTATGATGGAGACAATGCTTGTAGAGGCAAATATTAAAAATCAGGTTCTTGTCAGTATAGAAATACAAACGAAAAGAGAACGGCTTACAGTATATGCAAAGTCTTTTGTAGATTGCTCAGGGAGCGGAATATTGGGTTATTATTCTGGCTGTGACATTTTATTTGGAGATGAGAATGGAGTCAGTCAGCCAGTTACGGTATTAACAAAATGGGGAAATATAAATAAAGAACAGTTGAGAGAATATGTTCGCACTCATATGGATGAATTTACTTCTTTTAATAATGAACTGGATGTGGAAGCAGAGTTTTTACATCTATGGGGATTTGGCAAAACTTTGACTGAAGGATACGAAACTGGAAAATTAAGTTTAAAAAGAGAAGAAATGCATCTAATGGAATCAACAGTACCTGGAGAGGTTATACTCAATTTTTCCAGAATGGGTGCGAATCCATATGATGCTTTTGAAATGAGCAAGGCACAGCTTGATGGCTCCAGGCAAGTATATGAGTTGTTTCAATATTTTCGAGAGAAAATTCCAGCATTTAAAAATGCCAAAATAGTTCAAAATGGGTATGTGGGAGTTCGAGAAAGCGGACGTGTCAAGGGAAAATATGTATTGACCAGACAAGATATTATTTCAGAAGAAAAATGCAAAGATAGTGTTGCAATAGGCGCTTTTCCTATGGATATACATCAACAGGGAAGTGGAATGAAATATGAAAGAGTTTTAAGGGGATATGGAATTCCAGCATGTGCTTTGTGGTCAGAACATATAAAAAATTTGTTTATGGGTGGTAGATGCATAAGCTCTACATTTGAAGCTAATGCATCTTGCAGAATTTCAATTACGTGTATGGCAACGGGGCAGGCAGCAGGAGTTATGGCCTCTGAATATCAGGAAGGAATAAACGAAGAAGTTTTGATTCGTAACTCCAGAGATATACTTGTAAGTCAAAATGCTATCATTTAATAATAAGAGGTCATGTTTCTGTGAAGAGACATGGCCTTTTATGTGAGACAAGAAATATAAAACAATTTAAAGAGAGACTTGGAATATCAATCAATTAAAACTGATATAGTAGGCTGAGCTCAGCTTTTGTTTGTAGGATAATTCTATATTGTACGCTCTGGGGCGTTATGCTATAATACACACTAGGTTACTAGGTTAAAAAGGAGATTTTATAGTGAGTATTCATGATAAATATAAAGTATTACAGCAGAACCTGAAAGATATGGGAAGTGTCGCAGTTGCGTTTTCAAGCGGTGTAGATTCAACCTTCCTTCTGAAAGCCGCGCTGGAAGCACTTGGAAAGGATAAAGTAATCGCAGTGACAGCCAGTTCCTGTTCATTCCCGGAGAGAGAATTGAAAGAAGCGACGGAATTCTGCAAAGAAAATGGTGTTCGTCATATTATCTGTAAATCAGAGGAGCTGGATATTGATGGCTTTCGACAGAATCCGAAGAACCGCTGCTATCTGTGCAAGCATGAACTGTTTGAAAAAATCTGGCAGATTGCAAAAGAAAACAGCATGAATGCAGTAGCCGAGGGCTCCAATATGGATGATAACGGTGACTACCGTCCGGGACTGATTGCCGTTAAAGAGCTTGGTGTCAGCAGTCCGCTTCGTCAGGCTGAGCTGTATAAAGAAGAAATCCGTGAACTGTCCAAAGAGATGGGACTTCCTACATGGGACAAACAGTCTTTTGCCTGTCTTTCTTCCCGTTTTGTTTATGGAGAAACAATCAGTGAGGAAAAACTTGGAATGGTGGATCAGGCGGAACAGCTTCTTCTGGACATGGGCTTCCATCAGATCCGTGTACGCATTCACGGAAATATCGCCAGAATTGAAGTTCTGCCGGAGGAAATAGCAAGACTTGTAGAAGAAGAAAACAGAACCAGAATTGCGAAGCAGCTTAAGGAATATGGATTTGATTATGTGACTCTGGATCTTCTGGGATATCGTACAGGAAGCATGAATGAAACATTAACTAAGGAAGAGAAGGAGATTAAGAAATAAATGTTAAATCAGTTTTCCAGAACAGAACTGCTATTTGGTAAAGAAGCAATGGAGAAACTTGCCGGTTCCAGAGTTGCCGTTTTTGGAATCGGTGGAGTTGGCGGTTATACAGTAGAGGCGCTTGTGCGAAGTGGAGTAGGTGCAATCGATCTGATCGATGATGATAAGGTATGTCTGACCAATCTGAACCGTCAGATCATTGCGACAAGAAGTACGGTTGGTAAATACAAAGTAGATGTTATGAAGGAGCGAATCCTTGATATCAACCCGAAGGCAGAGGTTAATGTTCACAAATGTTTTTATCTGCCGGAAACGAAAGATGAGTTCGATTTTTCCAAATATGATTATGTAGTGGATGCGGTTGATACGGTAACAGCGAAGATTCAGCTTGTTATGGAGGCAAAGGAAGCTGGCGTTCCGATCATCAGCAGTATGGGCGCTGGAAATAAATTTGATCCGACTGCTTTTCAGGTGGCTGATATTTATAAAACTTCTGTATGTCCACTTGCGAAGGTTATGCGCCGTGAACTTAAGAAGCGTGGAATTAAAAAGTTAAAGGTTGTGTATTCTCAGGAAAAACCAATCCGTCCGATTGAAGATATGTCAATCAGTTGTCGTTCACATTGTATCTGTCCTCCGGGTGCAGCACACAAATGTACAGAACGTCGTGATATACCGGGATCTACTGCATTTGTTCCATCGGTAGTAGGGCTGATCATAGCGGGGGAAGTAATTAAAGATCTGGCGCATAATTGAAAACCTGTGCGTCGCATTCTCGTTACTTCAGTGATGATTTAGACGCACTATCTTTTTGAAAATAAGCAGAACAAATGTTTGTAAATTCTATTTACATATGGTATAATAAAAAAATGGATAAAAATATGTTTAATATCAATAACAATGAACTTTCATATGGTAGAGGATATGTGTATTCCCTGCAGTATCATCTGGTATGGTGTACAAAATATCGGAAAAAGGTTTTAAAAGATGGTATTGATGCAGAATGCAAGAAAATGCTCTATGATCTTGCAGAAGAATACAAATTTCAGATTCTGGCAATGGAGGTTATGCCGGATCATATCCATCTTCTTGTAGACTGCAGACCACAGTTTTATATCTCGGATATGATCAAGATCATGAAGGGGAACATTGCCAGGCAGATGTTTCTTGCGCATCCGGAACTGAAGAAGGAACTTTTGGGAGGGCATCTGTGGAATCCATCTTATTGTGCAGTAACGGTGAGTGACAGGAGCAGGGAACAGGTATGTTCTTATATCGAAGGGCAAAAAGAAAAATAGTAATCAAAGCCCCATTTTTTATATTTGTAGATGGATAATTCCTTACTGGCTGTAAGGGATATTAACCATAATTATATTGTAATAGAAAGAGGAAAAAAGATGAGGACAGTATCCAGTTATGGCGTAGAACTGCGAAAACAGAATATCCCGATCCGCCAGACACTGGATATTTATCGTTCTGCGGTCAGCTGTCTGATTGAGATCTATGCCCAGGCATGGGATGAACTGGAAGCAATCACGGAACCTAAAAAACGTTTCAATACTGCAGAACATCTGGTGCATACCACCAAAAAGATCCAGGCAAGGTTTGATTTTGACCTGCGATTTCCAAAGATGCCTTCTTATCTCAGAAGGGCAGCTATCCAGCATGCCCTGGGAAGTGTATCCTCATATAAGACGAGGCTGGAACTGTGGAATAAAATGGATCAGAAAGGCGGCACGCCGAAGCTGGTGTGTGGTAATCATGCCATGCCGGTATTTTACCGTGATGTGATGTACCGTGAAGATACTGAGGAAAAAGATGGAGCGTGCCTGAAACTTTATGACGGCCATGACTGGAAATGGTTCCGGGTCAGTCTCAGCCATACAGATATGGAATATCTGAGAAAATACTGGGCGGGAAAAAGAGCAGCAGCTCCCGTGCTGGAAAAAAGGCATCGTAAATACTTCCTGCGTTTTTCTTATATAGAAGAGGTGCCGCTTACAAAGGCACCTGTAAAAGAACAGATCATCTGCAGTGTGGATTTAGGGATCAATACGGATGCAGTCTGTACCATTATGCGGTCAGATGGAACTGTCCTGGGAAGAAAATTTATTGATTTTCCCAGTGAAAAAGACCGGATGTACCGTGTGTTGGGACGGATACGCAGGTTCCAGCGGGAACATGGTTCTGTACAGGTGAAAAGCAGATGGGCTTATGCGAAGCGTCTTAACACAGAACTTGGAAGAAAGATCGCAGGAGCAGTTACAGGATATGCGGAAGAAAACCACGCGGATGTGATCGTGTTTGAGTATCTGGAAACAAAAGGAAAGATATCCGGAAGAAAGAAACAGAAGCTGCATCTGTGGAGAAAAAGGGATATCCAGATAAGATGTGAACATCAGGCGCATCGCAGAGGGATGCGGATTTCCAGGATCTGTGCATGGAATACCAGCAGGCTTGCCTGTGATGGGTCGGGAACAGTTGTCCGTGATCCAGGTAATCACAGTTTATGTACATTCCAGAATGGAAAAAGATATAACTGTGATCTTTCGGCGTCCTATAATATTGGAGCAAGATATTTTATACGGGAACTCTTAAAACCCCTTCCGGCAACGGAAAGGTCTTTGCTGGAGGCAAAAGTCCCTTCAGTAAAGCGTAGGATCTCATGTGTATATGCAGACTTAAGAGAACTATTTTCAGAAATGGAACTCTTAAGAGCAGCATAAACACAGGCAGATATACAGCGGATTACCTGCAGTGTGGGAACCTGTCATATCTGGCATGGAAAAAGCGCATGATTGTGCATATCCTAAGCTACAGGCGTATCCGCCGATATTTAGTCTTGTCGCTTAAAGCGACCGAGGAGCATGTGACTTTAGTCATGTGAGATCCACAAAGCATAGAATCAATGATAAGATAAATCTGTTTTATTGACTCCATATTTTGTACAAAGGAGAGAATGTGTATGAGAAAGAAAAGTAAAAGTGCAGCGATACTGGCCGTGATCATGGCGATGACCCTGGCAGGAAGTTCTGCGGTATATGCTGAGGAGAATCCTTCTGCGAAAACAACTGAAACGGATGATAATGAAAAGGAAGACACAAGGGCAGCAGAGAATGAATCTGCTCCATGCAATGAAGGTGAGCATGAGCTTATAGAAAGTAAAGTCGTTCTGCCAACCTGTACAGAAAGAGGTTATACGATCTACAAGTGTAAAGTGGATGGCTGTACCTACGAAGAAAAGAGAGATGAGACAGCTGCGCTTGGTCATGAACTGAAAGAAGTTTCCATGCAGGAGGCGACAGCAGATAAACCAGGTGTGATCACATATAAATGTCAGAGACAGGGATGCGATTATACAGAACTGGCGGAGATACCGGTCAAAAATACAAATACTGTTGATGGCAAAACAGACGATGCAGATACAAAGACAGATGAGACGCCGGGAACAGATGCCGACAGCAAATCAGAAGATGGCAAAACAGATGCTTCTGAAGAAGATAAGAATTCTAATACAGAAAATGCTTCCGTAGATAAAGACAGTACTTCCGGAAAAACAGATCCTGCTGATTCAGACACTTCTGCCGATAGTAAAAATGAAGATGCAGAGGAAGACCTGCCAGATGAAGATATCGATGAAGAATATGCTTCTTTTGCATCTTCCACTTCGACTGATATTGTGACGGAGTATGATCCGGAAACTGCAGTTGGTACGATTTGTGTTGCAAAGAAAGATTCGGATGATCCGACGGAAACAGAGGAAGTTACCGGTATGACAGTTCCAGCGGGAACGACAGAAATCAAGAAAGATGCCGATGGAAACATCACGGATCTGGCAGTTTCTACAGCTATTGATGAGGTTAAAAACGGATTTTCTCTGACAAGTGAGAATAAGAAACTTCATTCGATTTCTATTAGTGATAAGAAAAATCCGAAAGATCATTGGATCACGCTGAGTGCCAAAGAATCTGCCACTGAGCTGGGAATCCGTCTCCGCAATGGAAATAATAAAATTATTATAACACTTACGGAAAATGAGAAACCATTGAATATCATCAAGGTTTCTGACACAGAGAAAGATGTGATTTTGACGACTTCCACCGATGGAACCTGTGTGATCAATAAGGCGGTTCAGAATATTTCGGTGGATAAAGATGGGAAATATTCAGATAAGAAAACTCTGGGCAGAAAGAACCAGATCATTCTGAATGATGTAAATGGAAGTGCTCCATATCTGGAACTTGAGTATGTGAAAGACGAGGTTGCAACGACATCTGCATCTGAAAAAGACGAAGATGCTGCAAGAAATTTGGAAACTAAAAATACCAAAGCAGGAGATTCTGAATCCAAAGGTGCTGAAGCGGAGAAACAGAAAGATCCGGATGAAGAATTATACTGGATTCAGCCATATGGGGAGGAAAACCAGGAACCGATCGTAATCACAGTTTATAAGAAATAAAAGTGTTTTTATAACAGATATGTCTGGATTTTTTATGTGAGTAAAAAACAGGTCATTATCGTCCGAAACAGGAGATAATGACCTTGTTTATTTTTGTATACAATTTTACAGGATAGTCAATCCGGACGTGGTAAGCAGATTAATACTTACCAACAACGGTTGCTTTGAGCAGATTTGTGTTGCCAGGATGTCCAAGAGGAACACCAACTGTAAGAACAACGATATCTCCTTCTTTGACATAACCTTTTTCTTCAGCTGCTTCTGTAGCGTGAAGAAGAAGAATCTCCATGCTGTATTCCTCTTTGGTCAGGAGTGGTGTTACACCCCAGATCAGGTTCATCTGACGCCAGGTACGCTCATCCGGAGTACATGCAATAATCTGGCATCCCGGACGATATTTGGAAACCATGCGTGCAGTATTTCCGGAACGGGTAACTGCGATGATCGCTTTTGCGTTCAGGTCGATCGCAGTCATGCAGGTAGCATGGGAAATAGCGGTAGTTACATTTGTAGCATGATCTTTTGAAGAAGTGCTGAACTGTTTATTGTAGTCAACATCGGCTTCTGTACGAACTGCAATTTTAACCATTGTCTTAAGTGCTTCAATTGGGTATTTACCGGCAGCAGTCTCACCGGAAAGCATGATTGCACTTGTTCCCTGATAGATTGCGTTGGCAACGTCAGTAGTCTCTGCACGTGTTGGACGTGGATTCTTGATCATGGAATCCAACATCTGAGTAGCTGTGATAACCTGTTTGCCGGCATTGTATACCTTTGCAATGATATCCTTCTGGATAACCGGTACGTCTTCGAGAGGAATTTCAACACCCATATCACCACGGGCGATCATGATACCATCTGCAGCTTCAATGATGCTGTCGATGTTGTCAACACCCTGCTGGTTCTCGATCTTTGCGATGATCTTGATGTCATGTCCGCCGTTTTTCTCAAGGATATCACGGATTTCTTTGACATCGGCAGCAGTTCTGGTAAAGGAAGCTGCAATAAAATCATAGCCTTCTTTAATACCAAACAGGATATCATCGTGATCTTTTGGGCTGATAAACGGCATGTTTACTTCTACACCAGGGAGGTTGACGCCCTTCTTATTGCCGAGAACACCACCGTTTACGACTTTACAGATGATGTTCTGACCTTTGATCTTCTTGACTTCAAGACCGATCAGACCATCATCGATCAGAATACTGTTGCCTGGTTTGACATCTTTATATAAATCTTTATAGGTAACAGAAACGATTTTTTCGTTTCCTACGATTTCTTCTGTAGTTAAGGTAAATTCTTGACCTTCCTTCAGTGTGACCTTTCCATTTTCAAATTCGCGGATACGAATTTCAGGGCCTTTTGTATCGAGAAGCGCAGCTACCGGTTTATTGAGTCTTGTACGAATTTCTTTTAACTTATCAATACGGCCTTTTTGTTCATCATGTAAACCATGAGAGAAGTTAAAACGTGCTACGTTCATTCCTTCTTTAACGAGTTCTTCCAGAACACCGTCCTTATCAGTAGACGGACCAAGGGTACAGATAATTTTTGTTTTGCGCATTCAAATTCCTCCTACTTTTCCTAAAAAATACACCTTTATTCTAACACATTATTTTCAATGCACAAGTAAAGTTTTTGATAAAATACACGTTAAATTTCTAACATTTTTTACGTTATTGTGAGAAAAATATATGGGAATCGAAAGTAAAATAAAAGAAAAATTCCGATGCCTGAAACTATTTATCTCAGTCGAGAAGACTCCCACATCTTCAGGTGGTGAGTAATAGCAAATTTGTCTCAGTGGGAGTCCAATCTCCGACTGAGATAAACGCTCCGCGAGGATGCGCAGTGATTCTGATAGGAATATGTCAGCTTCGCTAACCAGAATCACGCGCCAAGTCTCACGGACGTTCGACTTGAATTAAAAAGTAGTAGACATCGGAATATGTAAAAATTTAATTTCGCGAGAATCGCTGTAATTCAGAAACGAGTATGACGATTGATGTACTTAGCTTTATATTTGGAGTATACGATCGTCTGATCCTTGTACAGACCATAGTAACCGGATACGGCATAACTGATAGATACAGCAATTAGGTAATAGGACGCACCACGGAAGCCAAACAGCTCAAATGCGATCAGGATGGAAGTGATCGGGCAGTTGGTAACGCCACAGAAAAGGGCTGCCATTCCGGCGGCTGCACAGATGGATGGGGAAAGGCCGATCAGGTGTCCCATGATACATCCGAATGTTGCTCCGATGCAGAAGGAAGGAACAATCTCACCGCCACGGAAACCGGCGCGCATGGTCAGGGCAGTGAGTACGAGCTTCCAGAAAAAGTCCAGCGGGCGAGCCTGACCATTCTCGACAGCAAGCTCGATCAGGTTATTTCCGGCACCCATATAATCAGAGGTGCGCAAAAAGAGTGTGATCACAATAATGATGGCACTGGCTGCGACGATACGGATATATGGATTTTTTAAAAATTTCGCATAAAGTTTGCTGACACCCTGAAGTGCCATACAGAAAATAATACTGATGGCAGCACAGGCAATGGCAACAAGAACCATCTTGAGTCCTGTTTCGATGGTAAGTTCCGGGATATTGACTACATGAAAAGATTCCGGATTGATGCCAAAGCCGGCCGCAAACTTTGAGGCAATAATGGATGCGATCACACATGGAACCAGTGCGGCATAATACATAATGCCAACGCTCACGACCTCCATAGAAAAGACTGCCGCTGCCATCGGTGTTCCGAAAACTGCGGAGAAAGCAGCACTCATACCGCACATGACCATGACATGACGGTCTTCTTCATCGAGGTGAAACCAGCTTCCAAGCTGATTGCCGATGCTTCCGCCGAGCTGAATTGCAGCACCTTCACGACCGGCAGATCCACCGGCAAAGTGAGTCAGGATCGTAGAAACGAAAATCAGCGGAGCAGAACGAAAAGGCACATCATCCTGAGAACGGATCGTTGATAAAACCTGATTGGTTCCGCCATCTTCCTGACCGAATTTCTGATACAGAAAAACAATGATCAGACCGGAAACAGGAAGCAAGAAGAATACCCAGAAATGCTCTGTACGATAGTTGGTTACGAATTTCAGTACTCTGGCAAAAAGGCTGCTGATGAAGCCTACGCTCAGTCCGGTCAGTACTGCCAGAACCAGCCATTTAATAAGATTGGTCATATCATATCGAATGTGATCGATATAATAGTGCAGGTTATGGATTTCTTCTGGTTTTTTTTTATCCTGTGTGTTGTTCATAGCTTCCTTTTATTCCTGTGTAATTCCGGTTACTTCGTATCCGGCATCTTTGATCGTCTGACGGATCTTGTCCTCATCAACCTTTTCCGGTGCTGTGAAAATGGTTGTGTTATTTTCGTGAGAAGATACAACGTCTTCAACACCGAATGCTTTCTTAATAGCTTCGTTTACATGTGCTTCGCAATGTCCGCACATCATTCCCTCAACATTAACTGTAACTTTTACCATAGTTTTTTGCTCCTTTTCTTTTTTATTATAATCATTTTTTACTTCAATGGAAGTAGCTTGGTTAATTTTTTTGTCCTTTTTTGTGTTGTGGATCTTAAACAGGTTCAGACGAAGGGCATTGGTGACAACGCAGAAGCTGGAAAGACTCATTGCGGCGGCACCGAACATCGGATTCAATGTCCATCCGAAAATCGGGATCCATACACCGGCGGCCAGTGGAATGCCGATTACATTGTAGAAAAATGCCCAGAAAAGATTTTCGTGGATATTTTTCAGGGTTGCACGGCTGAGACGTACTGCAGCAGGAACATCGCTTAAACGACTCTTCATCAGAACGACATCAGCGGCATCGATCGCGATATCAGTTCCGGCACCGATCGCGATTCCGATATCTGCGCGGGTAAGTGCAGGGGCATCGTTGATTCCGTCACCGACCATGGCGACTTTGCCCTGTTCTCTGAGTGAACGGATCACACTTTCTTTGCCATCCGGGAGAACACCTGCGATGACATCATCAACACCGGCCTGTGCACCGATCGCTCTTGCGGTGCGTTCATTATCACCAGTCAGCATGACAACACGGATTCCCATATTCTGGAGTTCTTTGACCGCCTGTGGGCTGTCTTCTTTGATAACATCGGCAACAGCGATAATGCCGACCAGTTTACCATTCCGGGCAAAAAGCAGGGGCGTTTTTCCTTCTTCTGCAAGTTTTTCTGCCTTCTGGGAAAGGGTGGCAGGAACGTTTACCTGGCTGCTGATGAATTTCATGCTTCCACCGATCAGAGTTTCCTGTTCGAGCACTGCAGAGAGTCCGTTTCCGGGAAGAGCATGGAAATCAGTAACCTCCGGCGCTGTAAGATGTTGTTCTTCAGCATGTTTAAGAATCGCTTTCGCGAGCGGATGTTCACTTTTTTTCTCCAGGGCAAATGCCATGGTGAGGAGTTCCTGTTCGGAGATCCCGTCTGCAGGGAGCAGATCAGTAACTTCCGGCTGGCCGCTGGTGATCGTACCGGTCTTGTCCAGGGCAACAATCTGAACCTTGCCGGCCTCTTCAAGAGAAACGGCAGTTTTGAACAGGATACCATTTCTGGCTCCCATTCCGTTGCCGACCATGATCGCTACCGGAGTGGCAAGTCCGAGAGCACATGGACAACTGATAACGAGAACGGAGATACCGCGGGCAAGAGCATAGCCAAATTCATGTCCGGTCAGAAGCCAGATGATCGTGGTAACGATTGCAATCGTAATAACTGCCGGAACAAAAATACCGGAAACACGGTCTGCGATCTTGGCGATCGGAGCTTTGGTAGCGGCAGCATCACTTACCATTTTGATGATCTGGGAGAGAGTGGTGTCTTCGCCGACACGGGTTGCTTCGCATTTGATAAATCCGGACTGGTTGACGGTTGCGGCGGAAACAAGATCTCCGGCTGCTTTGTCAACAGGGATGCTTTCGCCGGTAAGGGCAGATTCATTGACGGCGCTGGTTCCTTCAATGATCACACCATCGACCGGGATATTTTCACCAGGACGTACGACAAAGATATCACCCTTGTGAACCTGTTCGATCGGAACGGTTACTTCCTGATCGCTTCTAAGAACAATGGCGGTTTTCGGGGCAAGTTTCATGAGGCTCTTAAGAGCATCGGTCGTTTTTCCCTTGGAACGTGCTTCGAGCATTTTTCCAACAGTGATCAGCGTCAGGATCATTGCGGCAGACTCGAAATAAAATTCCATCATGTAGTTCATAACGGCAGCGGAATCACCGTCTACCTGTGCTCTTGTCATGGCAAAAAGTGCGTAGACACTCCATATAAATGAGGCCATGGAGCCGAGTGCAACCAGTGTGTCCATATTGGGGGCACGGTGCCACAGACTCTTAAATCCGCTGATGAAGAATTTCTGGTTGATGACCATGACGATTCCGGCAAGCAGAAGCTGGACAAGTCCCATAGCAACGTGGTTATTGTTAAAAAATGCCGGGAGTGGCCAGTTCCACATCATGTGTCCCATGGAGAAGTACATCAGAACGAGTAAAAATCCGATGGAAGCGATCAGGCGGCGTTTGAGAACCGGTGTCTCGTGATCTTCCAGGGCTTCCTCGGCTTCAGACATGGAAACCTGTTCTTTATTTGCACCCTTGAGTGATGCGCCGTAACCTGCCTGCTCTACGGCAGTGATGATGTCATGAGAGGATGCGGTTCCTTCAACTCCCATAGAATTTGTCAGAAGGCTGACCGAGCAGGATGTAACTCCCGGCACTTTGGATACGGCCTTCTCCACACGGGAACTGCAGGCAGCGCAGCTCATCCCGGTGACGTTGTATTGTTCCATTGTATTACCTCCTATTTCATTAGCTTCTGCAGAGTTGCAACCAGCTCATCGATGGTTTCATCTTTACCTTCGCGGATATCACGAGCCACACAGGTACGGATATGATTCGCGAGAAGTTCTTTGTTAAAAGAATTGACGGCGGCATTAACGGCGGCTGACTGAATGAGGATATCGTTGCAGTAAGCATCGTTTTCCAACATTCCTATGATTCCCCGGATCTGCCCTTCGATACGTTTCAGACGGTTGATGAGTTTCTTGCGGTCAGCTTCTGAACGGTCGGTGTGCCTGGTACAGCAGCAGGCAGGAGCGGATGGGGTGGCATTATCATTGCTGCAACAAGATTTTTCCTGAGTAGCTGCTTGTTCCTTTATAATTTCTTCTGTCTTTGTAGAGGAACTGGCATTAAAGTTATTATGATCCATAAGCAAACTTCCTTTCGTTCGAGATTTATTATATCAGATGTGAGATGACTCCACCTCGCAGCAAGAATGCCGATGGCATTCCTGAATCGCATACCCTACAGGGGTATGTTCACTATACTTGTAATATATACCCCATGAGGGTATGCGTCAAGGGAAAATATAAAAAAAGAGGGATATCAGGGAATTATACCCCGATAACCCTCTTGCTGATAAGCAAGGATACCCCGGCGGTCAGCGCTTCCGCAATCCAGAAAGCGTTCCATACACCAATGGCTCCGAAGAAATGACTCAGGACAAATGCTGCCGGAAGGATAATGACCAGGTACCTGCAGAGAGAGACGATCAATGAGGCAGTTCCTCTGCCAAGTCCCTCCAGTGCACCACATGCTGTGACGGATACAGAAGAGATCAGGAAACCTGCACAGATGATTCGGAGTGCTGTTTTGCCTGCGGCAATTGTCTGAGGATTTGTGGTAAACATGCCGATCAGCTGTCCCGGAATTGTCAGGCAGATGATTGTTCCGATCAACATGATCACACCACTCATGCCAAGTGTGACGAAGTAGATTTTTTTTACACGTTTATGTTCACCGGCACCATAGTTGTATCCGATGACCGGGCGCATGCCCTGTACAATCCCGCTTGCCGGAAGATACAGGAAAGTCTGCAGTTTGTAGTAAATTCCCAGAATCACCACATAACTCTGGGAATAGGCTGCCAGAAGTCCATTCAGTGCAGAAACCAGGACAGAAGGAAGTGCAAGATTCAGTGCTCCCGGGATACCGACAGAGTATAATCTTGCTGCCAGAGCCATGTCCGGATGGAGATGTCTGCGGCTGAGTTTTACCTGGATTGGCTGCATTTTGTAAATGATCAGATAGAAAACAAGATTGAATACCTGACCAAGTCCGGTTGCCAGTGCAGCGCCTTCAATACCCAGTGTCGGGAACGGACCAAGGCCAAAGATCAGCAGCGGATCAAGAATGATATTGGAAACACAGCCGACCAGAAGCCCGATCATCGTAATCTTCATTTTGCCAACGCCCTGGAAGATCTTTTCGTAGGCAAGGTTAAGCGTATTTATCGTTGCAAACAGAAAAACAATTGTAGAATAACGGATTCCAAGGTCAATGACATCTGTATCACCAGTAAAAAGTGCCAGAAATCCAGGCATCACAAGGATACAACCGATTGTCAGAATTACACCATGCAGACCGGACAATGCAAGCCCGTGTGTGGCTGCTTTGCTGGCAGTCTCTCTGTTTCCGGCACCAAGACAGATGGCAATCTGTGAACTGATACCAATTCCAAAACCAATCGCAATCGCATTGGCGAAGTTTTGGACAGGAAAAACAAGCGACAGCGCGGTCATGGCATTTTCACTGATTTGTGCGACAAAGAAACTGTCCACGATATTGTACAGAGAATTTACGAGCATCGAAATGACCATTGGCAGGGCCATGGACATGATCAGCGGAAAGACCGGCTTTTCTTTCATAAATGTGTCGTTCATAGAAACTCCTTTCAAATAAAAACATCTGCAAGTGCCGGTATTTCTGAAAAATCTGTATCGGCGGAGCAGACATAAAAAAACGCCGCACAACTACCACAATGGGTAATTGTGTGGCGAAAAATGGTCGGACCAGAAAAATCCACACTATGTTTTGGAAATTAAAATTGTTGTAAACATGAAAAAAACAGAATCGTTGTTTACAGACACAGATTGTAGCATATAAATAAGAAGAACGTCAATAAGAAGATTGTACAAAAAGGAGATATCCGACCTCATTTGGATGGTCAGGTATTTCCTTCCGTCAAATCTCCAGATCACGGATCTTCTGATTCGTCCATGGATTTCGCTGCTGGAGGGTGATCTCTTTTGAAACGTATGGGTGGAGTAATGTATTAAATATAAACGGAATCGTTCGCAGATTATTGTATACAACTCTGTACAACTGGCCTTCTTGCGGGGATTTCAACAATGTGCTACACTAAAGTATGATTTGAAATGATGAGGATGAAAATGAATTAAGAAGAAAGGAAGCAGGTGTTTCAAAGGAAGGAAACATGCGGAAAGTAGAATATTATGAAAACACTTCTTACATTACAGCTCACGATCTTTCTCCTCGTAGCTGTAGGATTTTTGATGAAAAAAATACATATCATCGGACCACAGGGGCAAAAAAACATCAATGACCTTGTTATTTATCTGATCCTGCCGTGCAACATTCTTCATGCGTTTACGCAGAGTGCAGCAGATGGAAATTTTATAAAATATCTGGAAATCCTTCTTATATCTATAGGTATTCAGGTATTCTGTGTGATTTATGGAAAAGTGATGTTCCGAAAAGAACCGGAAGGACGATATAAATGTCTTCAGTATGGAACCATCTGTTCGAATGCGGGATTTCTTGGAAATCCGATCGCAGAGGGAATTTATGGTGCAGAAGGTCTGGTGCTTGCCAGTGTTTATCTGATTCCACAGAGAATCATGATGTGGTCCTCCGGGTTGGCTGTTTTTTCCGGAAGCAGTGATAAGATGAAAACACTGAAAAAAGTCGTAACCCATCCGTGTATTCTGGCATGCGTTCTCGGAATTATTCTGATGGTTACAGGACTTCCACTGCCTCCTGGACTTGACGACGCAGTAACTGCAGTCGGAAACTGCAACACCGCAATGTCTATGATGGTCATTGGCATGATCCTGGCTGACATTGATCTCAAAGATTTCTGGGACTGGACAGTTGTAAAATATACTGTACACAGACTGGTCGTTATTCCGGCGGTCGTTTATATTGTATGTAGTTTTCTGCCATTGAATAAAACAGTTCTTGGTCTTTGTGTGCTTCTGGCAGCGATGCCGGCGGGTGCGACAACCAGTATCCTCGCAGAGAAATATCAGGTCGATTCTCCGTTTGCAACGAAGATGGTTATTTTTTCCACGCTGCTGTCATTGCCGACGATCTGTCTGTGGAGTATCTTTTTGCAGTAAGGTGGAATTTGTAATAATACATAGAGTTCTATATATGGATATGCTAAAATAGAACAAAAGGGAGAGGCAGGTGGAAACCTTAAGCCTGAAAAATATGCTGGATGAAATATTTGCAGGGTTACTTTCATTTACAGAAGATGCCGGAGCCGATTGTGCCAGTGTTCAATGAGATATTTGGAACAAATTATCCACTTGATGTTCCGTTGGAACAGCTACGAAATGAACACCAGACGCTGAATGGTGAAAAAATTACTGATTCATACTTCAGAATTGGAAAAAAAGGTTATCATTTCGAATGCCAGAGTACAGGTGACTAGAAAATGGTGATCCGAATGGTGGAGTATGATTTTGCAATCAGCATTGAAAACGTGAAAAAAGAAAATTAATAAAAGTGAAACAGCGATAATCATATTTGGAATATCCCAGTTCTTCATCCAGTTCCTGATCAAGGGCGCCTTCCAAAATGATAGACATCATATCCCGCATAATGGAATTAACATCTGTTCCATCTTTTACTTTTACATTGTTTTCTTTCAGGTAGTTTCCCATGAGTTCTCTAAGCGCTGCTTTTTGTGGTGAATTCTTTTTTCTTGCCATAAAATAAACCTCCAAACTGAGTAATTCTATCTTACATCAGTTTGAAGGTTTACACAAACTTTGGGATACTCCCCCTGCATCAATTGTTCACCTATAAAGTGAATCTAATGTAAGCAGCAAAACATCTTCATCAGATAATGAGTTGAACCAATCTGTATATCCTGATAGAGAAAAGAAAATATATTTTGAAATTTTGTATTTATTGGATATAAGAGTTCCTCTTCTGACCAAGGTTTCATAAATACCCTTGTCAATTTTTTCGTTTTTGAACTTACATTCGCCAATAACTGCTTTTTTATCTATATCAGATAAGGCAACGATATCTATATCGGCAGATTGTGCTCGTATATAACCGTTTTTATCTGTAATATTTTCTACACCCCACCAGGTTCCGACTGAAGTAACGAAACAACCATATGCACCGGTTATTCCCTGATTCAGAGTATAGTATCGGCACATTTCTTCAAATACAGAACCCATAAATGAATGTAAGAATGGTTTGACAGCTTTTTGATAATAAAGTGCACCTTGTCCCATTTCAATTACACTGGTTGCTTTTGGGATAAATTCGTACCAGAATTTGAACATATAATCTTTTAGAACATATTGAGTTTTCTTTTTGTTTTTTTCCTCTGTGATACATTTCTTTTTTTCAATTAACCCAACACTGATTAATTTTTCTAATGAGTATAAGACAGTTGGCTCTTTCTCGTTAATTTTTCCGGAAATGGTATTAAGTGTATTTACTCCGGAGGCAATCTGTTCCACAATATTATTTACGAGTGATATATCAGAAAATTCCTGTGTCAGTAAGTTTCTGGTTTCATCATATAAATAACCATCTGTCCTGAAAAATAATCTTATAATGTTCTCGTCAATGTTTTTTTTCGGATCGATCATGGAAAGATATTTTGCAACACCGCCAGTAATGCCATAGCAGATTGCTTTATCTTCGTTTGAATAGTTAGGAACAAATTTGGCTGAATCTAAATAATTAAATGATTCTAATTTTATCTGTGAATCACGTCTTCCAAATAAAGGACTTTTTTCACTGAGCACTTTATTTTCCATAAAGCTTAATGCTGAACCACATAAAATTATTTTCAGATTTTTGTCATTCCAAATCGTATCTATATATTTCTGCAGAATAGATAAAAGAGAGTCATCTTTTTCAGCCCAGTATGGCAATTCATCTATTACAAGTACTATCTTATCATTAGCTATATTTTTATCAATAAAATCAAAAACAGCTTCTATACTGTTAAAACTGATGTTTTCAATTCCGGGCATGAATAAATCTAACACTTGTTTGGAAAATAGCTCCAGATTTCTGGCTTTTCCGATTTTTGTTGCCGTATAAAATACAGTTTTTTTATCTTTGACGAATTCGGTAATAAGAGTAGACTTTCCAATACGTCTTCGCCCATAGATAACGGTCATGCCAATGCCGTCTTTGGCATAAAATTCTTCTAACGATGCCAGCTCTTGTTCTCTTCCTACAAACATATGAATAGCCCTCCTTTTATTTAAAATAGTTTTATTAAAATTTATTTTATTAAAATTGATTTGAATAAAAATAAGATAGCACATACTATTATATATTACAAGTAGTTTTTGCAGTTTTATTATTGAAAATCCATTTGGCGAAGGGAGAATGCAGGAGAACGTGAGACATTTACAAAAGATTTGACAGATAGTGTATAATAAGACCACTTGGAATATTTTATGTGAAGGAGCAGTAGATGGACATCTATCAGATCTTGACGGAATACAATAATCCGTGGTCAAGCCGGGAAATCTTTTGTTTCTCGTGTATTATGGTGATCGCGGTTATTATGATGATTTATTTATTACGTAAGGAAAAAATGAATAAGCTCCAGGCAGCTGCGATTTTGGCAGAACTGGTCTTCCTTGGGATTGTGTTTGGTTCTACAGTATTTACAAGGATGGGTTCGGTCCGGCAGTGTGAACTGATTCCATTCTGGTCATGGAGTGCCATACTCAGGTACCATGATATGGAATTGCTGAAGGAGAATCTGCTGAATTGTATTTTGCTTTTACCGGCGGGAGCGTTGCTGCCGCTGATCATGAACCGGAAGGTGAAATGGCAGGAGGCGCTAGTATTTGGCGTGCTGATATCAGCCACAATAGAAACGAGCCAACTGATCACAATGCGTGGATTGTTCGAATGGGATGACATGATTCACAATGGATTGGGGTGCATGGTTGGTGCGGTTCTTGTGAATTGGATGATTGGATTTTTTGGAAAAAAGGACGAAAGATAAACTTTCCCCTATCCCCCCCACAGGGTTGTGGCGGGGACTTTTTTTTTATATACTAAAAGAATACTATTTTAGGCGGAGAAAATAATTATGAGTGATCTGAAAAATGAAATTCATGACTACTGGACGAATCGTGCCAGGGGTTATTCAGAATATAATCAGCAGGAAATGGCAGATGCGAGACGGACGATGTGGCGAGACAAGCTTTTAAGCCTGCTGGGGGAGGCGTTCCCGGAACGTGAACCAGGGGAAATAAAAATCCTTGATGTAGGAACGGGCCCTGGATTTTTTGCGATCCTTCTTGCGGAGGCCGGCTATCAGGTGACGGCGGTCGACTATACAGAAGAAATGCTGAGGGAAGCACAGCAGAATGCCGGTGGATTAGCGGAGTGTATAGTGTGGAAAACAGGCGATGCGCAGGCTCTTGATGTGGAAAGCAACAGCTTTGATGCTATCGTGACGCGAAACGTGACCTGGAATCTGCCAAGACCGGATCTGGCATATAAAGAATGGCTTCGTGTGCTGAAACCGGGCGGAGTTCTTTATAATTTTGATGCGGACTGGTATGGGCATTTATATAATGAAGAAAAGCGCAGTGGTTACGAGAAGGACCGTCAGCAGACGGAAGAGCAGAATGTAGAGGATTACTACAGTGGCACGGACATCGAGAAGATGGAAGAGATCGCGCGCCAGGTTCCGCTGAGCCGCTTAGAGCGTCCGAAATGGGATCTGGAAACGATGCGAAAGACAGGATTTCTGGATGTTTCCTGTGATGAAAATGTCTGGAAAGAGGTCTGGACGGAGGAAGAGATCATCAACAACAGTTCTTCTCCGATCTTCCTTTTAAGTGGACGCAAAAGAGAAGCTTTTCATCTGAAAAACATCACGGTTGAGCCGGGTGAAAAGTGGAATGGCGAGCTGGAACTGGCTAATGGTGAACTGCGTTTTCCGACAACAGTACTTCACGGACATGGAACGGGTAAGACGATGCTGATCACTGCAGGTGTGCATGCCGGAGAGTATGTTGGTATCCAGGCGGCGATCGAGCTTTCACAAAAGCTTAAGATTGAGAAGGTCACTGGTACGATCATTATCGTGAAGGTGCTGAACCGTCCGGCTTTTGAGGCGCGTAATGGAAGTATGGGGCTGGCGGATGCAAAGAACCTGAACCGTGAATTTCCGGGAAACCAGGATGGTACGGAGATGGAGCGTCTGGCATGGGCGGTTTCGCAGGAGCTGCAGCCGGTGGCTGATCTTTATATTGATCTGCACAGTGGAGATGATTATGAGAAGCTGACTCCGTATGTGTATTATGCGGGAGCTGCACCGGAGGATGTGGTTAAGGTTTCTCGTGAGATGGCGGAGCAGGTGGATGTGCCATATATGGTAAAGTCCAACGTGGCTTCGGGTGGTTCGTATAATTATGCGGCTTCGCAGGGAATCCCGAGTATCCTGATCGAGCGTGGCGGCATGGGCGACTGGAATTATGAGGAGGTCCGTTCGACTCGAAGAGACGTCCGGAATATTCTGTGTCACATGGGAATCTATCAGGGATTGAAGGATTTTCGTACGTATTATCCGCTCGAGGTAGCGGATGTGCGCTATCAGGATGCGGAAGAAAACGGGCTCTGGTATCCGTTTAAAAAGGTTGGTGACATGATCCAGGAGGGCGATATCCTGGGTGAAGTCCGTGACTATGAAGGCAAGGTTAAGGAAGTCAGTGAGGCGGAGTTTGACGGGGTGATCCTGTATCAGACGGGCACGCTGCAGGTGGTTGGAAATGGTCCGATGGTGACTTATGGACGTATTGTAAGCCGCTATGATGAGCGCAAAGAGCGTATCGTTAACTACTGGGAAAAACGCAGCGACAGCTTTCTGGAACAGAGGCGTGCGGAGCTTCACAGTGCGATGGCGGACCGCTGGATGAAGGAGATTCAGGCACAGCTTCCTGATGATAATAAAAAGCTTCGCATCCTGGACGTTGGATGTGGAGCAGGATTTTTTACGATTCTTCTGGCAAAGGCTGGCCATCAGGTGACAGGTATCGATCTGACACCGGATATGATCAAAAATGCCCGTATTCTGGCACAGGAAGAAGGGGCAGACTGTGAATTTACAGTCATGGATGCCGAAAATCCGGAGTTTCCGGATGATACATTTGATGTTATCATCTCCAGAAATCTTACCTGGACACTGCCGCATGTACGTCACGCTTATCAGGAGTGGCTCCGTGTACTTAGGAAAGGCGGTGTTCTGCTGAATTTTGATGCAAATTATGGAATTACAGATTTTTCCAATGTAGAAGACCTTCCGGAAAATCATGCCCACAATATGCTTGGAAACGAGATGATGCGTGAGTGTGAGGAAATCAAACGGCAGCTTCCGATCAGTTCTTACAGTCGTCCGGCATGGGATCTGGAGACGCTGGGAGCGATGAGTCTGAAGGAGTTCCATGTGGATCTGGGCATCAGCAGCAGGATCTATCTTGAGAAAGATGAGTTCTATAATCCGACACCACTGTTTATGCTGAGGACGGTAAAATAGTATGGATTTAAAACAATTACAGTATTTTGTGGTATGTGCGCAGACGGGTTCTTTCAGTGATGCAGCGAAGGTTCTTTATTCTACGCAGCCGAGTGTGAGCAAGGTTGTCAAGGCGTTGGAGGATGCTCTTGGAATGCAGCTTTTTGAGCGGCTTCCGAGAGGAATACGCCTCACAGTGCAGGGACAGAAAGTTTATCAGTATGCAAGCAGAATCACAAACGAGATCAGCGTTTTGGAGAATATGGCGTCGCACGGAATGACAAAATGGATCCGTGTTTCGCTGAACCCGAGCTCCTGGTTTGCGAATCAGTTTGTGGATTTTTATAACGAAACTTATGAGAAAAATTATCATTTTCAGCTGACTACTGCAGGTGTCCGGAGCGTTATGGATCGTGTCAGGGACTACGTGGATGACATTGGTTTTGTTTATATCCTGAGCCAGCAGAAGGAGAATTTTTTGCATGAAATATCCCGGAATAAGCTGCAGTTTGTTCCGATGTATGAGACGGATGTGGTGTTCTATCCGGGAAAAGAGACGGAGCTTTATGACTCTGGTAAGAGCAAAGTTGAGCTGAAAGATCTGGATGGAGTCCGGTTTATTCAGAATTATCAGGATGAATTTTTTGACATTGGTTCTGTGCATGAAGAGTCTTTTCAGTGGAAGGATATCGACATTTCCGTGCTGACCAACAGTGATTATATTATGGAAAAGATGCTGAAAAACAGCAGGGTTTCCAACGTGAGTGGAAGTTATCTTTCTGAGAATAAAACGGGTACAACACCTGGAATTCCATTGAATATGGGGGACAGCAAGGTGCTCTTCGGTTATATTGTTCATAAAGGGGAAAAAATTGACGAAAGTGTACAGGAACTGATCGATTTTTTGGTGGCACGACTACATAAAAGTTAAAACAGACTTATTCCATAATGCACGAGAGATATTCTTTTTTAGAATAGCGCATAACCCTCCCCGGGGGTTGTGTGCTTTTTTTTGATTTGTTAGACTTTATTTAACGAATTAATGTGCGGATATTTGATCTGTTTCAGACAGACATAAAGGAGTACTCATGATTAAATATATTATTAAAAGGCTTCTTCAGTTGATTCCGATCTTAGTCGGGATCACTTTTTTGTCTTTTGCCATGATGCGTCTGGCAGGCGGCGATGCTGTCACGTATATGTATGAGAATGCAGGTTCGGCAGTTTCTCAGGAAGTGATTGACGAGACAAGAAAAGAATATGGTCTCGACCAGCCGTTTCTTGTTCAGTATGCAAAGTGGTTTGCGGGAATGGCAACTGGAGATATGGGAAAGAGTTACGTATCCAGGAGGGATGTCTATGAAACTTTCATAGAGAAACTTCCGGCGACGATCATGCTCACAATATCTTCTGTACTGCTTACAATGCTGATCGCAATTCCACTCGGCATTCTTTCAGCGGTACAGCATAATAAATGGAGCGATTACCTGATACGTTTCTTAAGTTTTATTGGAAATTCCATGCCAAATTTTTTTGTAGCACTGGTGTTGATGTATTTTCTTTCTATTAAACTGGGATGGTTTCCGGTTATTACAACAGAGAATAAATTACAGAGTCTGGTGCTTCCGACGCTGACGCTCGCAATCTCCATGGCATCCAAATATACCAGACAGGTGAGGGCAACGATCCTTGAAGAACTGAATAAGGACTATGTGGCCGGAGCAAAGGCAAGAGGTGTGAGAGGAAGTGTAATTATATGGAAGAATGTTATGAAATCTTCCATGCTCACGATCATTACCCTGCTGGCTTTATCAATAGGAAGCCTTTTGGGTGGAACCACGATTGTTGAAACAATTTTTATGTGGGATGGCGTTGGTAAAATGGCAGTAGATGCGATCACCATGCGAGACTATCCGATCATTCAGGCATATGTGGCATGGATGGCGATTATTTATGTGGTTGTAAATCTGATCACGGATATCATTTATCATTACCTGGATCCTCGAGTAAGATTAGGAGGTGACGGAGCATGAGATGTATAAATAACACAGATAAAAATGTTACTGTCCGAAAGCAGAAAATCCGCAAAAATCATGTCAGAGAAAAACTGATCTTTTTTACAATACTGGCACTGATCCTGCTTCTTGCAGCAGCTTTTGCCCGGAAACTCTGTCCATATGATCCGGATGTACAGGATCTTCTGATGGCACAGAAGCCACCCAGTGCAGAACATATACTGGGAACCGACCGTTATGGAAGAGATATGTTTTCGCGTGTACTGGTGGGAAGTACGACCAGTATTTATGCAACTCTGCTTCTTGTAGCAATCATTACTGTGCTTGGAACTGTGATTGGTATCATCTGCGGATGGTGCGGGGGAATCCTTGATACAGTGCTGATGCGTATATCCGATCTTTTTCTTGCATTCCCAAGTCTTGTTTTTGCTCTTGCAGTAGCAGGTGTACTCGGTGGTGGTATTCAGAATGCAATCATAGCTCTGGCGGTGATCGGCTGGCCAAAGTTTGCCAGACTTGCCCGGGGACTGACTCTTGCACAAAAAGATTCGCCGTATCTGATGGCAGTGAGACTGTCAGGAAGCATTACACCCAAGATTATGTTCAAACATATCTTACCGAATATTGTAGGTCCGATACTGGTCACATCTGTACTTGATATTGGAACTATGATGATGGAACTTGCAGGGCTTTCCTTCCTTGGACTTGGTGTACAGCCTCCGATGGCAGAGTGGGGAAGCATGATCAATGATGGAAGAAGTATGCTTCAGATATCACCATGGATGGTGCTTGCACCGGGACTTGCCATATTTATAACCGTTATGATATTTAATCTCCTTGGAGATACACTGAGAGATTTTATGGATCCAAAAGAAAGAGCAAAGAGATAAGCATATAAAGAAAGGAAACAACTATTATGAAGAAGAAATTAATTGCAGCGATTCTTACAGGAGCAATGCTGGTGGCAGGAATGTCCACAGGTGTATGGGCAGAGAGTGAAAAGTCATTCGTGTATGGAACAACCGGATACAGCGAGGAGATGGGAGATGCCGGATTAAATCCACATGATAATTATTCCGGATGGAGTGCACTTCGTTATGGCGTTGGTGAAACCCTTTTCAAATACAATGACAACATGGAAGTAGAGCCGTGGCTGGCAACAGATTATGAATTTGTGGATGATACAACCGTAAAGATCACACTTCGTGACGGGGTAAAATTCTCCAGTGGACGCACTATGGATGCAGAGGCTGTCAAGGAATGTCTGGAAGATCTGATTGCAGTTCATGACCGTGCACCTTATGATCTGAAGATCGATCATATCGATGCAGACGGACTGACACTTACCATCTATACTACAGAACCATGCCCGGCAATCATCAATTATCTTGGCGATCCATATGGTGCGATCATTGATATGGAATATGGAATTCAGGGTGAGAGCGGCTCTGCAAATGTAGCTGGAACAGGTCCATATGTTGCGACAAATGTAACTCCTACCCAGATCGATCTGGTCAAAAATAAAGACTACTGGGGCGGCGATGTAAAGGTTGATAATATCACAGTAAAATCCTTTGCAGACGGAAGTGCGCTGACTGCAGCACTGCAGACAGGGGACATCCAGGGTACATATGGACTGCAGTATGATAACTATCCGTTGTTTGAAAATAATCCGGATTATACCATCAATTCCTGCGCGACCAGTCGCTGTTTCTTTGGACAGTTTAATATGGAATCAGAGCTTATGCAGGATCAGAATATCCGCAAGGCTGTTGAGATGGGAATCGATAAAGAAGGCTTCTGTTCTGTGATCATGCAGGGGCGTGGAGTGCCGGCCAAGGCAGCATTCCCGAGCAGCTTTTCTTATGGAAATGATGCAGTAGAAACTGTTTCCTATGATCCGGACGGAGCCAAGAAGCTTCTTGAAGAATCTGGATGGACAGACACTGACGGTGATGGATATGTAGACAAGGACGGACAGAAGCTCAGTATCAACTGGCTGACTTATCCGACCCGTCTGGAACAGCCGAAGCTTGCTGAGTATGCACAGGCTACGCTGAAAGATATCGGAATTGATGTAGTTGTAAACAATACATCTGACCACATGACAATTGCAAAGAGTGGAGATTTTGATGTATATGTAAGCTCAACAACTACAGCACCGACCGGTGATCCGGAATACTTCTTTACCAGTACAGTTACAGGTGCCAAAAACTATGGAAAATATCAGAATGAAGAAGTAACAAAGCTGACAGACCAGCTTCATCAGACTTTCGACAAAGATGAAAGAGCAAAGCTTGCAGTAGAACTCCAGCAGGATATCCTGGATGATGATGCATTCTTTTTCGTATCACATTTGAACATGGGAATCGTGACAAAATCAAATGTTACAGGAATGGCAGCACATCCATGCGATTACTATGAGATCACTGCTGACCTGGATGTAGAATAAAATTTCTGAGGAGAAAATAAATTATGAATTCTTTGCTTCGTGTAGAGCATGTGACAATTTCTTATAATGGAAAACCAATGGTAGAGGATGTCAGCTTTGAAGTAAAGCAGGGCGAGATCCTTGGAATCGTGGGTGAGTCCGGAAGCGGCAAAAGTACGATCATAAAAGCAATCATGGGACTTCTGGGAGAAGAAGGTCTGGTTACAAGAGGCGATATCTGGTACAAAGGTGAAAATCTTACAGACATGAGCGAAAAAAAACTTCGTAAGCTTCTGGGAACAGAGATCGGAATGGTATTTCAGGACTGTAAAGCCGCATTATGTCCTGTACGGACGATTGGAGCACAGATATACGAAGCAGTGTCTGAACATGAGAAAATCAGCAAAAAGGAAGCACGGAAACGTGCAGGAGAGATTATGAAAAAAATCGGTCTGGATGACAGTGACCGTGTGCTGGACAGCTACCCGTTTGAACTTTCGGGTGGAATGAACCAAAGAGTGGGAATCTGTACGGCCATGATCCTGCATCCGAACCTGCTTCTTGCAGATGAGCCTACCAGTGCGCTGGATGTGACCGTGCAGAAGCAGGTGGCAGAAGAACTTCTGTTTATGCGCAAAACATACAATACCGCGATGATTCTTGTAACTCATAATATCGGTGTTGTAAGGATGATGGCAGACAGAATACTGGTGCTTCAGAACGGACAGGCAAGGGAGTATGGAGAAACTGAGGCTGTTCTGGATCATCCGAAAGATCCGTATACAAAGAAACTGATGAGTTCGGTGCTTCATCTGAAGCGGGCAGAGAATCAGGAGGTGCGTTGAAATGACAGACATTATCCTGAAAGCTGAGCATCTCAAAAAAGTATTTATATCAGGAAAAAAGTCCATGACTGCAGTGGATGATGTCAGCTTTGAACTGCAGCGAGGTGAATGCCTGGGAATCGTAGGCGAATCCGGCAGTGGCAAAAGTACGATCGCAAAAATGATCACACATCTTGAACCAGTTACAGGAGGTCAGATTTTCCTCGATGAAAAAAACATCACAAATGCAAAAGGCAAAGAACTGCGTGATATCTACCAGGACATGCAGATGGTTTTTCAGATGCCGATGGAATCGTTTGACCCGCGACGTACGCTGGGTGATGGAATTGGGGAAAGTCTCCGGAATATGGGGATAAGCCGCAGGGAAACTCGTGAAAGAGTGGAAAATCTTCTGGAAAAGTGCGGGTTGGAAAAGGAATTTGCTGACCGTTATCCTCATCAGGTCAGCGGAGGTCAGTGCCAGAGAGCTGCGATTGCCAGGGCTCTTGCAGTAGATCCGGAAATCCTGATTTGTGACGAAGCAACCAGTGCACTGGATGTAACCGTGCAGAAACAGATACTGGAACTTCTGATTGAACTGAAAGAGAAGGAAAATCTGTCATTTCTGCTGATCTGTCATGATCTTGCACTGGTACAGGCACTTTGTGACAAAGTTCTGGTTCTTTATCATGGAAAGACAGTAGAATACGGAAGTCCGGATGAGATCATTGATCATCCGAAAATGGATTATACGAAGAGACTGATTGAGTCGGTTTTATAGGGCAATTACTATAATAAGTAGCAAATAATAGTTGGAGGGCAGGAACTATGGTAGTCAATGTTTTTCTGTTTGATGATTTTGAAGTGATGGATGCGTTTGGTCCGGTGGAGATTTTTGGGCGTGTACCGGAGCATTTCTATGTGCGTTTTATTTCTCTGCGCGGGGGTCTGATCACAGGAAAACAGGAAATGAAAATTTGGACAGAACCGCTGAATCCGGTGGAGATTGAGGATATTTTCCTGATCCCGGGCGGAACGGGAGTTAAGAGCTTTCTTCATATGGAGGGAGAAAATGGCCAGCAGCTGCTGAAACAGGCGGTGGAGGAGGCATCTTTTTGCATGATGGTTCAGAATGCCTCTGCGCTGTTGGCAAGGACGGGGCTTTTGTTCCACAGACAGGTGGCCGATTATGCGTATGATGAAAACTGGAAGAGGATGTTTACGGTTGGAATTGATTACATAGACGGTGAGAAATGGATTTCTGATGGAAAATATTATTCCTGTAGTACGACGGTGGCTGCAATGGATATGACGCTTGCTCTGATCAGTGATAATCTGGATGTTTCTATTGCAGAAAAGATTGCAGAAGAGATTGGATATTCCTGGGACAGCAGTTTCTGAGCGGAGTGTGTGAGAGATTATAAAAAAAAGTACTTCCCGCGGATTTGGAAGTACTTTTTTTATGGGTTGAATTGAATGTGCATCAATATGTGGAGGTCATGCACTTTATTTGGGAGATAACACAATTCTTTGTGTTGTTTATATTTTAACAAAACAGGGGGTAAAAACAAGCCTCCCGGGGGGATTATTACCTATGAAAAAAAGAACGTTATTTATGCTGTATATGAATATATAGATATCCCCCCGGGGTGGTTGTCGATACTTTAACACAGTGATAGAATACAGTTAATTACGAGGTGCGCGCCGAATAAAATAAAGTTTTCACAGGGAAAGGAAGTATATCTATGCATATACCTGAGAACTATTTAAGTCCGTCAACATGTGCGGTAATGACGGCAGCCATGCTTCCGGCATGGGGATATTCGATCAATAAGATCAGAACGGAGATACCTAAGGCAAAGATGCCGTTACTGGGAATTGGTGCAGCATTTTCGTTTCTTGGAATGATGTTTAATGTACCGCTTCCGGGAGGTACGACAGGACATGCGGTAGGCGGAACTCTTATCGCAATTCTTACCGGCAGTCCGGCGGCCGGGTGCATATCGGTATCCATTGCGTTGCTGATCCAGGCACTGCTTTTTGGAGACGGTGGAATTCTTGCATTTGGAGCAAACTGTTTCAACATGGCTTTTGTACTGCCGTATCTGGGATTTTTCCTGTATCAGTTACTTCTGAAAAAGACAGGCAAGCGTAAACTCAGTGCAGCGATCGGTGCATATATAGGAATCAATGCAGCGGCATTCTGTGCAGCTGTTGAATTTGGTATCCAGCCATTGCTGTTTAAAAATGCAGCAGGTCAGGCGCTGTATTGTCCATATCCGTTAAGTGTGTCCATACCGGCAATGATGGTCGGACACATTACGTTATTTGGCCTGGCAGAGATTGTATTAACAGTAGTTGTATTGACTTTTGTAGAAAAAGTTTCACCTGCAGCACTGAACAATGTTCCGGATAAATCTTCGTTCAAACCACTGTACATATTAATTGGAGTACTTATCGTTCTGACACCGATCGGACTTCTCGCAACAGGTACTGCCTGGGGAGAATGGGGTGTGGATGAGATGGCGACACTTGTCAGTGGCGGCGCTCAGCTGGGATATACTCCGTCTGGTATGGAGAGTGGATTTGAGCTTTCAACACTGTTCCCGGATTATTCGATGGCAGGTATGCCGGAATGGACAGGATATATTCTGTCGGCAGTTGTTGGAGTAGCTCTTCTGGTAATTTTCTTCAAAATTATTTCTTCTCTTATGAAGGATAAAGTTGATTTTAAAAAGAAAGCAGCATAATTAATAATGAACGATTACAGAACAGAAAAAACAGAAATTCCTGAATGGATGTGCCAGCAGGAAGAATATACTCCGTCGAAGGATAAAGAAGCATTTTTGACTAAGAGCACAAAGTCTGTTTTGTCTGTACTTGGAAAGCTAAGATTTCATGAAGGGAAGGATGGCAGATTTTCTGCTACTCCTTCTCTTAAATTATTTTATACGCTAATATATATTATACTGACAGCATCTGCGAGAAATTATTTATTTGTATTGATCATGTGTGCAGCAGTAACTGTCAGACTGGCACTTTTTCCGGCAGCAGCAATACGGCAGGTTTTAAGTGAAACAGCAGGTGCAGTAATGATTTCTGTGTTTCTTCTTTTGCCGGCAGTTTTTATGGGGAATCCTCAGACACTGGCGAATATTACAGCCAGGGTGTATGTATCGGTAACTTTGGTTGGAATATTGTCGGCTGGGACATCCTGGAATAAACTTACAGCCAGTATGCGAACTTTCCGGATTCCGTCACTGTTTATTTTTACACTGGATATTACGCTGAAATATATTTCTGTTCTTGGAGAAATCTGCGTGGATATTCTGACATCTGTCGGGCTCAGATCGGTGGGAAAAAACCCGGACAAGGCAAAATCTTTTTCCGGAGTACTTGGAATCACATTCCTGAAATCCAGTGAGATGGCAGAAGAAATGTATGCGTCTATGTGCTGCAGGGGATTCACAGGAGAATATCAGATGAGCAAGAAGTACAGACTTTGTTTGCAGGATGTTTTGGGTATTCTGATGATGGTGTGTGGTATTTGCCTGTTTTTATATTTGAATGTAAATATGTAGTCCGAGATTTTTAAAGAAAGGGAAGAAGCATGATCACACTTGAAAAAGTATGTTTTGCATATGAACATGAAGTTGCACTTCGATATGTGAATCTTCATATCGAAAAGGGAGAGTCACTGGTAATTCAGGGACCGAATGGATGCGGCAAATCAACGCTTATCAAATTATTGAACGGGATTATTTTTCCATCAGAAGGGCATTATTTATATAAAGGCCATGAGATTACAGAAAAAGCGCTGAAAGACAGGCAGTTTGCAAAGTGGTTTCACCAGCAGATGGGATATGTTTTTCAGAACGCGGATACACAGCTGTTTTGCGGAAGCGTGGAAGAGGAAGTTGCGTTTGGACCGATTCAGATGGGGCTTTCGGAGGCAGAAGTCAGGGAGAGAACAGAGGATTGTCTTCGTCTGTTTGGAATTGAAAAGCTTAGAGAAAGACCACCGTATCATCTGAGCGGAGGTGAGAAGCGAAAGGTTTCTCTTGCATGTATTCTTTCCCTGAATCCGGAGGTGTTGATCCTGGATGAGCCGCTTGCCGGTCTGGATGAGAAGACGCAGGATATGCTTCTGGATTTTCTTAAAAACTTTCATAATGCAGGAAAAACGCTGATCACGATCACACACAATCGCCAGCTTGCGGAAAATCTGGGAACGCGTTTTGCAGTTATGAATGAAGAGCATGAATTGAAAGTATTATAACTGTTCAGAAGGTAGTAATATTATAAAAAAAGGTACTTCCCGCGGATTTGGAAGTACTTTTTTTATGGGTTGAATTGAATGTGCATCAATATGTGGAGGTCATGCACTTTATTTGGGAGATAACATAGTTGTTTGTGTTGTCTTTATTTTAACAAAATGGAGGGGGAAAACAAGCCTCCTGGGGGGATAATCCTGCCTGTAAGCATCCCCAGACACAGTCGTAGGGGAGGTGTGGCGCAGAAGATAATCTGCAAATGAGAAAAATTGTGAATGCGGTCACTGGTTCGGAGGGGAAGATAATCTGCAAATGAGAAAAATTGCGAATGCGGTCACAAATATAGAGCAGAGATAATCTACAAATGGGAAAAATTGTGAATGCGGTCACAAGTATAGCGCGGAGATAATCTACAAATGGGAAAAATTGCAAATGCGGTCACAAGTATAGAGCAGGAGATAATCTACAAATGAGAAAAAAAGGAAATGTGGTCACAAGTATAGCGCAGGGGTAATCTGCAAATGGGAAAAATTGCAAATGCAGTCCCCAGGACAGCTGTAGAAGGAAGGTACAGAGGGAAGCGTAATTCGACTCTGACAAAAACATATAAAAGACACCTGTTGACAATCATGGCTGGTATGGGTATGTTTAACATAATATATAGCAAGAATTCTCCTTCCTCTACAGGTGGGAGATGAATTGTAAAAAATAAAAAAGAACATTTGTTTGGCAACGCAATCCATGGTATAATAGAATCAGTCGATAAGATAAGGTAATTATTCAAAAAAGGGCTGGTTTTATGGAAAATATGGATCACAATGCACATTCAGTGTACTTGATGTATTATCACTTGATTATGGTGGTAAAATATCGAAGAAAAGTTATCAATGATCCAATTTCAGAAAGAGCAAAGGAAATATGGGAATATATTGCCCCACGGTATGGAATTGTTTTGGAAGAATGGAATCATGATATTGACCATGTGCATGTAATGTTTCGAGCACAGCCAAAAACAGAACTCAGTAAATTTATCAATGCTTATAAAAGTGCCAGCAGTAGGCTGCTGAAAAAAGAGTATCCGGAAATCCGGGAAAAACTTTGGAAAGAAGCATTCTGGAGCCAGAGTTTCTGCCTTTTGACGGCAGGAGGGGCGCCAGTAGAAGTGATCCGTCAATACATCGAAACCCAGGGAGAGAAAAAGAATTGAACATAGCATATCGTTTCCGGATTTATCCAACAGAAGAACAGAAGATACTCCTTGGAAAAACATTTGGCTGCTGTCGTTTTCTGTACAACCAGATGCTTAATGACAAGATCCAGGAGTATAAAAAGTCAAAAACGATGTTAAAGAATACACCAGCTATGTATAAAAAAACGTATTCATTTCTGAAAGAAGTTGATTCGCTGGCTCTGGCAAATGTTCAGCTTCATCTGGAGAAAGCATATAAGAACTTTTTTCGTGATCCGAAGGTTGGATTTCCGCGTTTCAAGTCAAAACATCATTCCAAAAACAGCTACACAACAAATGTGGTCAACGGAAATATTCTGGTAGAAGGTAACCGGATCCGGCTTCCGAAATTAAAATGGATCTCCATGAAAAAACACAGGGAGCCTGCAGAAAACTGTCGTCTGAAATCAGTGACAGTCAGTATGGAGTCATCTGGAAAGTATTTTGCAAGCCTGCTGTATGAAGGATACAGCTGCGAAAACCAAGCAGCAGATAAGGATTACAGCAATGCAAAAATACTGGGGATTGATTATGCGATGCAGGGGATGGCAGTGTTTTCAGAAGAGATCGAGCTTGAAAAAGCAGGGTTCTTCAGAAAAAATGAAAAAAGGCTGGCAAGGGAACAGCGTAAACTGTCAAGATGTGTAAAAGGGAGCCACAATTATGTGCGGCAGAAAAAGAAAGTTGCCAGATGTCATGAAAAAATACGCAGCCAGAGAAGAGATTATCTGCATAAACTGAGCCGCAGGATCGCAGACCAATACGATATAGTTGCGGTAGAAGATATTGATATGAAAGCGATGAGCCAGTGTCTGCATTTTGGGAAAAGTGTACAGGATAATGGATACGGGATGTTCCGGAATATGCTGGAATATAAGCTTGAATGGAAGGGAAAAGAATTAATAAAGGTAGACCGCTTTTTCCCTTCAAGCAAAAAATGCAGTAAATGCGGAAAGATAAAAAAAGAGCTGAAATTATCCGAAAGAGTTTATCACTGTACGTGTGGGAATGAGATGGATAGAGATCGAAATGCAGCAATCAACATCCGCGAAGAGGCAAGAAGGATGCTGGCAGCATAAACTGTCCGTATCCGGATAATAAGAAAGAAAATATGCCCGTGTCCGGGCAAAAAAATCGCGGGGCACGCGAGGATAGCTTGTAGATACTTGGCTCAGTAGAGCCATTGAGCAAGAAGCCCCCACTTCAAAATCAGAGATTTAAGTGGTGGGAGCATGTCACAAGAAAGAGCAGAAGAAGAGCAGAAAAAGTTCAGAAGGAAGAGGCGGAGCGTTATGTCAGCAAATACAGCAGTCATTGAGGAACTCCATCAGGCAATCGTGGAGCAAAGGAATATGGAGGAGCTAGAGGGGCTTCTCTGGGCGGGGGTGCTCGCATACCAGAATCAAACATTTTACACGCTTTCCGGTCTGGAATTCTCCTACACGGTAAAACATAAGAAAAACGGAGACTACAGTGGAGAACTGTTGATCTCACGTAAGGAGACAAGCAAGACCCTGACCAGAAGCTCCGTGATGCTGGCATTCCACAAAGTCCTCGCCGAGATGAAATTCAAAGAAATCAATGGAGCAGCATATCTTCTTCCTCCGGAATACCGCGGACCAAAATCAATCGGGCAGATCTTTGGAATCTCATATATCTTCAGCATGTTTCAGGAGTTTGGTCTGATTCGTACAAATGAGAAAAAGAAATAAAGGAAAGAGAAAATAATTGTTGAAATTATGCTTGACAACTAATTTTTTTGGATATATACTTTGATAATCAAAATATTCTAAACTCAAAACAAATCAGGAATATGAGGAAACAATTATTATGAATAAAGAACAGACCTTAACCGGTGTCATCCGCGGAACGGGAGCCTGTGTTCCAAAGCGAGTCATGGATAATGACGAGATTGCTGGTTTTGTTGAGACCAGTGATGAGTGGATCCGGGAGCGGACAGGTGTGGAACGGCGTCATATAGCAGAAGAGGAAACAACTGTTTCCATGGCTGTTGAGGCCGGTCGCCAAGCAGTCGAAGAGGCCGGAATCTCACCGGAAGAAATCGATATGATCCTGGTGGCTACCGGCTCAGCTGACCGGGTTTTTCCATGTACAGCCTGCCAGGTACAGGAGGCTCTTGGAGCTTTGGGTGCCGTTGGATTTGATCTCAATGCTGCATGCAGTGGATTTCTTTTCGCTTACAATACAGCGCAGGCGTACATAGCATCTGGAATCTACCGTACGATTCTGATCATTGGAAGCGAGAGTCTTTCACGCATTGTTGACTGGACTGACCGTGGAACCTGCATCTTGTTTGGAGATGGAGCCGGAGCGGTTCTTCTTCAGGCGAAGGAAGGAAAAAGCTATCAGCCGGTTTCACATTCCGATGGACGAGGCGGACCGGCATTGACCGGACCGGGAGTGCTTGGAAGAGCACGCAGTATTGATCAGGATCCAAAAGAAACAAAAACAGAATACATTACCATGAATGGCAAGGATGTTTTCCAGTTTGCAGTCCGCAAGGTTCCGCAGGTGATACAGGAAGTCCTTGAGCGAAACGAGCTTTTCCTTGAGGATATCGACTGGTTTGTTCTTCATCAGGCAAACGCGCGAATCGTAGATGCGGTTGCAAGGCGACTTCGTCTGGATATTGGAAAATTTCCAATGAATCTTCAGGATTATGGAAATACCTCATCCGCGAGCATTCCGATTCTGCTGAATGAACTGAATCGAGAAGGTGTCCTGAAAAAGGGACAGAAACTGGTCCTGGCAGGATTTGGAGCAGGATTATCCTGGGGAGCCAGCGTGCTGGACTGGGACATCACGGAGTGATGAAGCAATTCGTAGATATCCGATATCTCAATATTAAATAGATACAGAAGAATAGAGACCATATAACATTGGCAAAAAGGGGAACAGAATTTCATCATAAAAGTGAAATCTGAAACCCAAATTATATAAATTTAATTAAAACAGAAAAAGGAGAAAACAAAAATGTTAGAAAGAATTATCGAACTTACAGCAGAAAACTTAGGAGCAGACGCAGCAACAATCACAGCAGAGACATCTTTTAAAGATGATCTTCATGCAGATTCCCTGGATCTCTTTGAGCTTGCAATGGCATTCGAGGAAGAATTTTCTGTAGAAATCCCAAGCGAGGATCTTGAGCAGATCACAACAGTTGCAGATGTAATGAACTATCTGACAGAGCATCAGGCGTAATCGTCAACCTGGCTGATCGAGAGGACATAAATTTATGAAGACAGAGATCACAGAATTATTAGGAATTGAGTATCCGGTGATCCAGGGCGGTATGGCCTGGGTTGCAGACTATCATCTGGCAGCAGCCGTATCCAATGCGGGTGGCCTTGGGCTGATCGCCGCAGGCGGTGCACCGGCAGAGTGGGTAAGAGAACAGATCCGCGAGACAAAAAAGCTGACTGACAAACCATTTGGTGTGAACATCATGTTGATGAATCCGGAAGCAGACAAGATTGCAAAGGTAATCCTGGAAGAGGACATCAAAGTAGTGACAACAGGTGCAGGAAGTCCGGAAAAATACATGGCAGACTGGAAGGCAGCCGGAGTTAAGGTTATTCCTGTCATTGCATCAGTAGCACTTGCAAAACGTATGGAGCGCTGCGGCGCAGATGCAGTCGTTGCCGAGGGTACTGAGGCCGGAGGACATATTGGAGAGCTTACCACAATGGTACTGGTTCCGCAGGTTGTCGATGCAGTGAATATCCCGGTGATCGCAGCGGGCGGAATTGCAGATGGCAGAGGTATGGCAGCAGCCTTTATGCTGGGAGCCAGAGGAATCCAGATGGGAACTATTTTTGCAGCATCTAAGGAATCTGTGATCCATGAAAATTATAAGAACAGTATTCTTAAAGCAAAAGACATCGACAGCCGTGTAACAGGCAGAAGTACGGGACATCCGATCCGTGTTCTTCGCAATGATATGGCACGCAAATATCTGGAAATGGAAAAAGAGGGCGCACCGTTTGAGGAACTGGAAAAGATGACTCTTGGCAGTCTCAGAAGAGCAGTTCAGGAGGGTGACGCTAAGAATGGCAGCCTGATGGCAGGACAGATCGCAGGTATGATCAAAGAGGAACGTTCCTGTGAGGATATTATTAAATCTACTGTATCCGATGCATGCAGACTGATGAATGGAGTAAGTGTAAATGAGTAAGATTGCTTTTATTTATCCGGGACAGGGCGCGCAGGCAGTTGGAATGGGAAAAGACTTTTATGAGAAAAGTCCTTTATCCAGGACAATATTTGACCAGGCATCTGAGGCAGTGAATCTCGACCTTAAGAAGCTTTGCTTTGAAGAAAATGATCTTCTGGATAAAACAGAATATACACAGGTTGCAATGGTGACTGCCTGTCTGGCAATGACAAGAGCTGTTGAATCCATGGGACTTCATGCGGATATGACAGCAGGTTTGAGTCTTGGTGAATACTGTGCGATTGCTGTGGCTGGCGGTATGTGTGACCTGGATGCAATCCGTACGGTACGCTCCAGAGGAATCTTTATGGAGCATGCAGCACCGGAAGGAAGCGGTGCAATGTCTGCAGTACTTGGTATGGATGCGTCAGTGATCGAAAATGTCTTAAATGGCAGAGAGGGCGTTTCTATTGCAAACTACAACTGCCCGGGACAGATCGTTATTACTGGTGAGGCAGCTGCGGTTGCTGAGGCAGGAACTGCTTTAAAAGAAGCAGGAGCAAGAAGAGTACTTCCGCTTAAAGTGAGCGGACCATTCCATTCACCGATGATGAGACCTGCAGGAGAAGAGCTGGCAAAGGTTTTTGCCAGAGTCAGCATGAATCCTCTGAAGATCCCATATGTGGCGAACATTAATGCAGAAGTGATCACAGACTGTGGAAGAATCGAAGGGCTTCTGGTGGAACAGGTCAGTGGATCTGTCCGTTGGCAGCAGAGTGTGGAAACCATGATCCGTGAAGGGGTGGACACCTTCGTTGAGATCGGACCTGGCAAAACCCTGACAGGTTTCCTTCGTAAGATTGATAAAAATGTAAAAGCTTATCACATTGGCAGCTGGGAAGAAGCAGTTCAGGTGTGTGAGGAATTGAAATAAAATTTGATAAGACCGGATAAAGGTACATCTGGTCACAGCAGATGCCGAGAGGAGAGAAATAAGTGGCAGAGCAGAGTAAGAAGAAAGTTGCTGTTGTAACAGGTGCTTCCAGAGGAATCGGAAGAGCCATTGCCCTGGAGCTTGCTTCCAGAGGTGCAGCAGTTGTAATCAATTATAACGGTTCTGAGGAACGGGCACGAGAAGTGCAGAAAGAGATTGAGGAAAAAGGCGGCGAGGCTGAGATCAGACAGTGGAATGTTGCGGATTATAAAGCCTGTGAAAGTGCCGTAAAGGACATTGTAAAAACTCATGGAAGCATTGATATTCTGGTAAACAATGCCGGAATCACAAAAGACGGACTTCTGATGGGAATGTCAGAAGAAGATTTTGATCAGGTGATCGATATCAACCTCAAGGGAACTTTCAATATGATGCGTTTTGTTTCCAGACAGATGCTCCGTCAGCGTTCAGGACGTATGATCAGCATGGCATCTGTTGTAGGGATCGCAGGAAATGCCGGACAGGCAAATTATGCGGCATCCAAAGCAGGAATTATTGGTATGACCAAAAGTGCGGCAAGGGAGCTTGCCTCCCGAGGAATCACGGTAAATGCCGTTGCTCCGGGATTTATTGAGACAGAGATGACAGCAGTATTATCTGAAGAAGTAAAAAAAGCATCTGCTGCACAGATTCCGCTGGGACATTTCGGCAGACCGGAAGACATTGCAAAAGCAGTAGCTTTTCTGGCATCTGACGATGCAGCATACATTACCGGACAGGTAATTCAGGTTGATGGAGGAATGGTCATATGAGTAAGAGAAGAGTAGTTGTAACCGGACTTGGCGCCGTTACTCCTATTGGAAATAATGTTGAGGATTTCTGGGCAGGAATCCGTGAAGGAAAAGTCGGCATCGGACCGATCACAAAATTTGATACAACAGATTACAAGGTAAAGATCGCAGCAGAAGTTAAGGATTTTAATGCAAAAGATCATATGGATCCGAGAGCCGCAAGACGTATGGATCCATTCTGCCAGTATGCAGTGACAGCAGCAAAAGAAGCTTTTGAGGATGCTGGCCTTGATATGGAAAAAGAGGATTCTTTCCGTGTGGGTGTTATTGTTGGTTCTGGTATCGGAAGTCTTCCGCAGGTAGAAAACAACTATGAAAAGATCCTCACCAAGGGACCTGGAAAAGTAAATCCACTGATGGTTCCGATGATGATCTCCAACATGGCTGCAGGAAATATTTCTATTCAGCTGGGACTCCGCGGCAAATGTACAGATGTTGTGACAGCCTGTGCATCCGGAACACACAGCATTGGTGATGCATTCCGTGCAATTCAGTATGGGGATGCGGAAATCATGCTGGCAGGTGGAACCGAGAGTTGTATCTGTCCGACAGGAGTGGCTGGCTTTACCGCACTTACAGCACTGACCAAGACCGAAGATGTCGCAAGAGCATCTATTCCATTTGACAAAGACAGAAGTGGTTTTGTACTTGGAGAAGGTGCCGGAATCGTAGTTCTTGAAGAACTGGAGCATGCGAAGGCAAGAGGAGCAAGAATCTATGCCGAGCTGGTTGGCTACGGTGCAACAGCAGATGCTTTCCACATCACTTCTCCTGCAGAGGACGGAGCAGGCGCAGCCAGAGCAATGGAGCTTGCAATGGAAGAAGCTGGTGTTCAGCCATCTGAGGTAGAATACATTAACGCGCATGGAACGAGTACGCATCACAATGACCTGTTTGAGACAAGAGCGATCCACAAAGCATTTGGAGATGCGGCAAAAAATCTGGTTGTAAATTCTACAAAATCCATGATCGGACATCTTCTTGGTGCAGCCGGTGGAGTGGAATTTGTGACCTGCGTTAAATCTCTGGAAGAGGGATTTATCCACCAGACAGTTGGAACAACAGATCCGGACGAAGAGTGTGATCTGAACTATGCGATCGGTGCTCCGGTAGAAAAAGAGATCCATTATGCAATGAGCAATTCTCTTGGCTTTGGCGGACACAATGCGACACTTCTTGTAAAGAAATATGAGGGTTGATAATTATGGAATTTGAAAATCTTCTTACATTAATAAAAACAGTATCAGATTCTGAACTGACAGATTTTGATTACGAAGAAAATGGTACCCGCATCCGACTGAAGAAGAAAAAAGAAACCGTTGTGGTTTCTGGCACTTCTTCAAATGTACCGGTTATGGGACTCCAAACAGTGCAGCCGTTGGGACAGATCACGGAATCAGAAGAAAAGATAGAGAAAGATATTGCAGATGGTGAACCAGAGGGTATGCTTATAAAATCTCCTCTTGTGGGAACTTTTTATGCAGCACCTGCCGAGGATGCAGATCCGTTTGTTTCTGTTGGAGATCAGGTCAAAAAAGGTCAGACGCTTGCCATCGTGGAAGCAATGAAACTGATGAACGAGATTGAAAGTGATTTTGACGGTAAAGTTGCGGAAATTTATGTGGAAAACGGACAGGCAGTGGAGTATGGACAGCCGTTGTTCCGGATTGCATAAATTCAGGGTATAAACCTGAAAAAATGTGGATCATTCGAATGTACAGAGAAATTAATGTGGATAAACGAAGTTTCCATTGTAGGAGTATAGATTATGAATAAATTAGGAGTAAAAGAAATTGAACAGATTCTTCCTCACAGACATCCATTTCTTCTTGTGGATTATATCGAGGATTATGAGCCGGGCAAATTTGCTGTCGGTTATAAATGCGTGACTTTCCGTGAGGACTTTTTTAAAGGACATTTCCCACAGGAACCGGTAATGCCGGGTGTCCTGATGGTGGAAGCTCTTGCGCAGACAGGCGCTGTGGCAATCTTAAGCCTGGAAGAAAACAAAGGCAAGATTGCATACTTTGGCGGGATCAAGAACTGCAGATTCCGTGGAAAAGTTGTTCCGGGGGATAAACTTCGTCTGGAAACAACGATCATCAAATGCAAAGGACCGGTTGGTGTCGGTCATGCAGTTGCAAGTGTTGACGGCAAAGTGGTAGTTGATGCAGAACTGACTTTTATGATTGGATAGGTGACACACTATGATTAAAAAAGTGCTGATTGCGAATCGAGGGGAGATTGCAGTACGGATCATCCGCGCATGCAGAGAAATGGGAATAGAGACGGTTGCTGTTTATTCAGAGGCAGACAGAGATGCACTTCATACTCAGCTTGCGGATGAGGCAGTCTGCATCGGACCGGCACCGTCATCCGAGAGCTATCTCAGCATGGAAAATATCATCAGTGCAACGATCGTTACAGGTGCGGATGCAATTCATCCGGGATTTGGTTTCCTTTCCGAAAACAGTCGTTTTGCGGAACTCTGTGAACAGTGCAATATTACATTTATCGGGCCGCCGTCAACTGTGATCGCAAGTCTTGGAAACAAGCAGGCGGCAAAAAATACAATGGCAAATGCAGGGGTTCCGATCATTCCTGGTGGCAAAAATCCAATCTATACAGTAGAAGAGGGAATGAAGGAAGCCGAAACGATCGGTTATCCGGTCATCATCAAAGCTGCTCTTGGTGGAGGCGGCAAGGGAATGCGAGTTGCTGATACACCGGCAGATTTTGAAGAAAGTTTCCGTACCGCACAGAAAGAAACGCAGATGGCTTTTGGCGATTCTACGATGTACGTGGAGCATTTTGTACGTCATCCAAGACATATTGAATTTCAGATCATGGCAGATAAATTCGGTAATGTAATTCACCTGGGGGAACGTGATTGTTCCATTCAGAGAAATCATCAGAAGATGATCGAGGAGTCCCCATGTGAGGTGATCTCCGATGAACTTCGTGCCAGAATGGGAGAGGCAGCGGTGAAAGCGGCAAAAGCAGCCGGGTATGAAAATGCCGGAACGATTGAATTCCTTCTTGATAAAGAAGGCAGATTTTATTTTATGGAAATGAATACCCGAATTCAGGTGGAGCATCCGGTTACGGAGTGGGTGACAGGTGTGGATCTTGTCAAAGAGCAGATCCGCATTGCATCCGGGCTTCCACTATCCTGTAAGCAGGAAGATATTCAGCTGACAGGGCATGCGATTGAATGCCGGATCAACGCAGAAAATCCATCCAAAGGTTTTCGTCCGTCACCAGGAACGATCACGGACATGTATTTTCCAGGAGGAAAAGGAATCCGTATTGATTCCGCTGTGTACAGTGGATATACGATCCCACCGTATTATGATTCCATGATCGCGAAGGTGATCGTGTGGGCGAAGAACCGTACCGAAGCAATCCGTAAGATGCAGAGTGCGCTTGGTGAAGTGATCATAGAGGGAATCGATACCAATGTAGACTATCAGTATGAAATCCTGGATCATCCGGATTTTCAGTCAGGAAATACAGATGTAGAATTCATCGAAAGAATGGAAGCAGATAAATAAAGTGTTACTGTAAACGGAGTGAACAGTAACGTATAGTTTTGGTATTAACAGGAGTGAACGATCATGAAGTTGGATAACATGTTCAAAAAGACAAGAATTGTTTCCAGAATACAGAGCCATAGTGCGGTCCGTGCTTCCAGGCCGGAGGTACCGGAAGGACTTCTTCGTAAATGTAACAAGTGCGGAGCTGCCATCATTGCAGAAGATGTAAAACAGGGATATTATATCTGTCCGAAATGCGGAGGATATTTCCGCGTACATGCATATCGCAGAATCCAGATGGTGATCGATGAGGGAACTTTTGAGGAATGGAATCAGGATCTGATCGGTGGAAATCCTGTAAATTACAAAGGGTATCCGGAAAAAGTACAGGCACTTCAGGAGAAGACCGGGCTCAAAGAGGCTGTTGTCACAGGCAAAGGCAAAATAAATGGCAGAGATACTGTGATCGCAGTCTGCGATGGAAGATTCCTGATGGCAAGCATGGGCTGGGCAGTTGGCGAAAAAATCACCAGAGCAGTAGAACGTGCAACGGAGGAAAAACTTCCCGTTATCATTTTTGCCTGTTCCGGTGGTGCCAGAATGCAGGAAGGGATCACATCTCTGATGCAGATGGCAAAAACTTCCGCGGCGCTGGAACGTCACAGCAAGGCCGGACTGCTTTATGTAAGTGTTTTGACAGAACCTACGACAGGTGGTGTGACGGCAAGTTTTGCGATGCTGGGGGATATCATTCTGGCGGAACCAGGTGCACTGATCGGTTTCGCAGGTCCGCGTGTCATTGAGCAGACTCTTCGTCAGAAACTGCCGAAAGGATTTCAGAGAGCAGAATTTCTGGTTGAGCATGGTTTTGTAGATGATATTGTAAGGCGTGAGAATCTGAGGGAAACACTTGGTAAGATCCTGGAGATACATGCGGTATCCTGGAAAACAGAAAACAGGATCAGAACGGATGCAGCTGAATTACATCACTCGAGTGATTCTGAAGCAGGTTTTGAAAACCTGGTAAATGACAAGTGTGATTCTGACAAGGGTAACTCCGACAAAGGAGATTCCAGTCTGATTAACGCTGGCATCAACCCTTACCTCACAGCCTGGGATCGTGTACAGATCTCACGCAAGATTGACCGTCCATCCGGCAGTGATTATATAGAAGCACTTTTTACGGATTTTATGGAATTTCATGGAGACCGAAATTACGGAGATGATAAGGCAATCATTGGTGGAATCGCAAAATTTCATGGAAAACCGGTCACTGTTATCGTGCAGGAAAAAGGAACCAACACCAAAGAAAACATTGCACACAATTTCGGCATGCCGATGCCGGAAGGATATCGCAAGGCGCTGCGCCTGATGAAGCAGGCAGAAAAGTTTCAGCGTCCGGTAATCTGTTTTGTGGATACGCCGGGAGCTTTCTGTGGTATCGAGGCAGAGGAACGAGGACAGGGCGAGGCTATTGCCCGTAATCTCTGGGAGCTTGCCGGACTGAAAACACCGGTTCTGTCTATTGTGACAGGAGAAGGTGGAAGCGGTGGGGCACTTGCCCTGGCAGCAGGTGATCAGGTATGGATGTTGGAGAATTCCATATATTCTATTCTTTCACCGGAAGGATTTGCAAGTATTCTCTGGAAGGACAGTACTAAGGCAAAAGAAGCTGCCGCGGTCATGAAACTGACAGCATCGGATCTGTATGAGAAAGGAATCATTGAGCAGGTGATTCCTGAACCGGAGAATCTGACACCGGAAAGTATGTGGCAGGTGGCTGAACGCCTGAACGATAAAATCTGTACTTTCCTTCAAAAATATACATCTCTTTCCGAGGAAGAGCTTCTCGAAACAAGATACGCCCGTTTTCGTAAGTTCTGAATTGAAATATCACGCGACTCACTTCTTTCACTTTTCCTACATTATATAGAAAAAGGCGCGCAGGAAAAGAAAAATATCTGGGACAGAAAAGGAAAAGTGTGGAAAAACCGAACACTTTTCTTTTTTTGTCTATACAAAAGGACAGAAACTGGAATTATAATATATAAAAAGAAGAAAAATCGGAGGAGACACGAATGAAAGAAGTAAAATCGCCAAAGAAGCCGTTACTTTATTATTATGGAATCGTGCTTCTGATCATAATTGTTTTTAATGTGCTTGTAACCCCGATGCTCACAAAAACAATGGTCAAAGAAGTCGATTATGGAACTTTTATGTCGAAGATCGAAGATAAAAAGATTGATGATGTCCAGATTGAGGATAATCAGATCCTTTTTACAGATAAAGATGATAAAAATACCATCTATAAAACAGGCGTGATGGAAGACCCGACTTTGACAGAACGTCTTTACAAGGCTGGTGCAAAATTCTCAAAAGAGATCGATCAGCAACTGTCACCGGTTGCAGGCTTTCTGCTGACAGGAGTACTTCCTCTGATCATCTTTATTGCCCTGGGACAGTACCTGAGCCGCAAAATGATGAATCAGATGGGCGGTAAGAATTCCATGGCATTTGGAATGGGAAAAAGCAATGCCAAAGTTTATGTACCGTCAACCGAAGGTATCCGCTTCAGTGATGTAGCCGGTGAAGAAGAAGCAAAAGAAAATCTGCAGGAAATCGTTGATTATCTGCATAATCCGGAGAAATACACCAAGGTGGGAGCTTCCATGCCGAAAGGTGTTCTGCTTGTCGGCCCTCCAGGTACCGGTAAAACCATGCTGGCAAAAGCAGTAGCCGGAGAATCCAATGTACCGTTCTTCTCGATGTCCGGTTCTGAATTTGTGGAAATGTTTGTTGGTATGGGTGCTTCCAAGGTTCGTGATCTCTTTAAACAGGCAAAGGAAAAAGCACCTTGTATCGTATTCATTGATGAGATCGATGCTATCGGTAAGAAACGAGACGGACAGATGGCAGGTGGAAACGATGAACGTGAGCAGACTCTGAACCAGCTGCTTACTGAGATGGATGGTTTTGAGGGAAATAACGGTGTTATTATTCTGGCAGCAACCAACCGTCCGGAATCTCTTGACCCGGCACTGACCCGTCCGGGCCGTTTTGACCGCCGTGTACCTGTAGAACTTCCGGATCTTGAAGGTCGTGAAGCAATCCTTAAAGTACATGCAAAAAAAGTTCAGCTTTCTGACGATGTGGATTTCCATACGATCGCAAGAATGGCCTCAGGAGCTTCCGGTGCAGAGCTTGCCAATATTGTAAATGAGGCAGCTCTTCGTGCTGTTCGTGATAATCGTGAAGTAGTCACAGAAGCAGATCTGGAAGAAAGTATTGAAGTTGTTATTGCAGGATATCAGAAGAAAAATGCGGTACTTTCAGATCAGGAGAAAAAGGTAGTCGCATATCATGAGATTGGACACGCTCTTGTAGCAGCAATGCAGACACATTCTGCACCGGTTCAGAAGATTACGATCATTCCAAGAACTTCTGGTGCGCTTGGTTATACCATGCAGGTAGAGCAGGGAGACAAATATCTTCTGACAAAGCAGGAACTGGAAAATAAGATTGCAACATTTACCGGTGGCCGTGCTGCAGAGGAAGTGGTATTTGGTGAGATAACAACCGGCGCATCCAATGATATTGAACAGGCAACCAAGATTGCCCGGGCCATGATCACCCGCTATGGTATGAGTGATGACTTTGATATGGTGGCTATGGAAACCGTGACAAATCAGTATCTTGGCGGTGACGCATCCCTGGCATGCTCTGCGGATACGCAGAATGAGATTGATCGTAAGGTTGTGGAACTGGTTAAGAGAGAGCATGAGAAAGCGAAAAAAATTCTTCTTGATAACCGTCAGAAACTGGATGAGTTATCCAATTATCTCTATGAAAAAGAGACGATCACAGGAGATGAATTTATGGCAATCCTGAATGGCGAGGCAAAAAAAGAGACAAATACAGAAACGAAAATAGAATCAGGAGCTGAGAAGAAGGAGGCGGATGCAGATGAACAGACGATCTGATATTGGATGGTTTGAATTAATCGTGGGTATCATTCTGATCATATTTGGTGTTGTAATCATGCGTCAGCCGGTAGGGGTACTTACCTGGATCGTGATTCTGTGTGGTGTGCTTGCAATCTTAAGCGGAATTGGGGATATTGTTCTGTATGTCAAAATGGAACACTTTACCGGGTTTGGACCGATAGTTTCACTTGTCACAGGAATCCTGAGTGTGATGGCCGGATTTATGCTCGCGGCGCATCCGGAAGCAGGAAACTGGGCGCTTGCAATGATTCTTCCAATCTGGATTATTGCGCATTGTATTTCCAGACTTTCTCATCTGCAGTATATGAAGATGCATTACGGAATGACTTATTATACGATTTCACTGATTCTGAATATCCTTGGTCTGCTCGTTGGAATCCTTCTGATCTTCCGGCCGATGATCACGATCCTTTCCATGGGTGTGCTTGTAGGAGGCTTCATGATCATTGAGGGAGTGGAGCTCATTCTTGTTGGACTGGACGGTAGACAATATTACAGATAAAAAAGAAATTCAGGTACAGGTGGATCTGGTATTGGCCTGTCAGTTGCAAAAGCAATCGTACAGGCGCATAAAGGTAAAATTACCGCAGAAAATAAAAACGGAAAAGGATTGACGATCACGATTCTTCTATAAAAAGAAGAATATGTGAACAAAGCCGCCGCACTCTTGTGCGGTGGCTTTTTATATTGTAAAATATATAAAATAAAACTTCTTAGGGTTCAATGACAAAGGGAGGAGAAGTTTTGAAAAATAATTATACCGTAAGCAGCAGAAAAAGATTTCTGTTCTATATTCTGATGATATTAAGTCTGCTCTGTATCATAGCATTGCAGTTTTTTGGACAGAATGAAAGGGATGGAAATACAACAGAAAAAATCTTATTTACCAGGGAACTTTTACCTGGCAGAAATCAGATGGAAGCAGTGAAAAGATCAGCGTTCCGGGACAGTATGATGTAAAAGCAAAGGATACGATGACTATCCTGACCAGACTGCCGGAAGATTATCATGAGAATACACTGGCAATCCGTTCATCACTTCAGTCGGTCCGATTTTATGTGGATGGAGAACTGAGAATGGAATATGATACATCAGGGACTAGACTTGTCGGAAAAAACTCAGCAAGCTGTTATGTGTTCTGTCCGACATCAGAAGATGATGCAGGAAAAGAAGTGCGTATTGAACTTACCACAAATACAGCAAAATATTCTGGAGTGGTAAATACTGTTTATTGTGGAGATGAGGCAGCAATCTGGGGGTATCTGTTTCAGACGTATGGACTGGAGACTGTCATTGCTCTTTTTTTGTTGTTTGCCGGAATCATTACGATCATTTTTGGGTTTTCTCTCGGGATTGCCTATCAGACGAAATTTGATATGGAATATCTGGGCTGGTGCGTTTTTATGGCAGCAATCTGGATGCTTGGTGAGTCCAAGATGCGGCAGCTGTTTTTTCCGAATCCGTCAGCACTTGCAACGCTGTGTTTTGTAATGATCATGTTAAGTCCGATCGCAATCGGATATTATATGGATACGCTGCAGAAAGGAAGATACCGGAAAGTATTTGGAGTGGTAGAAAGCATAGCATTTCTGAATGCTCTGATCTGTTCAGCACTTCATATTCTTGGGATTGCGGATTATATCGAGACACTTCCTGTTGCCCATGTGATCCTTGCAGGCAGCGTTCTGATTGGGTTCATTACGATGGTCTGTGACCTGAAAAGAGGATATGTGTCAGAAAAATATACTTTTTTCAGTATTATATTGGCAATGATCGCTATTATAGCAGAGTCGAGCCTGGTTTATTTCAGAGTTTCCGCATCAGGAATCTTTATAGGAATCGGAATGATCATACTGCTGTGCACAAACCTGCTGAAAACGATCAAAAATATCCAGAAAGTGGAAAGCCGCCGTCAGAGAGCAGAGTTAAATAAGCGCAGGAAACAGATGGAAACCATGTCACTGCAGATGATGCGGACACTTTCCACAACGATTGAGGCGAAAGATGAGTATACAAGAGGACATTCTTATCGGGTGGCAGAATACGCAGCTCTGATTGCAGAAGAACTTGGGTGGGATAAAAAAGAAATCAGAAATCTTAAAAATGCAGCACATCTGCATGATATCGGTAAGATCGGTATTCCGGATAACATTCTGAACAGGCCAACCAGACTGACGGAAGAAGAGTTTCAGGTAATTAAAGAGCATACCGTCATTGGAGCAGAGATACTAAAAAATATTACGTTGATCGATCATGTGAAAGAGGTGGCTCGAAGCCATCATGAAAGATACGATGGTATGGGGTATCCGGATGGATTGAAGGGCGAAGAAATTCCGCTGTATGCAAGAGTTATAGCCATAGCAGACTGTTATGATGCTATGAAGTCAAGGCGGATTTACAGAAATCCGCTTGGAGATGAAGTTATATATAATGAAATATCCAGAAACTGTGGATCACAGTTTGACCCCAAGATCGCAGGAGTCTTTCTGAAAATGTTGAATGAAGGTCGCGTAGTGATCAGAGAAGACGGCAAGCTTGCAGATAAAGAAGATAATCTTCTGAATATGGAAGCAGAAATTGAAAAGTTCATCTCCACTGTAATGATAACAATGAAAACACAGGAAGACAGTGAAGGATTTGATTTTCTGACAGGATTGCCAATGAGAAATCGTGGTGAAAAGCTTGCGGCACAGTTTATGCAGCAGGACAGCGGTTATCTGGTATTTCTTGACATGGATAACCTCAAGAAGATGAATGACCTTTATGGACACAAAGCAGGAGACAGAGCATTGAAATTACTTGGATCTTTCTTGATGGAATATGCACATCATTCCGTTGTCTGCCGCCTGGGTGGGGATGAATTCCTGATGTTTGTGCCGAACGTTTCAAAAGAAAAGATAACAGAGATCGTCACAGAAATCCAGGAAAAATTTGAACAGAGCAAGGAAAAGGATGTAGCGATCCGTTGTGCTTCTGTTTCTGCCGGAATCTGTGAAGTAAATAAAGGAGATCCTTTTGAAGAATGCTATTCAAAGGCAGATAAGGCCCTGTATTATGTGAAACAGAATGGAAAAGGAAGCTTTTTCTTCTATCAACAGATGGAAGGGGAAAAGATTGTTGGCTATGGAACAGGAAAAGATCTGACACTGGTTTCCAAAGCACTGAGCGCCAGCGGCGATTATTCCGGGGCACTTGAGCTGGATTATCGTGAATTCGCCAAGATATATGAATATATGAATAGTATGGAAAAAAGATACAAATGTCATTGTTATCTGGTGATGGTAACGCTGGAAACGGAAGCGGATTCTGTATTAAATATCGAAGACATAGAATATGCACTGGAATGTATGGAGCAGGCAATACGACAAAAAATACGAAAGGTTGATGTGTGCACGCGTTACAGTTCCATGCAGTATCTGATCATTCTGTTTGAACCAGATGAAAAAACAATTCCAAATATCATGGAACGTATTTTCAGTCAATATCGTGAGCAGTGCGGAAAGAAAAAACTGCTTCTTAATTATGAATATATGTCAATGACGGAAAAATAATACAGAGGCTGAATTGTTGGAACATTACGGAGTAATTTCCTATAAAGTAAAGTAAAAAGCGCGGTCGTAATAAATGCGACTGCGCTTTTTGAGGTTAAAGAATGATTTTAATTAATGGCATATTCTGATTAAAGAACATCTTCTCTGCGGATATATCCAGGATGTCCTTCTTCTGCGATGATCTCATTGCCGTGGATGACCTTGGCCCATTTATCCATTACCTGATTTTCAAGATGAGCATTCTCGCCGACAACAGTATGAGACAATACAATGCTGTTTTTAATGACAGCACCGGCTTTGATCTGGCATCCACGTCCGATAACGGAATTTTCGACTGTTCCTTCGATCAGACAGCCATTGGAGATAACAGAATTCTTGACAGATGCACCTTCCAGATACTGGGTCGGGCAGGAATCGTTGGTTTTGGTATAAATTGGCCATTCCGGATTGAACAGTCCTTCTGCAGTTTTGATGTCGATCAGAGAGATATTTGCGTTGTAATAACTGTTAAAGTCAGTAATGGATGCAAAATATCCTCTGTGTGAAACACCGCGGATATCGAGATCCGCAGAAGATTCATTGACAATCTGAGGCAGAGTGTACATCGAAGAAATTTTCCGGGCTTTTTTGATCAGTTCAATGAAAAGCTCTTTACTCATAACATATGTATCCATGAAGATGTTGCGTTTCTGGGCACTTCCACGGTTTTTTTCGATGGATTCAACACCTTTCTGTTTGTTCAGATTCAGAATATCACAGTTCAGGAATTTTTCTCTTGCATTGTCCACAGAATGATACAGGAGTGTGATATCAGCACCGGAATCAATATGTGTCTGAAGAAGTTCCCTGTAATCTTCTGCATATACCATGTAAGATGGCGCGATGATCACATATGGCTCATGCATTCTTTCAATGAATTCAATATTTTCATAAAATGATGCGATATCTGTATTGTATACATCATTTTCGGAACTGTTCTGAGCGAACATAAGCTGCAGCTTGCCACGTTTGGAGTTGATGTTGTAATGACGTCCGGTTCCGAGATGTTCTGCCAGAGAACGTGGCTTGGTTCTTACATATACCTGGATGCGGTCGATACCGCTGTTGCTCATATTTGAAATAGGAAAGTCAATGACACGATATCTTCCAAGGAAGGAAAAAGCACCGATTGGACGATACTGCTGAAGTCCTTCTACTTTGATATGGGTTCCGGAAGATGTGACAATTCCAAATGCTCTTGCCATATTATTCTACCCCCTTTACACGTTTGGACACGAGTTCGATATTTTCACTGTCTGCACTGCCTACAACAGCATCCTGGCCAATCTTGACATTATCAGCAACAAGTGCACGCTGAACAACTGCGCCGGCGGCAACTTCTACGCCTGGCATCAGTACACTGTCAATGATCTTGGCACCCTCGCCGACTTTGCATCCGGTGAACAGTACAGAATGCTTAACTTCACCTTCGACAACACAGCCCTGTGTGATAAATGCTTTGTCGATTTTGGCATTTGGTCCTATGTACTGAGGAAGAGCAGGTGTGTCTTCTGTGTAGATCTTCCATGTTGGATCGTTCAGATTCAGCTCATTTCTGGAATCAATGAGGTCCATATTTGCTTCCCAGAGAGAGTCGATGGTTCCGACATCTTTCCAGTAACCTTTGAATTTATATGCGGCAAGTGTTTTATTGTCGTTAAGGAGACACGGGATAACATCCTTACCAAAGTCATGGTGGGAATCAGGATTCTTCATATCTGCAAGAAGGATCTTGCGGAGAAGCTTCCAGTTGAAAATATAAATACCCATAGAAGCAAGGTTGCTCTTCGGATGCTCTGGTTTTTCTTCGAATTCAACGATGCGGCCGTTGCCATCTGTGTTCATGATACCGAAACGGCTTGCTTCTTTCATCGGTACTTCAATGACTGCGATCGTTGCATCGGCATTCATTTCCTTATGGTAATCCAGCATTTTGTCGTAATTCATTTTATAAATATGGTCGCCGGAAAGAACTAAAAGATATTCCGGAGAATATTTATCGATAAAATCGATATTCTGAGAAATCGCGTCAGCAGTACCTCTGTAAACGTCAAGATCTGCATCAGCTTTTTCACGTGGTGGAAGAACAAAGACTCCACTTTCTCTGGCATCAAGTCCCCAGCGTCCGCCAGCTGCTACATAACTATTCAGAAGAACGGATTCGTACTGAGTCAGTACTCCGACAATGTCCACTCCGCTGTTAGCGCAGTTGCTGAGCGGGAAATCAACAATGCGGTATTTTCCGCCATATGAAACTGCCGGCTTGGCTACTTTGTTGGTGAGTTCATGAAGACGGCTTCCACGTCCGCCAGCCAGGATCATCGCTAACATGTTGTTTTGTTTCATAGTGAACCCTCACTTTCCTTTTAGATTGCTTATATGAATCTATTATACATTTTTTACAAAAACATTTCTACATTTTTGAGCAAAAAAGTGTGGCTTGATTGATATTTTTTTTTGATGATTGTTAAGTGTGTATTAAATTGATGGAAAAATTTCGACAAAAACATAAAAAAGTAACAAAAACAGAGGAGCGGACGAGAAATGCTGTATACAAGGCTGGAAAGGAGCCGACAATCACTGGACGAAAAGTATGTTTTACGTTATAATAACAAGGTTAAAGGGAAAAATAAAAGTGCTATTTGACGGATGAGAGGGATATAGTGAACAGACGAGAGGATTTTAAACGTTTTATAGTATTTTGTCTGGCAAGTCTTGTTGTGATCGCACAGACAGCTGTTTTTGCATATATCTGGTATGACTATTACAGAGGACTTATTTTTGAACCGTTCTGGAGAAAAGGTAACTGGGTCCTGATTGCAATCTACGGATTGATCAATGTTTTGTTTTCCAGACTTTATGGAGGTCTGAAAGTAGGATATCTGAAACGCATAGATGTATTTTATTCTCTGACGCTGGCTACGATCTGTACAAATATCGTGACATATTTTCAGATCACGTTGATCAACCGATGGTTCCTGAGACCATGGCCAATGATAGAGATGACACTGATTCAGTTTGTGATCATCCTTGTATGGATATGGGGTTCCAGATATATTTATTCAAAATTATATCAGGCAAGGAAACTTCTGGTGATTTATGGAGACCGTGATCCTGGTGATCTGATCAGTAAAATGAATTCCAGACGTGATAAATATGATATCAGCGGAAAAGTTCATATCAGTGTGGGTGAGAAAGAAATTTACCGGATGATGAAGGAATATGACGGAGTGATCATATGGGATCTTCCGGCAAATATCCGTAACCGTTATCTGAAACATTGTTTTGCACATTCTATCCGGTGCTATCTCAGTCCGAAGATTTCTGATGTGATCCTGATGGGAAGCGAACGCATTCATTTGTTTGACACACCGCTTCTTGTTGCGAAGAACATGGGACTTTCTATTGAGCAGCGTGCAGCAAAACGGCTGTTGGATATTATTGTTTCGGGTATTGGAATCATAGTTGCATCTCCACTGATGCTGATCATTGCATTGTGTGTGAAGTTTTATGACAGAGGTCCGGTCTTATATCGACAGGAAAGACTTACGGAGGGCGGAAGACCATTTAAGATCTGTAAGTTCCGTAGTATGTGCGTGGATTCCGAGAAGAACGGTGCAAGACTTGCATCCAAACATGACAGCAGGATCACCCCGGTAGGAAGAGTACTCCGCAATCTGCATCTGGATGAACTGCCTCAGTTATTTAATGTATTTATGGGGGATATGTCTCTGGTTGGACCGAGACCGGAAAGACAGACGCTTGTCCGCGAATACTGCAAGGAAATTCCAGAGTTTTATTATCGCCTGAAGGTTAAGGCAGGACTTACCGGTTATGCGCAGGTATATGGTAAATACAACACCACACCTTATGATAAACTGAAGCTGGACCTGTTCTATATTGAGAATTACTCTTTTGTACTTGACCTGAAACTGCTTATGATGACAGTGAAGATATTCTTCCAGAAAGAAGTTTCTGAAGGAGTAAATGATAATCAGACAAATGCACTGAAGGATTCAGTGGATCCGGTAAAAGAACTTTCTGAGAAAGAACCGGTGGATCCGGAAGAAAAAGAATAAGCCACGGGGGTTTACCCCGTGACTTTTTTTCAGCTTTTTTCCATAAAAGCTACATATTCATCAAGGACTTCGTCCGGATCACCGATTCGCTTGATCTGTCCTTCGTGCATCCACATAACAGTATCGCAAAGCTGTTTCAGAGTTTCGATACTATGGGAGACGATAACTACGGTACGATCTTTGTTGGAGATCAGGCTCTTCATCTTTTCATAACTCTTCTTTTTGAATTTCTGGTCGCCGACACTCAATACTTCGTCGATCAGCATAATGTCTGTTTCAAGAATAGCTGTGATGGAAAAAGCCAGTTTGGAATACATACCGCTGGAATAAGTTCTGACTGGCATATCAATGAACTCGCCGATTTCAGCAAAATCAATGATTTCCTGTTCTTTGGCTTTGACCTGTTCTTCAGTAAAACCAAGAAGCATACCGGAAAGAGTGATATTTTCACGGCCGGTCATCTCACGGATGAAACCGACACCGATGGACAGGAGTGAAATACTGTGTCCGTTCAGGTCAATAGAACCACTGTCCGGAGAAAAGATACCAGCCAGTGCGTTCAGTGTGGTGGATTTTCCACTTCCGTTCTTACCGATGATACCAAGGATCTCGCCTTCGCGAACGTAGAAGGAAATTCCTTTTACTGCAACAAAACGGTCAGGTTTCTGACGTTTCAGATGAAGCAGAGTTTTCTTAATAGAAGTTTTTTTCAGATTCTGGTAGCTGATAACCAGATCTTTGACTTCGATTGCATGCTTTTCTTCCATATTAAATCACCTTTACATAGCTGTTTTCGCTCTTATAGATTTTGCGGATACCAAGGGCACAGAGTACCAGCCCGATCAGGAACCACAGAAGCAGAAGCTTACGATGAGGTGCCTGTCCGTAGATTACGCACTGACGCATGGATGTGATCAGAAATGCGATCGGGTTTCCCTTGCCGATGTAGTTGTTGTATGGTGCCGGCAGACGACTCATGATGTTCCAGAATACACCGGTCAGGTAGAATACAAGGCGAAGTGCGATACGCAGAACATTGCCAAGGTCTTCTACAAATACACCATAATGAAGCAGAAAACAACTGATACCAAAAACTACAGTAACCAGTGTGATCAGAATTGGAATCACATACAGGATATTCAGAGTCAGCGGAACGCGCCATATAGCAAGCATAGCAACGATGATCAGCAGAGAAATGCACATCTTGAAGCCGTTGACACATATTCTGATAACCAGAAGGATGAATTTTGGTATATATACTTTGGATACGATTGGTTTGTTGTTCTTGATGATCTTGACACTCTGCAACAGACACTTGTTAAAAAAGTCCCAGAGAGTGATGCCGACAAAAACGAAGATCGCAAAGTACTGTTCTTTAGACTTAAATACATATCCGAACATGAATACATAGATCAACATGAAGCACAGAGGATCCAGTACCCACCAGAGCCAGTTCAGATAGGAATTGGCTACTTCAGCTTTCAACTGGGCTTTAGAAGAGTAAATGGCATACTTCCAGTACTTCTTCATGTCATCCCTAAATCGTTTAAACATAAAATCCGCTCCTATATTTTCTTTATTAAATTATAGAACCCCCAGTAATCTGAGGGCTGTGACCTTACTTATCATACACTACCAAAGGTTTGTTGACAAGAGAAATCTATTGTTCTTTCTTTATTATTTTGCAAGAAAGCTTGTATTTTGCAGGAAAAAGCTTGACTTATATAGTATGGTTGTGCTAAACTAGACGAGCGACATGGAAGTTAGGTCTTTTTTTTATGCCCGAAAAAGGCAAAAAGGCCCACGCAAATGAAAACACTGGAGGTGGAAGTTGTGCGCGTTAAGATTACATTGGCATGTACGGAGTGCAAGCAGCGTAACTACAATATGACCAAGGAGAAAAAGAATCATCCTGAGCGTCTTGAAACAAAGAAATATTGTAAGTTCTGCCGTACCCATACTCTGCACAAGGAAACAAAATAATCACAAACGATTGTGAGGTTAGACTATGCAAGAGAAAGAAAAATCTGCTGGCAAAGGTCAGAAGAGAAATTGGTTTCAGGGACTTCAATCGGAATTCAAAAAGATTGTCTGGGTTGACAAGGCTACACTTGTAAAACAGACTATAGCAGTTACAATTATTACAGTTGTACTTGCTGTGATCATCAGTGTATTTGACTCAGCTATTCTGGAAGGAATAAATCTTTTAGTGAAATAAGGATAACGGTGATTGTATGTCAGAAGCGAAATGGTATGTTGTTCATACTTATTCAGGGTATGAAAACAAAGTAAAAGCCAACATTGAAAAAACAATCGAAAACAGACACCTGGAAGACCAGATTCTGGAGGTTCGCGTTCCGCTGCAGGAAGTTGTGGAAATGCGTAACGGTGCTGCCAAGCAGGTCCAGAAAAAGATGTTTCCTGGTTATGTGCTTCTCAACATGGTCATGAATGATGATACCTGGTATGTTGTCCGCAACACCAGAGGTGTTACCGGATTCGTAGGACCGGGATCCAAACCGGTTCCGCTTACGGAAGAAGAAATGCTCCCGTTAGGAATCAAGAATGATGACATTCAGGTAGACTTTGCAGAGGGTGATATGGTTGTTGTAACAGCTGGAGCATGGAAAGATACTGCAGGTGTTATTACTGCAATCAGCACTCAGAAGCAGACGGTTACTATCAATGTTGAATTGTTTGGCCGCGAAACGCCGGTAGAAATAAGTTTCGCAGATATTAAGAAGGCGTAACACATTCAAGTGGGAGGGAAGAACCCCCGCCAATACCACATAGGAGGTGCCGAAAAATGGCAAAAAAAGTAACAGGTTATATTAAATTACAGATTCCTGCTGGTAAAGCAACTCCAGCACCACCGGTTGGTCCGGCTCTTGGACAGCACGGTGTAAACATTGTACAGTTCACAAAAGAGTTTAATGCAAGAACAGCAGATCAGGGAGATCTTATCATTCCTGTAGTTATCACTGTTTATGCAGACAGAAGTTTCAGCTTCATAACCAAAACTCCGCCGGCAGCTGTTCTTCTTAAGAAAGCAGCTAACATCAAATCAGGTTCCGGCGTACCGAACAAAACAAAGGTTGCAAAAGTAACAAAAGCTCAGATTCAGGAAATCGCTGAACTGAAAATGAAAGACCTGAATGCAGCATCCCTTGAAGCAGCTATGAGCATGATCTCTGGTACTGCTAGAAGTATGGGAATCGAAGTCGTAGACTGAGAAAAAATTAATTGAAGTGAGTGGGAGGGAAATTCCCGCAATTACCACAGGAGGTTATAGAAATGAAACGAGGAAAGAAATACGTGGAAGCTGCTAAAGCAGTAGACCGCGCAACATTATATGATACCGCTGAGGCTATCAGCCTTGTAAAGAAATCCGCAGTTGCTAAATTTGACGAAACTATCGAAGTTCACATCCGTACAGGCTGCGATGGACGTCATGCAGATCAGCAGATCCGTGGTGCAGTAGTTCTGCCTCATGGAACTGGTAAAAAAGTTCGTGTTCTTGTATTCGCAAAAGACGCTAAAGCTGAAGAAGCTAAAGCAGCTGGAGCTGATTACGTAGGAGCAGAAGATCTCATCCCGAGAATTCAGAACGAAGGATGGCTGGATTTCGACGTTGTTGTTGCTACACCAGACATGATGGGTGTTGTAGGACGTCTTGGTCGTGTACTTGGACCAAAAGGTCTTATGCCAAACCCGAAAGCTGGAACAGTAACTATGGACGTTACAAAAGCGATCAATGATATCAAAGCAGGTAAGATTGAATACCGTCTTGACAAAACCAATATCATCCATGTTCCGATCGGTAAAGCTTCCTTTACTGAGGAACAGTTAAGCGACAACTTCCAGACGCTGATTGAGGCGATCGTTAAAGCTAGACCAAGCACACTGAAAGGACAGTACATGAAGAGTATCGTTCTTACACCTACTATGGGACCTGGTGTGAAGGTTAACCCGGCTAAATTCGCCTAAATAAATGACAAAAGGACATCCTTTAAAAGGGTGTCTTTTTTATTTCCCTAATTTTGCCGGGTACTGCCCGGGGTCCCGCTATTTGGCAAATGGGAAAAAAATCCGAGGGGGAACTCGCTCACAGTTGCGAAGGCCGCTGTTCCCCCTCGGACTCCCCCTTGTCGGCCACGCTGAAAAACAAAAAGGCTGAGTTTGCTGGGGAAGAAATGGATAATAGAGATATAATATGGTGGATACTTTTTAGGAATGGTTGCGATGTGGTGGAGCGACAATTTATTTCAAGGGTTGGTGAGTGAGTTTGTGGAGTATGTTGGAGGCGGGGTGGGTGTATCCGGGAGGGGGAAGCCTGAAGAGGTTCGTGAAAGTACTTAGGCTCTGGGATTTTGTGTTGAGCATAAAAATGGCACTGTTTGAGCGAAGCGAGTTTGACATTTTTATGATCGCTTTTAGCAAAATATCAGAGTCTTAGTACTTTAGAACCGATGAATTTTCCCACTCCGGATACACCCACCCCCGCCCTTGCATCTCCAATCATACCCATCACAGGGTTCCCTTTTTTTCTTAATAAAACATTAAAGTTTTTTACAGGATTTTGTGGTAATATGATACAATAATAAGAAACTTCAATAGAAAAGAAGGGGCGGTATGGCTGATAAGAAACGTAGAAATACTCCAAATACAGGAAATAAAAGAAATAACGGTCGAAGAAAAAAGAAGGGCAGGCTCAAGGGTCTGATTGCTGCAGAACTGATCGTAGTTGTCGTTCTTGTAATGATCGTGGGGCATAATCTGGGACTGGGAACAGGAATCACCAACTTCGTAAACAGTATCCGTAAACCTGCAGTCGAGGAACTGGATATCACAGGGATCAACAGCCCTTATGCGGTGCTCATGAATGCAAAGAGTGGTAAAGTCATCGGTGATATCAATGGTGAAGAACAGATGTATCCGGCTTCTATGACAAAGATCATGACTACAATCCTTGCGATTGAAAATCTCAAGGATTTGAATCAGGAGATTACGATTACAAACGATATGGTAGCGGATCTTTATGTGCAGGATGCAATGCAGGCTGGATTTCAGCCGAATGAGACAGTGAAGGCAATTGATCTTCTCTACGGAGTCATGCTTCCGTCCGGTGCAGAGTGCTGCGTAGCATTGGCAGACACCGTTGCGGGTTCGGTGAGTGATTTTGTAACTCTTATGAATGAAAAAGCAGAGAAGCTTGGAATGACAGGTACTCATTTCAGTTCCATTTCAGGACTGCACAGGGAAGATCATTACAGCACAGCAAAAGACATTGCGCTGTTGCTTCGTTATGCGATAAAAAATGACACTTTCCGTGAGATCATTGAAAGTCCATATCATTCTACATCAGGAACAAATATTCATCCGGATGGAATCACATTTTACAGTACGATGTTTAAGAATTTGTCGGATACTTCTGTGATCGATGGAGAGATCAAAGGAGGCAAGACCGGATACACGAGTCAGGCAGGTCATTGCCTCGCAAGTTTTGCAGAAATTGATGGAGTAGAATACATTCTTGTAACAGCTGGTGCACCGGGCACGGGTAATCCGCATATTGATGATGCAGTAAAATTGTATAACCGGCTGGGTGAGTCATCCTCTGTATTGTATGGAAGATAATGTGCGGCAGGAGATACGAAGTTTTGGACGAAATTAAGAAAGTTTCTGAAACAGTTCAAGTGCAAGTTCTTTGAATTCTTTTTCTACAGAACTGAAAGTGCGCTCAGACAGGTCGGGAGTAGAAGACAGGGGGATGATCTCCCTGTCTTTTTCACCTTTCATAAGAGTTTTTAATTCCAGTTCCAGGATTTCATTATCAATCTGTTTCCATTTTTGATTCTCTTCATCAGTTAGGTCATCAAGATGAAATTTTTCCCAGATCGCATCCATGATCATAGATTCGATTTCCAGGTAGTTCTGCAGATGGACTTTAACCGGGCGGATGACATCGGAAATGTAACATTCACTTGCATCGTGCAGAAGACAGGCAAGAGCCATTCGGTCAGACCATCCACGTGCCAGAGCTTCATGAGCACAGTTAATGGAATGCTGGCCTACAGAATAAAACCACCGGATCTGCCCGCCACCGCGGCAGACAAGACTTAAAGCATGTGCAATATCTTCCAGATAAACATCTTCCGGGGCGATCTTCATGGGATCAAATTTTCGCCCACTGTATGTATTCATTACGCTCATAAATGACACTTCCTTTTTATTGTTTGAGAGACTGTTTCATATATATATATATATTTAGTATACGCACTTTTTCTATAATATGAAAGAACATTTGGGAAAATGTTTGGCATTGCAACAGACTTTCAACCATTTTATTAGTGACAGACAGAAAAAATCCCCCTAAAACATTGATATATCCAAGGTACTGATAGCATATCATGTTTTAAAGGGGATTTTGCTCTATTATGTGATAAATGAAAAGATGTAGTTTCAGAATAAAGTTTCTTCGTTTTCATCAAACAGTTTGTCGTTGATCTCAAAAAGATCAAGTTTGTGCAGAAGTCCGTAATATATAATTGCATCACGTTTCAGCTTGGGATATAATTGGGCTTTTCCGCAACGTCTCAATAATTCCTGGGTTTCTTCTACGCTTGCATTCAGACCGTAACACAGACACAGCAGACGGTTTCGGGAAGGATTCCGGCGACCGGCAAAAATCTGGTGCAGATAGATTTCGCTCATGCCTGCCTGTTTGGCGAGAGCTGCTTTTGAGATATTTTTCTTTTCAAACAGATGGTTTAATAATTCTGCTACATTTTTATTTACAAACTGTTCCTGGTTTTGTGACAGAAACTGAGTCAGATCTGGTGAATCCATAAGTTCCTGCTGTAAACCATCTGTATTTTTCTTTTTCATAATCCGCGCCTTTACTCATCGTTATTTTTGAACAATATATTGCTATTCGTGCTGCTTTACGAATAGTATTAATAGTAATACAAATATTCTATTTGTTATATTACTTGCTGAATAATTACTAATAAGTTATAATATTTTAAATAGTATACATAAATTAAAATATACTATAAACAGTTCTGAAAAACAATATGCAGACCGCATAGTAAAAAGGAATATCAGTTACAACAGTAACGAGTAAGGATGAGAAATATGAATATTTACGACAGTCTTTTGGGTGCAGTTCATAGCGAATATGATGTGCTCATGCTGATCAAAAAAAGTGAACGGGGCGAGGTCTCACTTGTACGTCACAGAGACAGCGGCACCCGTTATATTTTCCGGCATTTTTATGGAAACAGTGAAGTTTATCAGAAACTTCTGAATGTTTCCTGTCCAAATCTGCCGCAAATAATGGAAGTCGGAGAAAAAGATGGAAAGACAGCTCTGCTGGAAGAATATGTGCAGGGCGATACGCTTAGCGAGATCCTAGAAGGCGGTCTTCTGACAATTGCGGAGTCGAAACAGATTGCAAGACAGCTTTGTTCTGCATTGTGGGTATTTCATTCTATGGGTGTGGTGCACAGAGATGTGAAGCCGGATAATGTTATTATACGTGGAAAAGAAGCTGTTCTGATCGATTTTGATGCATCAAGAATATATAAAAGCACAATTCAGGAAGATACGCAGATTCTGGGAACAACTGGATTTGCAGCACCGGAGCAGTATGGCCTTTCGCAGTCGGATGGACGGGCAGATATCTATGCGCTTGGTGTTTTACTTAATATTATGCTGACCGGCGAACATCCTTCCAGGAAACTTGCAGGTGGCAGAATGGGAAGAATTGTTCAACGCTGTACAATGGTTAATCCATCAAAAAGATACAAGAATATTCTTCATCTGCTGGAGGTTCTGTAGCAAATTTTCTATAAAAATAGAGAAGAAAACAAAAAGAGATAAAGGGGAAAGTCAATGAGTAAAAAGTGTATAAAATGTGGGGAGATACTGCCGGATGACGCGTCTTTCTGCCCGCACTGTACAACAGTTCAGACAGAAAAGAAAGAGATAAAGACGCCAAGAAAGTGGAGAAAGAAAGCAGTGATAGGAGTGGCAGTTCTGGCCGTAGCTGCGGTTATCGGAATCGCTTTTTCTATCTATCACAGACCAAAAACATATGAAGGCGGTGCTCAGATCACTTATACGGATAAGGGAAAATCATACAAAGTTCTGCTGAGTTTTTCTGAGGAAGGCGGTATGACTGGACATGCCCAGGGTGAGCGCACAGATACGCTGTCGGAAGGCATGAACAGTGCACTTCCATGTCAGCTGTATGTATTAAACAAAGATACAGGAGAACTGGCTGGAGAAGATTTTTCCAAAGAGGTAGAGTCCTGTAAAGTAGATACAAAGCCATCAGAGGGATCGCAGAAAATGGAATATGTAGAACCGGTATACAATGAAAGCTTCCCAAATGCAGCGTATGTTTCTGATATCAATTATGTATCTGACAGTGGAACGAATGATATCCAGTGGACACTTACCATGAAGAATGGAGATACAATTTTTCTCAGTACGAGACTTACGATTGAAAAACAGCCGGCAGTCAGCTATTATCCGGAAGATACACCGATGGAGACCACCGAAGAGTTGAATGCCCTGCTTGCTTCCATTGAAGAAGAGGTACCCTCAGATACTCCGGTATATCTGCATCTTCCGGCAGTGACCTATGACGGAGATATCACTTTTGGCGATCATGTCTGGGGCATTTCAGGAAGCAAAGACGGTGATGCGGTGACTACTTTTACCGGAACTGTCAGTATAAAGGGACATGATGGCAACTATGCAGATCTGTCGGGGATTAATTTTGAAGGTGAGGGTGGAATCGGACTGGATGCGTATTGTCTGGTGCTTCTTACCGATTGCAACTTCACGGGTTGGGATACGGCTGCTGTTGCACAGAATGGTGCATGGGTTAATGCAATGGAATGTACGTTCGCGAATAATACGGTTGGTTTGAAATTTAATACCTCTATGGCTTACGGTACTGCGCCAAACTATGTGAATAATACATTTACGGATAATGGAACTGCTGTCTGCATTGACAGTCTGCCGGGAAATGAGGTTATTGATTTTGCCGGAAGCGTGTTCTCGGGAAATGATGCGGATATTGAGAATAAAGCAGATCATGCAGTAGATACAGCGAAAGCGACATTTGAATAAAGAACAGTCTGAAAGCTTCTGCGATATAATTTGCAGGAGCTTTTTTGTAAATAAAAACATAAACTATGCTGCGAGGTAATGGGTTTTGTTTCTTTTTCATTTTATAATAATTTATCAGTCTGTTTGCAGACAATAAAAAAGAAGGGAATGGGGTTTATATGAAAAGAAACAAAATCGCAATGCTTCTGGCAATGGCGCTTACTGTTACACAGAGTGTAGTTGTACCGGTAGCAGCGGAAGAACTCACAGCAGATGTTGAGCAGGAAGTGGAAATGAGCCAGGATGATGCTGATGCAGAAGCAGCAGTAGAATCAGAAGGGGCTGCTTCAGAGGATGCAGAAGTAAATATTCAGGAGGATGAGTTTTCCGTAGGAGACGGTGAGGATGCAGAAATCCAGGAAGAAGCGGAAGAAACGCAGAATGTGGATTTTACAGCCGGAGATGAAAGCATAGAGGCTGTAGGGGAAGAAGAATCCAAATATAGTCTGATGTATGATTTTATGGACGGGCATACAGGAAATGGTACTATGCTTCCAAACAGCCAGATGACGATTTCAACCAGCGTGTATCATTCTGATGAAGATGGCGATGAGACAATTTCAGAAGCATACAAATTAGAACTTAAACCAATGGAAGATGATTGGGACTATACCGGAAAGGTAGATGTCTCTGTAGATGATAATAATATTGTTATAAATTCTCATGGGGTAACAGGAGCTTTTGGTATTTATGTGACAGTCAGCTCAGATGCTTTTAAAACATTTACCAGTAAAGTTTATTTTGAAATCAGTGAATATGTGATCATGCCGGAAAATGCCACGGATGCAGATGGAAATGTACTTAATCCTAAGGTGGGAGAACAGATTGATATTGCCAAAGATATGCAACCACAGCTTTTCCGTTATGAAAAAGATACGAAGAAGCTTAGTCCTGTAACAGGAGATAATTATAAGATTATTATTTATAGAGGGACAGATGAGGAAACAGGTGAACCTGATAATGACTACGATACAGAAGGATGGGAATGGATTGAAGTTTCCGGGCAGGAACTTCCGATATTGGAGAGAATAACGGAAAACGGTACCAGCTTTGCTCTGACAGCTCTGGAGAAAGATGAAGACGGAAGATGGAATTATATCGCAAGACGTGATTATCAGGTAGATTCTTTACATGATGATGGAGATGACGGGGATGATGGAGATAACGGAGACCATGGTAATAACACACCGATGCTGGGACCGGATGTTCTTACAGATGCAAATGGAAATAAACTGAATCCGCAGGTTGGAGAAGTAATTGATTATGCGAAGAAGGGCGTTGCTCTGTATCATTATGTAAATGGAAATTTAACAGGTGTTGGAGATCCAGAGACATTAAAAATTGAAACGGTGTATGATGAAAATGACTGGAGCGTACAGTATACGGAAGGCTGGGATGTTCCGACCATGACCCGAAAGACAAAAGATGCTACATGGATCTTTTTTAAGGCATGGGAGAAAAAACTGGAGACAGGAAGATGGGAAATAATTGATACAAAGAGATATGAATTTGATGCCACAGATAAAGTACACAGCCACAGCTGGGTGACTAAAAATGTTGTAAAAGAAGCTACCTGTACAGAAGCAGGAAGTAAGGTTGAAAATTGTGCTTCCTGTGATGCAGTGCAGACTGTGTCAATCCCTGTAAAAGGCCATACTGTAATGAAAGATGCAGCAGTAGCTCCGACTGTATTTGCAGACGGAAAGACCGAAGGAAGTCATTGTTCTGTATGTGGTACAGTCCTTGAGAAGCAGAATACAATAGCAAAAGTTCCAGGTACCATTTATCTGACAGCTTCTTCATTGAAAATGAAAACAGGTCAGTCCACAACTGCATTCAAAGCAACGGGATTTTCAGAAGGAGACTATGTTACAGCAGTTACTTCAAATAAACCGAGAACTGTAAAAGTAACAAATGTAAACAAAAATGGAACATTCAAGCTGACTGCCGGCAAGAAGAAGGGAAGTGCTGTAGTCACTGTTACTCTTGCAAGCAAAAAGACAGCAAGCTTCAAGGTAACTGTTCAGAAGGCAGCAGTAAAAACCACTAAGATTACAACAACAACGAAATCACTGACACTTGCAAAAGGAGCTACCTACAAGAAATTGGCTTCTTCTATTGCAGTTACACCAGTAACAAGCAAAGAGAAAGTTACATATTCTTCTTCAAATAAGAAGGTAGCTACCGTCAGCTCCAAAGGTGTGATCAAAGCGAAAAAAGCCGGCACAGCAAAGATCACTGTCAAATCAGGAAGTAAGAAAGTTGTTGTAACTGTAAAGGTTACCGGCGTAAAAACAACAAATCTTTCCGGTGTTCCGGCAGCAAAAAGTGTTTCCAAGGGAAAATCTTTCAAGATTAAAGCCATAGCAACACCAAAGAACACAGATGAAAAAATTACTTTTAAATCATCTAACAAAAAAGTTGTAACTGTAACATCTAAGGGTGTAGTGAAAGGCCTGAAAAAGGGAACAGCAACGATCACAGTTCAGAGTGGTTCTAAGAAAATGACATGCAAAGTGACTGTGAAATAATAAAATGAAGGTTACTGTTCGCAGCAACAAATAAAGTGTAAGAGGCGATCTCCGTGAGCAATTGCGGAGATCGTTTTTGTTTGAAATGCGAGATTTCTGCCAGGTACCAGAGGCTTTTGCCTGAGTATGAAAAAGATTATTTATAGACGATACTGCTTAAAAAGTGTTATAATAAAACAACTTAAAATACAAAAAGGGGACTGAGCAGATAGATGGAACCTGAGAAACTGATAGAAACATTAGCTGTGGCGGAGCGTCTGAAAGATGCCACCAGGCACTGTTATACATCCAGAGGCCGCAGGGAAAGTGTGGCGGAGCATTCCTGGAGAATTACGTTGATGGCATATCTTGTCAGTGATGAGTTTCCGGAAGCAAATCTGGAAAAATTAATGAAAATGTGCTTGATCCATGACCTTGGAGAGGCATTTACCGGGGACATACCAACCTTTGAAAAGTCAGAAAAAGATGAAGAAAAAGAAGCATCACTTTTAAACGAATGGATGATGCAGCTGCCGGAACCTTTTGTCAGTGAAATGCAGGAGCTTTACAGAGAAATGGAAGAGCGGAAGACGCTGGAAGCCAGAATCTATAAGGCACTGGATAATCTGGAAGCTCTGATCCAGCATAATGAGTCGGATATCAGTACATGGATTCCGCTGGAATATGATCTGCAGATGACTTACGGAAATGATAAAGTGCAGTTTTCGGAGTATCTGACACGTCTCCGTGATGAAGTGCGGAATGACAGTAAGAAAAAGATTGCGGAGAGTATAAAAAAATCTGATTAAAAAAGATCCCCGGGGCATATGCCCTGGGGATCAGCTGTTTCATATAAAATTTAAAATTTTATTCTCCGAAATATCTCTTAAGCAGTCCAGCGAATGCTTTTCCGTGTCTTGCTTCGTCTCTTGCCATTTCATGAACTGTGTCATGGATTGCATCGAGGTTAGCAGCTTTTGCACGTTTAGCAAGATCGAATTTACCAGCTGTAGCGCCGTTCTCAGCTTCTACACGCATTTCGAGGTTTTTCTTTGTGCTGTCAGTAACAACTTCGCCGAGAAGTTCTGCGAATTTAGCAGCATGTTCTGCTTCTTCGTAAGCAGCTTTTTCCCAGTAAAGACCGATTTCCGGATAACCTTCTCTGTGAGCAACTCTTGCCATTGCAAGGTACATACCAACTTCGGAGCATTCACCCTGGAAGTTTGCTCTCAGATCTTCAAGAATGTCTTCGCTGACACCCTGAGCTACACCAACAACATGTTCAGCAGCCCATGTCAGGTTCTCGTCCTGTTTTGTGAATTTGGAAGCAGGTGCTTTACATACTGGACAGACTTCCGGAGCCTCGTCACCTTCATGAACGTATCCACATACACTACATACCCATTTAGCCATAATCGTAATCTCCTTTTCTTAATTAAGTTAGTTTTGTTTAATAATAGTAATTATTCTCAATAACTGTAGCTTCAATCTATCATATCAAATAGTTAAAGTCAAGCAAATATCAAAAAATACATCATTTGTTCACACATTTCGGACATATTCCGAAAAAGCGTATATCACAATCTGAAATCTTACCAGGAAAGTTTTTGACAGCTTTTTCTGCAAGGCTGTTTAAATCCTCGGTTTCCAGATCAAGAACCTGTCCGCATTCCTTACACATGAAGTGGCAGTGTGGAGTAACGCATCCATCAAAATGGTCAGCACCTCCAAAATTGGACAGCTTCTGAATCTCTCCGATCTCAGATAAGAGAGAAAGGTTGCGATATACAGTTCCCAGACTGATGTTGGGATATATTTTCTTTATATTTTCATAAACAACATCTGCGGTAGGATGGTCTTTGCGGGTCATAAGGAAGTCCTTGATGGCTTCTCGCTGACGGCTGTATTTTAAGGTTGCCATATATCGTTTCCTTTCTACAATTTATTAACCGAAATATCTCTTAAGCAGACCTGCAAATGCTTTGCCGTGTCTTGCCTCGTCTCTTGCCATCTCATGAACAGTATCATGGATTGCGTCAAGATTGGCAGCTTTGGCACGTTTTGCAAGGTCAAATTTACCAGCGGTAGCACCATTTTCAGCTTCTACACGCATTTCAAGGTTTTTCTTTGTGCTGTCAGTAACAACTTCGCCAAGAAGTTCAGCGAATTTAGCAGCATGTTCTGCTTCTTCGTAAGCAGCTTTTTCCCAGTAAAGACCGATTTCCGGATAACCTTCTCTGTGGGCAACTCTTGCCATTGCAAGGTACATACCAACTTCGGAGCATTCACCCTGGAAGTTTGCTCTCAGATCTTCAAGAATGTCTTCGCTGACACCCTGAGCTACACCAACAACATGTTCAGCAGCCCATGTCAGGTTCTCATCCTGTTTTGTGAATTTGGAAGCAGGTGCTTTACATACTGGACAGACTTCCGGAGCCTCGTCACCTTCATGAACATAACCACATACATTACATACCCATTTTGCCATAATCTTAATCTCCTTTACATAATTGAAAATTGTTTTATTTAATAATAGTAATCGTTATTGCTTCTTGCTGTGACTATACTGTACCATAATGGTCCAGCTTTGTCAACAGAGAAATTATACTTTTTTGAAGAGTTTTTATATATTATTTGCTATAATAGGATACCAATGGACAACTTCGTTTAATATCATAAGAAAATCTTAATATTTTACCTCATGGATATTAATTCTTAACAGGTATAGTAAAAGCATGAAAAACAGGAGGCAGGGGAAATGGCAGAGATACTGGTATGCGATGACGACAAGGAAATCGTAGAGGCAATAGAGATTTATCTGACGCAGGAGGGACATCATATCCTGAAAGCATATGACGGTGAACAGGCAATAAGAGTTTTGCAGAATCATCCGGTGGATCTTCTGATCATTGATGTGATGATGCCGAAGCTGGATGGAATACGGGCAACATTGAAGATCCGTGAAAAAAACGCTCTTCCTATTATAATTTTATCTGCAAAATCAGAAGATGCGGACAAAATTCTTGGGTTGAATGTCGGGGCAGATGATTATGTGACAAAGCCTTTTAATCCGTTGGAACTGGTGGCTAGGGTGAAATCTCAGCTCCGCAGATATACACAGCTGGGGGCAATGACCGAGAAAAAAGAGAATATTTACGAAACGGGCGGACTTATGATCGATGATGACCGTAAAGAAGTTACTGTTGATGGAGAAAGTGTGAAGCTGACTCCGATTGAATATCGTATTCTCCTTTTTCTTGTGCAAAATCAGGGCAGAGTTTTTTCTATTAATCAGATTTATGAGAACATTTGGAATGAAGAAGCAATCGCAGCAGATAACACGGTAGCTGTTCATATTCGCCATATCAGAGAAAAGATTGAGATCAATCCCAAAGAGCCACGCTACCTCAAAGTAGTATGGGGACTTGGGTATAAAGTGGAAAAGATCTGAATTTCTGCTATGGAAAGTGGATAATCCCGGCACTTCCGGAAGGGCATTTATACAGAAAGGAAATGGGGTAAAATGAAAAAAAGATGGTATAAAAAAAGTGGACTGAAAGGCCTGATGGTTTGTCTGACGATAGTTGCTCTGGTCGTAGGCTGTGTCTGCGGTGGCGCATCGATATTGCTTATGAGCAAGGGCATTCGTCCGCTGGACAGCCGTAAATATGTAGACTCTGAGAGATTTACGGAAAACATGTACGAAACATCGCATACGATCCTGGAAGCACTTGGCGAAACGGAGATTTTAAATGAAAGCAGTAAGGAAGATCTGGTCGATCTTACAGAGCTGAAAGAAGGTAAAAGTCTCTCAAATAAAAATACATCCGGGCTTGCATATAAAGCCGGTGACCTGACAGAGTGGTCAAAGGGTTCCTGGGACAGAAGTGTGAATGTCCTGATCTGCAGAAGACCGGACAGCAGTGATTATTATATGTACTATAATGATTTTGCGGATAAGATCATCAGTGGAGAGCTGAAGTTTGTCTGGGGAAGTGATGAAGAAAAGCTAAGCCAGGAATATACAAAGGATATATTATCGATGCTTTCCGGAGAAGAATATGCTTACTATGATGATGGATATAACTATTCCGGAATTCGCATGGATGATGTAGAGTATGTAGAAGATGCAGATGGAAATGTTGTTTATACAAATATCTGGAATTATGAACCAAGTGGAAACAATGATGCGGCACTGAAAGAGGAATACAAACCAGACGGGGCAGACAGTATCCTTGATATTGTGAATAACAATAAAGAATGGAACGGAAATCTTCAAAAAGCATATCAGTATTTGTATGCAGCACTGGTAAAATACAATAATGCTGTGGATTCTAAAGATGTATTGGATGCGTATGCGCAGGGAAATACAAATTATAAGTATCTTTACGTAGATACAAAAACAAAAAAAGTATATAGCAATATAAAGTCAGTGACTTTCTCCAACTATAAGAAGATAATGACCGATATTGTGGACAGCAATGAGGCGTTCATGGTTATTGAACCGAAACAGCAGGACTGCATGGTGGGAATGGAAAACACTTTAGATCAAACGCTGGCATACTGGCAGCAAATGATCGAAAATTCTGGCCCGGCAGGAGAAAATTATATTTACTGTATTTCAGCGGATTCTGCGTTTCCTGTACTGGACTATGTTGCACAGGAGAAAACATATTACGATAAATTTGAACCATGGATCATGCCACTGCTCATTTTGACTGGTGTGGGATTTATTCTGGCACTTATCGGTCTGGTAATCCTGACGATCGCAGCAGGAAAGACAAATAAAGATCAGGAAGTGCATCTGAATTTCTTTGACCGGTGGTATACAGAAATCGCGGCATTGCTAGTATTTGGAATCTGGATCTATGGAGTTGCGATCATGATGCAGATGATGGATTCGGGAGATATGCGAATGGCAGGTTATCTGGTCGGAATGGGAATCTTGGGCATCTGGAGCGGCGCATGGTTCCTCATGGGATGGCTCAGTCTGGTACGTCGTATTAAGGCGAGATCAATCTGGCGGGACAGCGTACTCAGACATGTCCTGCTTTTTATCAGAAAGATTTTTTCGAAATTTGCGGATATGATTGTTTTTCTGAGTAATAATACGGTCAGCAGAATAAAGACGATCGTGGCATTTGGTGTATTTGTATTTTTGCTATTTATGGCGACAGGATTATTTGTTGGCGCAGATATTCCATTTTTCCTTCTGGTGTTTGTAGTGACCTGCTGGGTAGCTCTTTATTATCTGCTCAAAAAAGCCTGGGGAAGAGAACAGATTCTTGATGGTCTGAAAAAAATCACCGACGGAGATCTTCAATATAAGATTCCGACAGAGAAACTTTTCGGTGAACAGAAGAAGATAGCGGATTATATCAACCATATCGGAGAGGGACTGGATGCAGCAGTGGAAAACAGTCTGAAAAACGAACGAATGAAAACAGAGCTGATCACAAATGTTTCTCATGATATTAAGACTCCGCTGACTTCGATCATAAATTACATTGATCTTCTCAAACGAGAAAATCCTGAAGATCCTAAAATCAGAGGATATCTGGATGTTTTAGAGAATAAAGCACAGCGCCTCAAAGTTCTGACAGAAGATGTCGTAGAAGCTTCTAAGGCAAGTACCGGAAATATCTCCCTGGAAATGACAGAACTCAATTTTGTTGAACTTGTAAACCAGGTGATTGGAGAATTTGAAGAAAAATTTGAAGAAAGAAACCTGAAGATGGTGGTCCATTTCGATGAAGAAGAAGCAATCATCTGTGCAGACGGACGCAGACTCTGGCGAGTACTGGAGAATGTTTTTGGAAACGTATCGAAATATGCAATGGAAAATACGAGAGTCTATGTGGATGTAAAAGTTGATCGACCGAATGTGCAGCTTTCCCTCAAAAACATTTCCGCACAGCCACTGAATATCTCGGCAGATGAACTGACGGAGCGGTTTATCCGCGGTGATGTTTCACGAAATACCGAAGGAAGCGGCTTGGGACTGTCGATCGCGAAGGATCTGGTACAGCTCCAGGGTGGAGAGTTCAGATTGTATCTCGATGGGGATCTGTTTAAGGTGACGATTGAATTTAAGATGAAATAATAATAAAAGACCTTGTTCTGAATGATGTCAGAAGGAGGTCTTTTGTCGATTTTCAGATCAGCATATACTCCACATTATGTGTTTTGAGGCAGTCGGAGATCAGGTTCAGGGTTTTGCGCTGAGGATCTTTCTGGAGTTCAATTTCTTTGGACTTTTCGGACAGATGTCGGGTATTTAACATTGTTTTATACCTGTATCCGGTCTGCTACTTCATTTCCAACTGCCAGCCGGCGGTTATTGCTTCCGATGATCAGCCAGTCGCGGCATTTCTGAATAACCTGGATGGTGCTGCCTTCTTTGATGTCCATGTTTCTCATAGTTTCAAGGATTTCCGGAACACCGAACATCCATTTAATGGTACAGGTATCGCCTGTGTTTGTCTGTGATAAAGCTTGCATAAAAATCCCTCCTTTGGGGAAAAATAGAAATAGTTAGTGTCAGATAATTTAAGAGTTGCTTCTTGAATTTATAATACAACTCAGAATATATGTTCGTCAATTGGAACATCAGGTAGTCAATTCTCATGTTAGATAGAGGATGCTGACAGGAGGTAGTGTGTGCTAAATATGTAGGATTATGCATATTTATGGCATCGAAATTCACAGTTTACAAATATAGGCAAATATGCTACTATTTCTAAAGAAGCGGAAACATGAATTTCCGCAGAATATAAGCAAACTCAACGAACAAGAGAGTACATTTGTTGGCCACATTACAGAGAATTCCCCGATGGAAGAATTGCTATTCTATGAGTAGAAGAGTAGTGCAGAATGAAAAAGAATCATTCGATTCCTGTGGCTGAGAGGGAAGTGCAGGTGCAGATGGAAGATGGCTTGGGAGAGGTGCAGTCGAGATGAGCATCGATGTCAATGAGGCAATCATGTGATATGTTGGAAATGATAGTTCGGCAATTATTCAGACTGCAACAGGACCGCCTGTTATAGCGGAAGGGTATCATGACAGCGACAGATCATCATAGAAATGATTGGAATGTCAGACTGGAATCGCACCCGATGAGGTTTCTGACCGCGAGGCAGGAACGAACAGAAGTGGTAACACGGGCAGGACTCGTCTTCTCTATATAGAATAGAGAGGGCGTTTTTTTATACCCAAGGACTGCGGAAGCAGCGTGCTGCGCAGCAATCCGTTGAGTATTATTAAATTTCATATTCAGGAGGAGATAAAATGGACAAGCAGAAGTATTATATTACAACCGCGATCGCCTATACATCCGGTAAACCGCATATCGGCAATACCTATGAGATCGTATTGGCAGATGCGATCGCACGTTACAAGAGACAGGAAGGATACGATGTATTTTTCCAGACAGGAACTGACGAGCATGGCCAGAAGATTGAACTCAAAGCAGAAGAAGCAGGGATCACACCAAAGGAATTCGTAGATAACGTATCCGGCGAGATCAAGAGAATCTGGGATCTGATGAATACATCTTATGACAAATTCATCCGTACCACAGACGCTGACCACGAGAAACAGGTTCAGAAGATCTTTAAGAAAATGTACGCAAAAGGAGATATCTATAAGGGACATTACGAAGGAATGTACTGTACACCTTGTGAATCTTTCTTTACAGAGTCACAGCTTGTAGACGGCAAATGTCCGGACTGCGGACGTCCATGTGTTCCGGCAAAAGAAGAAGCATACTTCTTCAAAATGAGCAAATATGCAGACCGCCTGATCGATTACATTAATACACATCCGGATTTCATCCAGCCGGAATCACGTAAAAACGAGATGATGAACAACTTCCTTCTTCCGGGACTTCAGGATCTCTGTGTATCCAGAACTTCCTTCAAATGGGGTATTCCGGTAGATTTCGATCCGAAACACGTTGTTTATGTATGGCTGGATGCTCTGACAAACTATATCACAGGAATCGGATATGACTGCGATGGCGAAAGCTCCGAACAGTTCAACAAACTGTGGCCGGCAGACCTTCATCTGATCGGTAAAGATATCATCCGTTTCCATACTATTTACTGGCCGATCTTCCTGATGTCACTTGACCTGCCGCTTCCGAAACAGGTATTTGGGCATCCGTGGCTGCTTCAGGGCGATGGCAAGATGAGTAAATCCAAAGGAAATGTTATTTATGCAGATGAACTTGTAGATTTCTTTGGTGTAGATGCTGTCCGTTATTTCGTACTTCATGAAATGCCGTTTGAAAATGATGGTGTGATCACATGGGAACTGATGGTAGAAAGACTGAATTCCGAGCTTGCAAACACTCTCGGAAACCTTGTAAACCGTACCATCTCCATGTCAAATAAATACTTTGGCGGCGTGGTAGAAAACAAAGGTGTCGTTGAACCGGTTGATGAAGATCTCAAAGCATTTGCACTGGCTGTTCCGGGCAAAGTTGCTGAGAAGATGGACAAACTGCGTGTCGCAGATGCAATGACAGAAGTCTTTACTCTGTTCAAACGTCTGAACAAATATATTGACGAAACTATGCCATGGGCACTTGCAAAAGATGAAGCAAAGAAAGACCGTCTGGCAACAGTTCTCTACAATCTGGTCGAAGGAATCACAATGGGTGCAACTCTTCTGGAATCCTTCATGCCGGAGACAACAGAGCGCATCCTTGCTCAGTTAAATGCAGAAAAACGTACTCTTGAAGACCTTAAGACCTTCGGACTCTATCCGTCAGGAAACAAAGTAACAGAGAAACCGGAGATCCTGTTTGCGCGTCTTGACCTCAAAGAAGTGCTTGCAAAAGTAGAAGAACTTCATCCAAAGAAAGCAGAACCGGTTGAAGAGAAAAAAGAAGAAAATGTGATTGATATTGAAGCAAAACCAGAGATCACATTTGACGATTTTGGGAAACTTCAGTTCCAGGTTGGGGAGATCATTGCCTGTGAAGAAGTGAAGAAATCCCGTAAACTTCTCTGTTCTCAGGTCAAGATCGGAAGTCAGGTACGTCAGATCGTATCCGGAATTAAATCTCATTACAGTGCAGAAGAGATGGTTGGAAAGAAAGTTATGGTCGTTACGAACCTGAAACCAGCCAAACTTGCCGGAATCCTCAGTGAAGGAATGATTCTCTGTGCAGAAGATGCAGATGGAAATCTTTCTCTGATGGTGCCGGAAAAAGAAATGCCGGCAGGAGCAGAAATCTGCTAAATATAAGATAGCATTTGAATAGTTAGTGTAAATAAAATTATAGTAACTGAAAGTCTGATCCCCTGTGTATCGTGAAAGCGAACACGGGGGATTTGTTTTTGTATTATACTTGCGAAGCAATATGGTTTATGGGTATACTGTAGATAATTAATATTGCAGATAACAGTCAGGCGTAAGATCAGACATGTGTCCAAAATAATCTGCGTAAGATTTCAGGGAGGAAAAAGCCATGGAAAATGGACTTACACATTTTGATAAAGAAGGAAATGCAGTGATGGTGGATGTTTCCGGAAAGAATGTTACTTATCGGACTGCACTGGCAACCGGATATATTGCGGTAGGTCCGGAGATCATGGCATGCGTTACGGAGGGAAATGTCAAAAAAGGCGATGTCCTTGGCGTGGCGAGGGTGGCTGGAATCATGGGCGTGAAAAAAACATCTGAATTGATTCCCATGTGTCATCCGCTTCCGATTCAGAAATGTGCGATCGATTATGAACTGGATCAGGAAAAGAACCGGATACATGTTTTATGTACCGTAAAAACGGAGGGAAAGACAGGTGTGGAAATGGAGGCCCTGACTGGTGTTCAGGTAACGCTTCTGACAATTTATGACATGTGCAAGGCCATCGACAAACACATGGTTATGTCAGAGATTCATCTGATAGAAAAAACAGGAGGAAAGAGCGGAGATTTTCGTTTTGAGGAAGAACAATGATTGACCGTTGTGGGAGAAATATAGATTATCTCCGGATTTCCGTGACAGACCGTTGTAATCTCCGGTGTATTTATTGTATGCCGGAGGAGGGAATCCGGCTGACAGAGCGAGAAAAAATCTTGCAGGAGCCGGAGATCATTCGCGTATGCAAAGTGATGGCGGAACTTGGAATCACAAAAATTAAGATTACCGGAGGGGAACCATTAGTGCGTTCGCGGATTCCGGAACTGATTTACCAGATAAAGGAAATCTCAGGGATTGAGAAGGTCACACTGACGACAAATGGAATCCTTCTGAAAGGACAGATGAAGGCACTCGCAGAATCCGGGCTGGACAGTCTGAACATCAGCCTTGATACTCTGGACAGAGAATGTTTCTGCAAAATTACCCGAAGGGATCTTTTGGATGGAACACTTGATGGAATCAAAGAGGCAATGAAATATCCGGAAGTACAGTTAAAGATCAATTGTGTTCCACTGGGATTGGAAGAACAGGATCTTTGTGGGATAGCAGAGTTTGCACGTAAAAATCCGGTTCATGTACGTTTTATTGAAATGATGCCGATTGGATATGGAAGTTCTTTTGCAGGAATGACACAGGAAAAGATTATGAATTTGGTGGAACAGAAATTTGGAAAAATGATTCCATATAATGGAAAACCTCTTGGAAATGGGCCATGTACGTATTATACTGTTGATGGATTTGAGGGAAAAATTGGGTTTATCAGCGCAATCAGCCATAAATTCTGCAGCCAGTGTAATCGTATACGGCTTACGTCACAGGGATATCTGAAAACCTGTCTGCAATATACGGCGGGACGTGATCTGCGTGCCGTTCTCAGAAACGGAGGAACAGATGAGGAGCTGAAGGACAGGATCAGAGCCGCACTGGCAGAAAAACCGGATGGCCATCATTTCAGAGAAAAAGCAAAAGAAGACGATACAGAGAGTTTGTGCATGTCACAGATAGGAGGATAATATGAAACGCGCAGCAATTATAACAGCAAGTGATTCCGGATACAGGGGAGAACGGGAAGATTTAAGCGGGCCCGCGATCAGGGAGATTCTGGAAAGAGAAGGATATGAAGTGATTTCCATGGATATCCTTCCGGATGATCAGGTAATGCTTGCAGGTAAATTGCAGGAAATAGCAGATTCAGAAAAAGCAGAATTGATTTTGACGACAGGTGGAACTGGTTTTTCTGAGAGAGATGTAACGCCGGAAGCAACAGAGGAAGTCATTGAACGTAAGGTTCCGGGAATTCCGGAAGCGATTCGTGCTTATAGTATGACGATCACAAAGCGTGCAATGTTGAGCCGTGCAACTGCAGGAATTCGAGGAAAGACACTGATCATCAATCTGCCGGGAAGTCCAAAGGCAGTGCGGGAAAGTCTGGAATATATCATTGATGCACTGGGACATGGAATAGAGATCCTTACGGGCGAAGCCGGTAATTGTGCACGAAAATAATAATATAGAAAAATACAGATGACCAGTCCAGGACTGGTCAATTGTAATATAGGAGAATTTGATTATGGGTAAAGTGATCGCAGTCTGTATCAGTGAAAAAAAGGGGACGCAGAAACATCCGGTAGAGGAAGCAGAATTTGTAGAGGACTGGGGAATTAAAAATGATGCACATGCAGGCAAATGGCATCGACAGGTCAGCCTTCTGTCTTATGAAAAAATAGAAGCTTTTCGTGCGAGAGGTGCCGAAGTAGAGGATGGAGCGTTTGGAGAAAATCTTGTAGTGCAGGGGTTTGATTTTTCATCACTTCCGGTTGGAACCAGATTTCGTTGTGGAGAAGTTGTTCTGGAAATGACGCAGATTGGTAAGGAATGCCATCATGGATGTGCAATCTTTCAGAAGATGGGGGATTGTATTATGCCGCGAGAGGGTGTTTTTACAAGAGTTCTGCATGGAGGAAGCATCCGTGCGGGAATGGAGTTTGAACAGATTGACGGAGTAAACAGAGATGAGAGTTTATGATTGAGGAGCGGAAAGACGGATGGAAACACATATGATTTTTGAGACACATGCACATTATGATGATGAGGCTTTTGAACAGGACAGAGAGGCATTATTGAATTCTATGGAAGCACATGGAATTGGACATATTGTAAATGCATGTGCATCGATCGAGAGTCTGAAAGCGACAGAAGAACTGATGGAAAAATATCCCTTTGTCTATGGCGCCTTTGGAATTCACCCGGATGATGCAGAAAAGATGACAGAGGATACATTGAATGAAATCCGTCGTCTGTGCCATCTGCCAAAGGCAGTTGCGATCGGAGAGATTGGATTGGATTATTACTGGCATAAAGAAGAACGGGAACATGAGATTCAGAAGAAGATGTTTCGCGCACAGATGGAGATTGCCAGAGAGGAAAAAATGCCGTTTATGATCCACAGCAGGGATGCAGCCAGGGATACGCTGGAGCTGGTGAAGGAATGCATGAAAGAGGGAATGCATGGAGGGATTATCCATTGTTTTTCTTATGGAAAGGAAATAGCAAGGGAATACCTGAATATGGGACTTTATCTTGGAATTGGCGGAGTTGTAACGTTTAAGAGTGCGAAGAAGCTGAAGGAAGTGGTGGAGTATGCGCCGCTTGAGCAGCTTGTGTTGGAGACGGACAGTCCGTACTTAAGTCCGGAGCCGAATCGTGGTAAAAGAAACAGTTCGCTGAATCTTCCGTATGTGGCAGCGATGATCGCGGAGCTGAAAGGAATCAGCGGCGAAGAAGTGATCGCTGTGACAGAGGAGAATGCAAAGCGGCTTTTGTTCCGGAAGTGAGAAAGAACTAAAAAATATAATTAAAACTCCTGCTATGTATTCAGCAATAGACAATTCAGAAATTCAGAAGTACTAGCAAGAAAAAATATTATTAAAAGCGTATCAAAAAATGATGAACTCGCTACGCTCAGACAGCATCATTTTTTGATACAACATAATATTTTGTCTTTAAGTACTTCTACAAATTTTCTCAGACGTCTGTATGCTCGAATACATAAATGGAATTTTATTCTACATTTCCGTAAATTCGTTATTTCTTTTTCTCTCAGCTTCCGGAACAGGTGGTGAGCCTGGACCGGAAGAAGGTAGGTGTTAGTATTCAGAGTCGTCTGAATAGTCGGAGTCATCACTGTAATCAGACTCGTCGGAGTAGTCGGAGTCATCAGAGTTGTCTGATGAGTCACTGTAATCGTAGTCGTCAGACGAGTCGGAACTATCATCAGAACTGTCTGAGGAGTCATCAGAGCTGTCGGAGTTATCGGCAGCGGTATCATCCTGGGCGTTGGCTGCACTTACAGACCAGGTATCGTCTACGTATTCTCCATTAGAGTTGACCATATCACCATCGGAATTGAAGGTAACATCGAGGAGATCGGTGTTGGAGGATGGTTTTACGGTCAGGGACATGATTTCTTTAAAGCGGTTCTGAAGGTTGGCGAGTGTAAAGGAGTCATCTCCAAGGACTGTTCGTAGTTCATGCTGTGAAGCAAGTTCTTCGGTGTAATCGGACAGCATGTACGGACTGAATACGCCAGCGTCTTTGTTGTAATGCATTACCATTGGCTTGATCTGCGGATCAATGATCTCGATAGAAGTCTGTCCGTCTTTGACTGTTTTCTGGATAGTGAAGCAGCCCATTCCTTCGAGAAGTGCATCAAAAGACTCCTGAGTGGATACGAAGTTTCCGAGTGAATAGAAGAGCAGCATACTGTGGCCTTCTTTATCAGACATAGTTCCGTATGGCTGAAGGGTATGCGGATGACCGCCGATCACAACGTCAACACCCTGCTGCATAAGGAAGGTTGCCCATTCTTTTTCGTATTCAGTAGGCATTGGTTCCATTTCTTTGCCCCAGTGAGCGACAAAGATCAATACATCGCTGTTTTCTTTGGCTTTCTGGATCATGGAAGCTACTTTGTCTTTTTCAAAGATGTCGATCATGTATTCTTTGCCTTCGCCGGCACCGGAATTGTTGGTACCATATGTATAATCAAGGAAAGAAATCTTAATACCGTTTACCTCCAGCACTTTGACGGAATTTGCATCTTCTTCTGTCTCATGGATTCCGAGAACCGGTACATCCGGATGGCTGGTTTTCCAGTAATTCAGTGTCTGTGCCATACAGTCATATCCGTAGTCATCGATATGATTGGTTGCAGACTCGATTACATCGAATCCTGCATTGATCAGTGCATCACCAACTTCCGTCGGAGTTGCAAAGGATGGATAACCGCTGACAGCATCATGGTCTGTTGTAAAGACGGTTTCCTGGTCTACCATGGCAATATCGGCAGCCTGGATCTCATCTTTGACATTTTCGTAAATTTTGTCATAGTTCCATGTACCAGAGTCGGATTTGCCGGATTCAATCAGTGAATCATGAAAGAGATTGTCACCGACTGCGACAACAGTTGCAGTGGAAATTTCCGGAGCTTTGGCAGCTGCCTCGGCTTCTTCCTTTTGCTTGGCTGCTTCTTTTGCAGCCTGGTCTGCAGGTTTCTGGATCAGTTGATAATCAAGCTGGTGAAAAACAAGAACCAGAAGGAGCATGACTACAATGGAACAGATCAGGCCAATGCGGGAATTGATCTGTTCTTTCAGGTTTAAGGGGATGTTTTTGTTTTTTTTCATAATAAATTCCTTTGTGTATTTTGTGAGACCTAAAAAAGTCTGTTTATGTTCAATTCACCATTATAGCAAATAGATTACTTTAAAGAAAGAATTAAGTAAAAAAATAAGTGTAAAAATACTTTGTGCTTCAAATAAAGATACGCTATAATAAAAAATAACGAATACAGAGAGACTGCGCCCAGGGGTCAGGAAGCGGAGGAGAGACGCATGAATTCATATGAAACAGTGAATAATATTCTGGTGAGGTTGTTTAAAGATATTCTTGATATTGAAGAACGAGCACTGATCACATCAGAATATAAAGATATATCAGTAAATGATATGCATATTATGGAAGCGATCGGTATACAGGAATCCAAGAATATGTCTACAGTGGCCAAAACAATGTCTGTTACGGTGGGAACACTGACGATTGCAATCAACCATCTTGTGAAAAAAGGCTATATAGAACGAACCAGAAGTGAAGAGGACAGGAGAGTTGTCCTGGTTTCTCTTTCAGAAAAAGGAGAAAAAGCTTATCTTCATCATAAAATCTTTCATGAGAAGATGGTCATGGCAGTGCTTGACAGCCTGAATCCGCAGGAAACCAAGGATTTAACGAAAGCATTGCTGAAACTGCAGAGATTTTTTGATGATTACGGAAAAGAGTAGGAGGTGCAAATAGCTGCACCTCCTTTTTGTATCTGAATTTACAGCGGCAGAATGGCCGTTTTCTTTGACTGTCAGTTTTTGGAGATGTTTCTGCATGTATTTTTGCAGTACTGGAAACTGGACAGGACCGATTTCAAGAAGATATTGGTGAAAAGCTTTTGGATTAAAGTTGTTGCCGAGTACAGTTTGCCATTCTGTCTTCAGATCAAGAAAACAGAGGTATCCCCAGCAGTATTTCAGATAATTGGCGGGCGTTTCCACGATATACTGGTAGATCTCAGATATTGCATTTGTATTTGTGATTCCAAAAAGTTTCAGCAATCTGGCGGCTTCGTCCTGACTCCAGCCATAATAATGGATGCCGATGTCCAGAAGGGAATAGATGCACAGATTAATACTGCGGTTCAGCCAGGTAAGGCAGACATAGTCAGAGCCATCATTATCATCCAGATAATTGGAAGCATACTGATATCCATAAGATTCTATATAAGTTGCCCAGCCTTCGATGTAGCCGCTGGAGGTGATCAGATAGCGGATATCAGAAGGTTCTGTGTTTCCAAAGAAGATAGTCTGATACAGATGTCCTGGAAATCCCTCATGAGACAAAGTTGTAAAAAGTTCCAGGTTACTGCGCTGGTCTGAAGGATTAATATAGATGATATTGGGTGTTCGGGTGTCAAGCGGAGGAGTCAGATAGAAAGCCGGACTCAGGTATTCCTGCATGGATCTATGTACATAGCGTACGGTGTAGTCTGTCTCTGGCAGAGCCGGAAAATCTTTACCAGTTTTTTGGCAGAGAGCAGTGAGAATGTCCTGTGGTTCCATTTCGGGAAGGTCGAAATGGCTGTTCAATTTGCGAAGCAGAGAAGGATTTTGCTTCAGAATCTTCTGTGCATTGTTCATATCAGCTGCAATCTGCCCGGCAAGTCGTTTCTGCATTTCTCTGACTGGTGTATAGGAGCCGGTCTGGCTCTTTATCAGATATTCATAATATTTTTTTCCTCCATTTAAGTGTGCAAGTCCCTGACTTGGGCGGCCGGTGCCACGGAGGGACTGCAGACCAAGAATCAGATTCTGATAGGCAGGAATTACCTTGTTCAGAAGAATCTGTTTATGTTTTTGGATGAGAATATCCTGTTCTTTTTGAGGAAGTTTTCCGAAAGATTTCAATTTTTCGGCGAAAATATCCAGCATATAATTGGAATCGGGCTCCTTGATAAAGCTACGGCATTGGTCCAGAACACGGTCCAGTGTTGTATCACTCATAAAATATCCCTGTTGTGATTTTTCCTGTTCAAAAGCAAGAATGCTTTCAAAATATGGTTCTACAGAGACAAGAAGGTTCAGATAGTCTGCGATATCCTGCTTCTGATAGAAGGCATATTCGGCGAGCAGGACGGGAAGTTGTGCCTGAATTCCAAGACTGGGACTTAAAGGTTCATAAAGGATGGAATAGTCCTGATAGTCAGCCTGTGTTTTGTAATACAGAAGAAGCATGTCGAGTGTGGGCCGGTTGGATTCAGAAAGACCGGAGGCTTTGAATGTCTGAAGCTTTTTGAGCGTTTGGGATGTAAAATCTTCTGCTTCAGAGGAGGTATTGGAAAGGGAGGCAGAAGATGTGTCTGTTAATTGTGAAGAAGGCAGAGAAATTGTACCAAGTGTAGCTTTGGGGCGTTGTATCCCTTTCTTTTCCGGATAAGCCAGTGAATAATGAAGGTTCAGCATATTGCCGGAAACTTCTTTTTGAAAAAGTTCTTCTGTAAATTGCTCAAAACGATTGTCTGCGGAGAGCAGGTGTGTGTTTGCCCAGCCAAGGATAGTTCCAAGCAGAAAAACGAGACACAACGTGCCTGCAATCAGAATACGGGATGTTGGTCTGTGGAAAGATAACTTCATAAAGACCTCGAAGGAGTGCTTTTTACTATCTTATTGGAAAAAAAACGATTGTATGCTAAACTGATAGGCAGCAGCTGTGAGTGAACAGCAACGTAGAAAGTGAGGCGGAAGCTGATGGAAAATAATATATATGATCTGGCAATTCTTGGTGCAGGGCCGGCAGGAATCTGTGCTGCAATCTATGCCACAAGAGCAAAGTTAAATACAATCTGGCTGGACAGAAAATTTGTGCAGGGCGGACAGATCGTGGACACATATGAAGTAGACAATTATCCGGGACTTCCTGGAATCACCGGACTGGATCTGGGTGAGGCGATGGCAGGCCATGCGGAAAAACTTGGACTGAAACCAAAGAGAGAGCCAGTTCTTTCTGTTACAGACGAGGGAGAGATCAAGGTGATCCGGACCAAAAAGAATGAATATCATGCAAGGGCGGTAATCATAGCCTGTGGAGCGACACACCGTCATCTTGGAATTCCCGGAGAGGAAGAACTGGGTGGTATGGGAGTTTCCTATTGTGCAACCTGTGATGCGGCCTTTTTTCAGGAAGGGACAGTTGCAGTAGTAGGAGGCGGAAATGTGGCTGTGGAAGATGCAATTCTTCTTTCCCGGACTTGCAAGAAAGTTTATCTGGTACACAGACGTGATGAACTTCGTGCGGAAAAAATTCTTCAGGACAGCTTATTTGCCTGCCATAATGTTGAACTGGTGTGGGACAGTGTACCGGTATCTGTGGAAGGTGAGGACAAAGTGACGGCACTGAAAGTACGAAATGTAAAAACGGATGAGGAAAAGGAAATTTCGGTGGATGGAGTATTTATTGCAGTAGGAATCGTGCCGGGAAGTGGAAAGTTCAAAGATCTTGTGAAGATGGATGAAAGCGGCTATATCATTGCTGGAGAAGATGGCGTGACAAGTACACCGGGCATCTTTGCCGCCGGCGATATCCGAACCAAGAATCTGCGTCAGGTAGTAACTGCAGTGGCAGATGGAGCCAATGCAGTGGCATCTGTTCAGCGCTATTTGATGGAGTATTAAAGCGTAAATAAAGAAAAATTTGACAAATCTATTACAATTGTGTTAAGATACATAACTGTTGCGCGTAAATTATGTATTTAACAAACGCAAAGGAGTAATAGATGAAGAAAAAAATAACAGCAATGTTATTGGCAATATGTTGTATCAGCAGTACATGGAGCGTGCAGGCGGCGGATTTTTCCAGTGGTTCTGCAGATGTTGAAATGGAGATTGCAGAAGAAGACCAGGAAGATGAGGATTTCTCTGATGGAGAGGATGACAGTGTATCCGGTGGTGATATCAGTGCGATGGCGAATCAGATCGTGGCACATGCAGAAGTCCGTGCACAGGAGTACCAGGAGCTGAAAAAAGAAGCGAAGAAATATGCAGATGCGCAGGAAGTGGCAAGACGTGCGCAGGAGATGAAAGAGGAAACTACCCGTATTCGCGAAAAGGCGCTGAAAGAAGCTGCTAAGCGAAAAGAAGAGAAACGTGTGGCGAAGCGTCAGGAAGTTGCCGACTTTGCTGTACAGTTTGTTGGTAATCCGTATGTATGGGGAGGAACAAGCCTTACGAATGGTGCTGACTGTTCCGGCTTTGTTATGTCCGTATTTGCATCTTTTGGTTATGCGCTTCCACGAGTGGCAGCAGCTCAGTATGGTGCTTCTGTGAAAAAAGATCTGAGCCATATGGAAGTCGGGGATCTTGTTTTCTACGGAAACGGAATTTCTCATGTGGCTTTATATATCGGAAATGGCAAAGTTGTTCATGCACTGAATTCCAATAAAGGAATTGTGATTACAGATTATAATTATGATACACCGGTAGGCGTTGGAACCTATATGGAATAAAACAGAAAGAGTTATAGTTCTATGCAATTTGTAGAACTGTAACTCTTTTCTTTGGGCATAATTTAAGAATTGCTTTTTTTATTAAGGTTTAATTCTTTGATAGAATTTTTGAAGAAACTTCTAATACTGTCTTTTACTATCTTTCGATCGTCCTGTAACATAGCAGTTAATATTTTACATCTATAATATACAGCGCTTACTCTTGAAGAGTTAAGAGAAAGGATGTTTAAAGAAGCTTCCATTCGTAAGGTGATAACAGTTTGCATTAGTTTACACAGAATATTGTTTCCACAGAAATTACCAATATTCAAATCAATATCAGCTAAAGTAGCTTCCATTTCTTGAGCACTAATCGTTTCAGTATTTACATTTAAGAGCATGTCTCGCGCTTGCGCAATATAATTACGCGCCGCGTCGGTCATATGATCAAAACATTCCAAATATACTTCTGTTTCAACTAACTTTCTGACGGCGTAAATATTTCCGTATTCATGAAGATTTTGGTGGTACATCCACAATACTGTATTAGCAGGAATTGCCTTTTGAGAATCGGCAACATAGCTACCACCACCGGGACGAATATCAAGCATTCCAATTAAAGAAAGTGATCGAATTGCTTCTCGAACGCAACTTCTAGTGACTTGATATTTTTCTGCAAGTTCTCTCTCGGTGAGAAGTTTATCGCCAGGTTTTAACTCTCCTGAAAGAATAGTCTCTGCAATTTCCTGAATTACTATTTCTGTCGAAGTGAGTTTTTTATCGTTATTTGATGCCATGGTAAATTGTCTCTTTTCTGAATTTCGAATTTCGTTAAATCTACCATACATTGTAACATCAAAGAGAAGTGACATCAAATAATTTTTGGTTCAGGATTTCATCAATTTTTTTCTTTGCTTCCAACGTTAATGGAAGGAGCGGACGACGGACTTCACCGGCTTGGATTCCGTAACGAGAGGCAAGAATGTATTTAATCGCTGCCGGTAATCCGACTTCGAGTAAAACGTTCAAAACAGAAGTGGTATCCTGAACCATTCTGTATACTTTTGAAGACTGAGAGCTGTGGTACACTTCGATAATTTTTCTGTATTGTGGGAGCATGAAATTGAATGTGCTGCCTATAAAACCATTACAGTGATACCCCATCATTGGAATTACGCGACTTTCAAACCCACCAAAGATTGTAATATTGGGATTCAGGGACTTGATTTTATTAACTCTGTATGATTGGAGATTTGTATGTTTGATAGCTGAAATTACACCAGATTTCAAAAGACTCTGAATATCTGGATCATCTGTGTTCAAGTCGATATGTGTGCTTGAAGGAATATCATAGTATAATACAGAATCATTGATTGCGGAGGCTAAATCATAATAGTAATGTGCCACTTCTTTTCGAGATAGACTGAAATAGAAAGGTGGGGTTGAAGCTATATGTTTAATGCCAGCAGATTTAGCTGCGCGTGCCATTTCGATTGCTTCATCAGTAGAGAGCGCGCCAACATGTGCGTAGATATCCAACGGTCGATTAGTAGAAGCAGCAAAACGAGAAGCTTCTTCGAACATATGAATGCGTTCGCTGTTTTTTAATAAAAAGCATTCGCCAACACTTCCACCTATGAAAATACCATCAGCCCCTTCTTCGACTAGTTTATTCCATAAATTAAGCATTTCACTGTCATTTACTTGATTATTGTTGTCAAAAATAGATAGGGATGCAGCAATTAATTTAGTCTTTTCCATTTGTGTGTTTTGATCTCCTTTCTTTCTATTGGTAGTACCAAGAGCTGGATTTGTAATAATAATTGGAATTGGTACTACCAAAATAAATCATTTTTTTGATTATAATATAAAGGTGAAATAATGTTCAATAGTGAAAATACACAATAAAACAGAAAAAAATAAGTGAAAATATACATATTGACAAAATACAGAGGGTTATGTATATTAAAATTGGTACTACCAAACGTGGAAAAATAATGGAAATAACAAAAAACAATCAAATTGGTACCACCAAACAAAAAATATTGGTATTATCACATATATTGTAATGGAAGGGAAATGTATATGAAGAAACTGAAAGGAATTACATGGGCACATAGTCGTGGATTTACATCTATTGTAGCAGTATCTCAGAGATATGCTGAATTACATCCGGATATAGATATTACATGGGAGAAAAGATCGTTGCAGGAATTTGCGGATGCACCGGTTGAGAAACTGGCTGAAGCGTATGATCTTTTGATTATAGATCATCCATGGGCTGGATTTGCTGCAAAACATAAAATTCTGTTGCCGCTGCAGGAATATTTAAGTGAAGAGTATTTGAATGATCAGGCAGAGAACTCTGTTGGAGCTTCACATAATAGTTATAATTTTGATGGATATCAAAGTGCATTGGCAATTGATGCAGCAACTCCGATTGCTGTGTACAGACCAGATTATTTCACAGACAAGAAAATACCAGAGACATTTGAAGAGGTTCTTGGTCTTGCCAGACAGGGAATTGTCGCATATGCGGGGATTCCAATTAATCTTTTAATGGATTTTTATATGTTTGCGGACAATATGGCAGATAAATTTTTTACAGATGACTGCATGGTTGATGAAGAGAGCGGATGTGAAATTTTGGAGAAGATGAGAGAACTTGCATCATATTGTCCACAGGAAATGTTTAACTGGGATCCTATTTCTGTTCATGAAGTGATGGCATCAGAAAATAAAATATATTATTGTCCTTTTGCATATGGTTATACCAATTATTCTAGACGCGGTTATGCAAAATATCTTCTTAAAGCCAATGATGTTGTAAGTTTTAATGGAGTTCCACTCCATACAGTACTAGGAGGAACAGGGCTTGCTATATCTGCTAAAACAAAATATACGGAAGAAGCAGTGGATTTTGCAGCATATGCAGCATCCTCAGAAATTCAAAAAACAATATTTTTTGATAATGGAGGGCAACCAGGACATCGATCAGCTTGGCTGGATGGTGAAAATAATAGAAGATGTATGAACTTTTTCCAGGATACGCTTTATACACTGGATCATTCTTACCTTCGACCAAGATATAGTGGATATCTTGAGTTTCAGGATAATGCAGGTGATTTTGTGCGCGAATATGTAATGAATGGTGGAAATCCACAGAAAATAATCTGTAAATTAAATGAGCTTTATCTCATATCAAAGGAGGAAAAAGGTTGAAATTACTAGACGGAATACTTGTACTTGACTTTAGCCAGTATCTGGCGGGACCGTCATGTGCCATGCGGCTGGCTGATATGGGAGCAAGGGTAATCAAAGTAGAAAGACCAGGAAGTGGCGATAGTGGAAGAAAAATGACGCTTGAAAATCTTGTGGTTGGTAAAGATAGCATGAATTTTCTTGCAATCAATCGTGGTAAGGAAAGCTTTTGTGCAAATATGAAAGATCCTGAAGATCTGAAAATTCTGAAAGCACTTATTAAGAAGGCAGATGTCATGATTGAAAATTTCAGACCGGGGGTCATGAAAAAAAATGGTCTGGATTATGCGAGTGTAAGTCAATGGAATCCGGGAATTGTTTATGCTACAGTTACCGGATATGGACAAGAAGGTCCGTGGAAGACAAAACCAGGGCAGGATCTTCTGATTCAGTCGATGTCTGGACTCGCATGGTTAAATGGAAACGGTGGAGATCCACCGGCGCCTTTTGGCCTTTCGGTTGTGGATTCTTATGCAGGGACACATATGGCAGAGGGAATACTTGCAGCATTGATAAGAAGAACAAAGACAAAACGTGGAGGACTTGTTGAGGTAACTCTTATGGAATCTGCGTTGGATATGCAATTTGAGGGAATTAGTACATATCTCAGTAATGGTCATCACCTTCCGGTTCGTGCTACTTGTAATAATGCGCATCCGCTTTTGGGAGCACCATATGGAATTTATGAAACGAAGGATGGATATATTGCGCTAGCAATGGGGTCTTTGGAACAGCTAGGAAGACTTTTAAAAATTGAAAAACTTTTCTTGTATAACTCAGATAAAGATGCATTCATAAAAAGAGATGAAATTAAACAAATTATTGCTGACAAATTAAAAACAGAATCTACCACACATTGGCTTGAAATTCTTCAAAAAGAAGATTATTGGTGTTCAGATGTATATAGCTGGGAAAAAATGATTGAATCGGAAGGATTTAAAAACCTTGATTTTCTGCAGACATTTGTATTTCCAAATGGTGAGTCTATGACTACCACAAGGTGCCCAATTTCGGTGAATGGAGAAAAAATGGGGAGTTCTTTAAGAGGCCCACTTCTTGGAGAACATACAGAAAAAATTATAGAAGAAATGAAACTTAGAGAGGAGGCGGCAGATTGAAACCATTAGAGGGAATTACAGTTCTTGACTTTAGCCAGTTTTTATCTGGACCGTCTGCGACTCTTAGGTTGGCAGATCTTGGTGCGGAGGTAATTAAAATTGAACGTCCGGGCGGAGATATTGCAAGAACAATGTACGTTTCTGATTGCAAGATAGGAAATGACAGTACATTATTTCACGCAATTAATAGAAATAAATCGGGGATATCAATTGATCTTAAACAAAAAGAAAATTTGAAAAAAATAGAAAAGTTGGTTCAAAAAGCGGATGTTGCTGTTTTCAATTTTCGACCAGGAGTAGCAGAAAAACTCGGACTTTCTTATGAAAATTTAAAGGAATGGAATCCTCGGATTATATATGGGAAAATTTCCGGATATGGAGAAAAAGGTCCGTGGAAAAGTAAGCCGGGTCAAGATCTTTTAGCGCAAAGTCTTTCGGGAGTGACATGGCTTAATGGAAATGCCGAGAACGCACCTACGCCGCTTGGCTTGTCTCTGGCGGATATGTTTGCAGGGCAGCATCTTGTTCAGGGAATACTTGCAGCGTTGATAAAAAGAGAAAAAACAGGCGAAGGCGTTTGCATAAGCGTAAACCTTATGGAATCCATTCTTGATATCCAATTTGAGATGTTTACGGCATATTTGAATAATGGACATAAAACACCGCAGAGAAGTCGCGTAAATAATGCAAATGCGTATATTGGAGCACCGTATGGAATTTATGAGACGAAAGAAGGTTATCTGGCATTAGCGATGGCATCTATTGTAGTGCTTGGGCGTTTGCTGGAGTGCAAAGCACTTGAAAAGTATGAGAATCCTGTAGAATGGGCGACGAAGCGTGATGAAATAAAGGCAATACTGAAAGAACATTTGAAAACACAGACAGCTGATTATTGGTTAGAAATACTGGAAGCAAATGATATTTGGTGTGCAAAAGTTATGAATTGGGAAGAACTTTTTGCAACAGAGGGATTTAAAACGCTTGATATGATTCAGACTATAAAAAAAGATGATGAGCCAGTATTTGAGACAACTCGATGTCCAATTAGGATAGACGGAATAAAATACTTTTGTGACAGACCGGCACCGGAAGTCGGAGAAGATAATAAATTATTATTATAAAATAAAGAAGGGAGTGGCAGTAAAATGGAACAGGAAATTTATTATGAAGATTATGAAGTTGGTGCGGAAAGGGTGACGATAGGAAAAACAATCACAGAAGCCGATGTCGTCATTCACGCTGGTCAAGTAGGTGACTTTTTTCCACATCATATGGATGCAGAATGGTGTAAAACAACTGAATTTGGACAGAGAATTGCACATGGAACTCTTACATTTTCAGTTGGTGTAGGATTAACCGCAACAGTGATTAATCCGGTGGCTTTTTCATATGGATATGATCATCTCAGATTTATAAAGCCAGTATTTATTGGAGATACTATTCATACCAAAGTTACAATCAAAGAGAAAAAGGATCATAAAAAGAGAGCAAACATGGGATTTGTGACAGAAACTCTTGAAATTATTAATCAAAAAGGGGAAACGGTAATGGTAGCAGATCATTTATTACTGTGCCAGAAAAAGAACTCTTAATAGGTAAATGAAAAAGTGAAAATAAAGAGAAAGGAAAATATACGAAGCACGTATAAGAAGAAAAAATGAAAAAAAGAATGAGCGTTGTTTTAAGCATGGCGTTAGTAATGGGGATTATGGGACAGTGTGCGATTGCAGTAAATGCAGCGTCAAAAACAGATGATGATACTCTGAATATTACTCTTATTAACCAGGGATCTGGTCAGCCATATATTGCTGCTTACAAGAATTGCTTCGAAAAAGCAGAAAAAGATTTAAATATTAAAGTTAATTTAGTAGATGGTGGATGGGACGCGAATCAGCAGGCAAATGCGATCCAAAATGCGATTTCTTCTGGAGCTGATGGCATTGTCATTTCTCCGGTAGATCCAAGTGCAGTATGTACATATGTAGACGAAGCACTAGATGCAGGGATTGAGGTATGTGCTTTGACAACGCAAATTGGAACTGGCGATGCGGAAGACCCTGTTTATCCAGAAACTGTCGGTTTGGTAGGACATATTGAGACGGAAGTGGGAAGAACAGCAATGGATATTGCAGCAGAGGCACTTGACAGATCGGGAAAAATTGCAATTATTGAAGGAACACCTGGAATGTCAGATACAGAAGGAAGAAAAAAAGGTATTGATGAGGAAAATAAAGAATATCCAGATATCGAGGTGGTGTCAAGAGTTTGCGGTGAATGGGTTGTAGATAAGGCATATACTGCTATGCAAAATATTATTCAGTCAAATCCAGAAGTAGAACTGGTTATATGCCATTCGGATAATATGGCAGTTGGAGCAGCGAAAGCACTGGAAGATGCGGATATGACAGATAAAGTTAAAATTGTAGGTATTGGTGGATCAAAAGATGCACTTGATCTGATTAAGAAAGGTGAAATTTATGGAACGATTATGTATGTTCCAGAAACAGAAGCCTACACAGCACTGGAAGCAACTGCAAAAGTAGTTCGTGGAGAAGCTGAAAAAGAAACTTTTTATAATGTACAGGATTTACCATTGTTTGCAGAAACAGGAGATGTTTGTACTCAGGAAAATGTAGATAAATTTACTGCAGAGTGGTAAAGAATAAGTGAGGAGAGATCATAGTGCCGTTATTGTTAATGAAAGAGGTCAGTAAGATATATCCTGGCACAATCGCCCTTGATAAGGCATCCATTAAGTTGGAAAAGGGGCAGGTTTTGGGAATGCTTGGTTTGAATGGTGCGGGAAAATCAACATTGATGAAAATTTTATCAGGAGATATCACTGCAGATGAAGGCGAAATTTATATTGAGGACAGCCCCATTACTATAAAGAATCCAAAAGATGCTATTGAACAGGGGATTGCAACAGTGTATCAGGAAAGTCAGCTGGTTGAGCAGATGACGGTATATGAAAATGTACTCCTGGGAAGAGAATGTCTTTTACATGGTGGAGTGGATTTCTCCACCATGCAAAAGCTAGTTAAAGATGAAATAGAGAAATTTGGATTTCAAATACCTGTAAAAGCCAAGGTGTCTGAACTTAGTACAGCACAAAAGAGACTTGTAGAGATTGTAAAAGCACTGTCTACAAAGGCCAAGGTTCTGATTCTTGACGAACCAACAGCATCTCTTACTAAAGAAGAAGCTTTTCATCTTATGAGTGATATCAAAAAGATAAAAGAACAAGGTGTTGGAATTATATTTGTTTCCCATCGAATGGATGAGGTGAAATTTATCTGTGATTGTGCAACTGTGCTTAGAAATGGCAAAGTCGTAGCGAACCTCGAAAAAGATGAATTTACAGAAAAAAATATTATTATGCATCTGATTGGAGAGAAAGCAGATCAGAAAGAGAAAGAAAGGGAAAAAGAGCAGGATAATGCAGAAGCCAGAATCCATAGAGATACAGTTGCATTGCATTTTAAAGGAAGTTTGAAAAATAAATTGGATAATATAGACTTTGCTGTATATCAGGGAGAAATAGTTGGGATTGCAGGAACCCTTGGATCTGGAAGAAGTTCTCTTTTGAGAGCAATTGGAGGGGCGCTTGGATATGCTGAATATGAAGTCCTTGGAAAGAAAGTAGTAGTTCATTCTGTCAGAGATGCAATTAAAGAAAAAGTAATTTATTTGCCAGAAGATAGAAAAGCTGAGGGACTTTTTTTGAAATGGTCTATTAAACAGAATATTTCACTTCCATATCTTTATGAAAAGACAAAATGTTTTATTTCTTCAAAATGGGAAAAGGATGAAGGAAACAAATACATAGATAAATTTCTTATAAAAGCAAATAACTGTGAACAGACGGGCAATGAGTTATCCGGAGGAAATCAGCAGAAGGTCCTCTTGGGAAAATGGGTCCGTGATGATGCAAAAATATTAATGTTTGATGAACCCACACATGGTGTAGACATCCATGCCAAACAAGAAATTTATAGTATTATACGTAATGCGGCTAAAAACGGAGCGGGTGTTATTGTTGTATCGTCAGAACTGGATGAATTAATAGAGCTATCAGATCGAATCATAATGATAAATAATGGTCAGATTGTAGGGGAGAAAACCCAGAAGCCATTTAATGATCAGGAAATTTTATCGGCGATTTCGTAGTAATACTTGGAAAGGGTGAAAAACATTGAAAAAATATTTAAATGCAGAAAAATTAAGAAGCCTGGGAATTTACATTATTCTTATTCTGGTAATTATAGTTGTTGGAACATTAAATTCAGCATTTTTATCAAAAAATAATATTCTTAATATAGGAAGCCAGATCTCGATGAATGGTATTTTGTCAGTTGGTATGACAATAGTAATTATTTCTGGGGGATTTGACTTGTCAGTAGGTTCGAATACTGCAATGTGTGGTGCTGTGGCGCTGATCGTTTCGAATTCTACTGGTTCAGTATTGCTAGGACTGTTAGGGGCATTGGTTGTAGGCCTGCTTTTTGGTACATGTAATGGTTTAATTGTCAAAAAAATAGGTATTAATGCACTGATTACAACACTGGCTACGAACATTGCAATGAAAGGAATTGCACTTATTTATACACATTCAGATTCTATAATGTCTACGAATGATTTGTTTAAAGCAATTGGAAAAATGAAAATATTGGATATACCGTTTAACCTTTTGTTGTTTGTTATTTGTGTTATAGTTGGACAGATATTTATGAGCAAAACAAAGCCAGGCAGATATATTTATGCTTTAGGTGGAAATGAAAGAGCAGCAAGACTGTCTGGAATAAAAACTGACTTATATGGAATTATTGCATTTGCAATCTCAGGCTTTTGTTGTGCATTAGTTGGAATTATGATGACAACAAAACTTGGTTCTGTATCGGCAACATACGCTTCTGGATACGAAATGGATGCAATTGCGGCTACTGTAATTGGTGGAACAAGCATTAATGGCGGAGAAGGAAGTGTCGGACGCACTGTGGCTGGTATTTTGTTACTTGGTGTACTTTCAAATGCATTTGATCTTATGGGAATTGGTATTGAATACCAGTATGTATTTAAAGGTGTAGTAATTTTATTAGCTGTATCAGCAGATAAAATCTCGGATTTTACGAAAAGTAAAAAAGTATCGTTTCAAAAATAATAAGGAGGTAGCTGAAAGTGAGTGAACAGAAGATTTGTCTTCCAGAAGGAATAGAGGTTATTGATGCTCCGTTCGGAGGATTTCCCTTATTATTATATTTATTACGGGGAAAAAAGACAGTGTTAGTTGATACTGGAGTTTATTCTACACCAGAAGAACATATACTGCCTTGGCTTGAAAAGCATGGAATGACACCCGATGATATAAATCAGATAATTATAACACATGGTCATCATGATCATTTTGGTGGTAATTTTAAGATGTATACTTCCAATCCGGAAATTGAGTTTATGGCTCATGAAATGGACTATGAATGGATGGAAGACCATCAGAAACATTTTAATGAAATGTATTTATCATATACGGATCAATGGTACCCAGATGATGCATATGAAAAAGCGGTTATTGACTTTAGTGGGCACGATTCTCCTATAACAACGGTTATTAAAGGAAAAGAAACCGTTATTGATATAGGAAATGGAATGACAATTACAATATACCATACGGGGGCTCACTCTCCAGGAGAAATTCTTCTTTACATTAAAGAAAAGGATTGTATAATAACGGGAGATTGCATTCAGGTTCGAGGAACCATGAACGAGAGTGGAATAGGAACATTTCCTCTGTTTGTTAATGTGGAACATTATATTGATGCATTAAATAAAATAAAAGAATTAAATTGTACTTGTGTATGTACTGCACATACGGGAATATTGACTCGTGAGGAAGCGAATGAGTTGATAAAGGAATCGTTTGCTTTTATGCTCACACATCAGGAACACATTATTGATACATTAAAGAAAGCTGAAAAGCCTATGGCATTACATGAGATAGTAAAAGAACTGCACGGCAAGTATTACCAGGTATATGAGATGGCTTATCAGATACATGCAACAACACATGCACAATGTCAGTATTTAAAAGCAAAAGGAATTCTGAAAAGAGTTCCGCATAATGGAAAATTATTGTGGAGTATAAAATAAAACAGAAAGAGTTATAGTTCTACGCAATTTGTAGAACTGTGACTCTTTTCTTTTGGCAAAAATTGTCGAAGAAAGAGGGGTATTTAGCAAATTGCACAAAGGCTGTCGAATAAAGGGGGAAAATGTGGATAACGCGAAAAATGGTGTAAAAGTTATCCACATCTTGGAAAGGTTGAAAAATCGAGATATTTGAGTTATACACAAAGTTATCCACATTATCCACAAAAAATTAATGTGGAATAAGAGATTTACATAAATAAATAAAAAACAAATGTTTTGGTTAATAATGATGAAATTAAGAAATTCGACAAAAAAATAAAAAAATCTATTGACTTTTTCATAGTGAAAATATTAAAGAATTTTGCATTCAAAAGAAAAATTTTAAACTTTCAAAGAATAATTATCTGACAATAATGCGGGCCGTATATAGGTATGATTTGCTGCCCGGGACAAAAAAAGCAGGAGGGGATCACCCCTTCTGCTTCATTCGTTTAATAACTTTCAGGCGAGTAAATTCCTCACGCTCTTTTTCCTCAAGTGCATTCTGGATGTCCTTGGTAAGTGCTTCATAACGAGGAATCGTAATATTCTTGAGAGCATTCGCTCTTTTCTGTGTTTTTTTGATGTTTGCAGCCAGACGGATCGCGGCATTTTCGATACCGGCGAGCTGGATAGAGAGCTCTTTTACCTTTTCGAAGGCAGCTTTTGCCTGATCAAGAGAAACTCTGGTGCTGTAGTAAGCATAGGTAGGCGTGTTTGTCAGCTGTTTGTCATATTCAACCAGAGGAATTTCAGTTCCCATAACGCTGCGTGTCTTGATCCTCACAGAATCTTCCACAGGGACAGTATAAGAAACCTGCTGTACAAATGCGATTCCAAGCTCCATATTGGCATTCTGGAGCGCTGCATAGGCGGTACGGAAGGTTTCATCAATCTGAGCCTGTATATCCTTGGCTTGGTCAATCAGTTCCATCATTTCACGGATCAGGATGTTTCGTTTCTTGTCCATCAGCTCAAATCCCTGACGGGAAAGAGCCAGAGAATTTTTGGCAAGTATCAGATTACCCTTGGTGGGGAAGGTATTCGGATCCATAAACAGTCACCTCCCCTTAGCGTACAGTCTCTTTATAGTACTTGTTCAGGATTTTTGTATCGATTCGGTCGAGTTCTTCTTTCGGAAGAAGCCCCAGAAGCTCCCAGCCTTTATCAAGGGTTTCTGTGATACTTCTGTTTTCTGTTTCACCCTGTCCGACAAATTCTGCTTCAAATGCTTTACCGAAGACAAGGTAACGTTTGTCAATCGGGGAAAGTTCATCTTCACCGATAACGGAAGCCAGAGCTCTTGCATCGCCTACTTTTGCATAGCAGGAGAAGAGCTGGTTTGCAACGTCCTGATGATCTTCTCTGGTGAAGCCTTCTCCAATACCATCCTTCATCAGACGGGACAGAGATGGAAGTACGTTGATCGGCGGATAGATTGCCTGGCCATGCAGCTGGCGGTCCAGAACAATCTGACCTTCAGTGATATATCCGGTAAGGTCAGGAATCGGGTGTGTGATGTCATCATTTGGCATGGTCAGAATCGGAATCTGTGTGACAGAACCGGTGCCGCCCTGTACGATACCGGCACGCTCATAAAGAGTAGCCAGTTCACTGTACAGATATCCCGGGTAGCCTTTACGGGAAGGAATCTCACCTTTAGAGGAGGAAACCTCACGCATGGCTTCACAGAAAGATGTGATATCTGTCAGAATGACCAGGATATGCATGCCTTTTTCAAATGCCAGATACTCTGCAGCGGTAAGTGCGATCTTTGGTGTCAGCAGTCGTTCAACGACCGGGTCGTTTGCCAGGTTCAGGAACATGACAACGTGATCAGAAGCACCGCTTTCTTCGAAAGTACGGCGGAAAAATTCTGCAACATCGTATTTAACACCCATAGCTGCAAAAACGATTGCAAAGTTTTCATCGGAATCACCGCCCAGAGAAGCCTGCTGTACGATCTGTGCAGCCAGCTTGTCATGTGGAAGACCATTTCCGGAAAAGATTGGAAGTTTCTGACCACGGATCAGAGTAGTCAGACCATCAATTGCAGAAATACCGGTATTGATATAGTTTCGTGGATATTCTCGCGTGACCGGATTCAGCGGAAGACCGTTGATATTAAGGTTAACCTCCGGAGTTATCGCACCGAGTCCGTCGATCGGCTGACCGATACCGTTGAAGGTACGGCCGAGGATTTCCGGTGAAAGACCGATCTCCATCGGATGTCCGGTGAGTCGGGTATGTGTGTTGCCAAGGGACATATTGTCAGTTCCTTCAAATACCTGGATAACTGCTTTATCCTCATAAATCTCAATGATACGGCCGATCTTCTGTGTTCCGTCATCCATATGGAATTCGACGATCTCCTCAAAAGAGGCATTCTTTACACCTTCCAGAACTACCAGAGGGCCGTTTATTTCACTTAAACCTAAATATTCAATTGCCATAAAAACGTTCCTCCTGTCAGCCGTTCTTCTCTAATACTTTGTCATAAAATGCGTCGATGTCTTTTCGGTACTGTTCAAATTTGTCTAGCTGATTGTTTGGAACATCATATTTAATAGAAATGATGCGTTCAAAGATGTTGTCCTCTTTCAGTACAGAAACCGGCATGCCTCGGTTGATGAGTGCTTTGGATTTTTCGTACAGATAAAGGATGATCTCCATCATCTCAAACTGTTTTTCCATTGGAACGCAGGTATCTTCCTGATGGAAGGCATTCTGCTGAAGGAAGCCAAGTCGGATGACTCTGGCAATCTCAAGAGTCAGCTTCTGATCATCCGGGAGTACATCACTGCCGATCAGTTTAACGATCTCCATCAGAGAGCTTTCCTGATTCAGGATCGCCATCAGCTGATTTCGGTCAGCCACGAATTTTGGAGATACATGATCGCGGTACCATGGGGTCAGGTCTTCGAGGTATTCACTGTAGCTTGTGAGCCAGTGGATCGCCGGGAAGTGTCTTGCATAAGCAAGAGCCTTATCAAGTCCCCAGAAGCATCGTACAAATCGTTTGGTATTCTGAGTGACTGGTTCAGAGAAGTCACCGCCCTGTGGGGAAACTGCACCGATGATGGAGACAGAACCTTCTGTACCATTGAGATTCTGCATCATTCCGGCACGCTCATAAAAAGCGGAAAGCTTGGAAGCCAGGTAAGCAGGGAAACCTTCCTCTGCCGGCATTTCCTCAAGTCGTCCGGAAAGCTCTCGAAGAGCCTCAGCCCAACGGGAGGTGGAGTCTGCCATGATCGCTACATCGTAACCCATGTCACGATAATATTCAGCCAGAGTAACACCTGTGTAGATAGATGCTTCACGGGCAGCAACCGGCATGTTGGATGTGTTGGCGATCAGAGTAGTACGGTCCATCATCAGGTTTCCGGATTTCGGGTCGATCAGCTTGCTGAAGTCCTCCAGAACCTGTGTCATCTCATTTCCACGCTCGCCGCAGCCGATATAGATGATGATATCTGCATCGGACCATTTGGCAATCTGGTGCTGTGTCATGGTCTTTCCGGTTCCAAAACCACCCGGAACGGCAGCCGTACCGCCTTTGGCAATCGGGAACAGAGTGTCAAGGATACGCTGTCCTGTGACAAGCGGAACGCTTGCAGGGTAGCGCAAATGCGTCGGACGAGGAATACGGATCGGCCATTTCTGAGCCAGTGCAAGCTCTTTAGTGGTTCCGTCATTCAGCTGTATTGTGACAATTGGTTCCAGAATGGTGTAATCACCGTCCGGAGCTGCCTTGATAACAGTTCCCTCTGTGATACTCGGAGGAACCATGGATTTATGGAGGATAGAAGCAGTTTCCTGTGTCTCGGCGATGATCGTGCCAGGACCTACTACGTCTCCTTCTTTAACTGTGATATGTGAGTGCCATTTTTTCTTGGTGTCCAGTGAATCTACGCTGACACCACGGGAAATATATTTTCCGGAGGATTTGGCAATCTCCTCCAGAGGACGCTGGATACCGTCAAAAATATTGTGGATGATACCAGGTCCTAAAAGTACAGAGATGGCATCGCCGGTACCGGTAACGGTTTCGCCCGGGCGAAGTCCTGTGGTCTCCTCAAATACCTGAACGGTTGTCATACCCTTTTTAAGGCCGATGACCTCGCCAACCAGGTTTTCCTTACCTACATAGACCATCTCGGAGATTTTGAATCCGGAATCGCCTTTTAAGTAAACGACAGGGCCATTGATGCCATAGATGATACCAGTTTTACTCATTCTTCAGCCCTCCGTCAAATTTGAATTCTCTGCACATTGAAGCAAGATTTGCAGAAAAAGAATTATCGATAAGTATGTTTTTATGTGGAATCTCTGCGCGGATACCGCCGATAAAATCTTCTTTTGAGACCTGGAGCGGGGTACCTGTTTTCTGCGCAAGATCATTTGCTTTGGATTTGTCGGAAGAAGAGAGATAGATCTGGATCTCATCGTCTCCGGCAAATTTTACAGCTTCATTAATCCTGCGGCAGAGATATTCATCGTATTCTGCAGTAGTGATAAACTGCTGAACCTTGGTCTTAACTTCTGCAAAAAGAGTTTCTTTCAGTTCTTCCTGTTTTCTGGACAAGTCTCTTCTGAGAGTGATTTGTTCGGCAGAAAGAGCCTTGTTGACTTCACGACGGACATGGCCGGTCTCTGCTTTTATCTCAGCTTCAGCATTCTGGCGGCTTGTCTGTTTGTGATCTTCCAGTGTACGGGCAAGATGTTCTTTGTGTTCCTGGATAGCCTGTGCGGCATCTTCGCGGGCTTCATCGAGAGAAACCTCGTAAAAATGCTGCAGTTTTTCGTCTATTGTCATGATATTGTTACCTCCTGCCTACAATTTCAGTCCGATCGCTTCATTGACATATGAAGTGATAAAATCCGGTTTACGGCCGGTGCCGTGTCTGTCAGGAATTTCAATGATCAGAGGTGTTTTGTGATGCAGACGGACATCGTCGATGATCTCAGGAAATTCTCTTCCGAATTTTTCGGTGAGAAGAATGATCCCTACTTCTTTATCTGCAATTGTATGTTCCAGAGCTTCTTTAAGCTCAGCGCGTTCATGGACGACAACACCTTCCACACCTGCCAGACGCATGCCTGTGTAGGTATCAATGTTATCACTGATCAAATACATTTTCATAGAGACGCTCCTTAAAGCTTACCAAGGATCATAAAGGAAATGATCAGTCCGTAAAGTGCGATACCTTCGGCCATAGCTACGAAGATGATGGATTTACCAAAGAGAGATCCGTCTTCGCTCAGAGCACCGAGAGCTGCACTTGCGGAGCTTGCAACGGCGATACCGGAACCAAGACCGGAAATACCTGTAACAAGAGCTGCACCAAGATATCCGAGACCAGTAGCAAGACCATCAGCTGAAGAGCCGGCAGCCTGTACGCTTGCAGTTCCTGCAAAGCTGATTACAGTGGCTACAAGAAGTACACCGAAGAACATAAAGCAGTTGGCGATGAGAGATTTTTTATAACGTTTTTTATTTTTCTCTCCAAGGAAAAAGCATCCAAAAGGTACGATAATACTGAGAATCAGTGCAATAGCTGTTGTAATCTGAATGATCATGTTCATGATGATATCCTCCTGATATATGTGATTTTATTGAATGGGACAAATGTCCCTGCGGTATTTAATTTTTATGCGCTGCCTTCATAAATGGTTTGAATTCGCGTCCGTTACCTGCATAGAAACGGCTGAAGATCTCGTAGTATTCCAGACGAAGAACCTGGATACCTACGATCAGACCTTCCATGGCACACACGAAGATGTTTCCAAGAACGACTACGATCCAGTTCGGGTTGCCGCCATTGGTAGCGCCGGCAAGCATCAGTACAACTTCCATCATAGCTGCGTGGCTGACTGCAAATGCGCCGATACGCAGGAAAGAAAGTGTGTTGGAAAGGTAGCTGAGCAGAACCTCAAACAGTTCGAAGAAGCTCTGAACAAAGAACATGCCTTTCTGTTCTGGTAAAATCTTGGATTTCTTTTCAACCAGGTTGGTGAGTGGCTCCTTAAGGAACATCAGAAGCAGCGGTACGCCAAACATAATGACCAGAATAGCTGCTGCCGGAAGTTTTTTGCCGGAGATAAACAGTCCGATGGTCAGTACGATGGATCCGTAAAATACGAGACCGGCTACAGCGTTGCTGTCAAACCAGGTTTTTTCGGTATCGCCTCTTCGGATGGAATTTATGATGTTGAATACCATACAGATGAGGATGATAAACATACCAAATCCAATTGCGATCACAAATACTGCATTCAGTCTTCCGACCAGCGGGACATCCATCATCTGGTTCATAGGCTTCAGCCATATGGCCTTGAGTACATCTTCAAAACCGAAGAAACTGCCGTACATAAATCCGAAAAAGACGGAAAATACACCGGCACAGCTGATGATTCCTGCAAGATCCATCTTCTTGGTCTTATAAAGGAAAAGTCCACCGAGGAAAAGTACAAGTCCCTGTCCTACGTCTCCGAACATTGCGCCGAAGATGAAGGAATATGTGATAGCCACAAACCAGGTTGGGTCCATTTCGTTGTATGCCGGCAGACCATACATCTTGACATACATTTCAAAAGGTTTGAAAAGCTTAGGGTTTCGCAGCTTTGTAGGTGGTTTCTGTGTGGCAGGTGCTTTCTGGTCTTCCATAAGACAGAAGATCTTTTCATCATTCTGGATATCTTTTTGGAAAGCAAGAGCGTCCTTTTCGGTCATCCAGCCACATAAAATATAGAAAGTATTCGTGTCACCAGGAGTGCATGCGGCCAGTTTGCGGATATCAAAGCTGGAAGAGCATGCATCCAGTGCAGCTTTGGCTGAAACAATCTTTGTGCTGTTGTCCTGAAGGAATTTGTGGGATGCCTCTTTGTTGGCATCCAGAGCTTTGTGAATCTCACGATGGCGGGTGTCAAGCTTTTCAAAAGCCTCTGCGGCGGTTCCATGGTATTCATTTGGAATAAAAATACGTTCAAAGTGCATGGAAGAGTATACGGCATGAACTTTGTGTGCCTGATGCTCCGGTACAAAATAAACACCGTAGACATACATTTCATCTTCTCCGCACTTGATAAACAGAGTGTCCAGGTTATCGTAGATATATTTTTCGAATTTCTGAAGATACTGTTTTTCAATACGTCCGAAACGATAGTGAATATACTTGAAATTCAAAATCTCTGAGACATCAAAGTTGAGATTTTTGAACGGACGGATGATCTTCAGCGGGTCCAGTATTTCTGCATGCTCGGACTGAAGTCTGGACTTTTCTTCTTCCAGGCGTCGGAATCCGTCCTGAACCGCCCGGACAGTTTTGATGGCCTTTTCGATATCCATCAGTTCCGGGCTTATCTGAGAAGAATCTTCCAGCTGTTCATAGAAGCTGTCGATTGTCGAAAGAGCCTCTTTGTAAGGGTTGATCTCCAGAAACGGTGACAGATTGGCAACTTCCGTAAGCTCGGAGAGAGCATTTTCCAAATGTATCTCATATTTGGAAAGATAAGTTTCGGTCATTCTGTCAATGTCTGCCTTGGGCCCGGTGATGCTTAAAAATTTCATTTTTTCAATCATTACCATACCTCCCGGGATAGTTAATTGTTACGAATATACTGCATTGCCTCGTCTGGGGCCACGCCATAACGGATACATTCAATAGCGATGGTCAGACGATTTACTTCGTGCTCTTTGTGGTACATGTAGGAATAAAGCATTGCCACGGAATAGGGATCCTTGCGGGATGCCTTTTCCAGAGTGGTACGGAGCATATAATTATAGAATTCTTCGAGATTGTGGGCAGAAAGATGATCATACTTTTTGCCGTAGTACGTCTTGCGAAAGATCTGCTGGGCTTCTTCGCGAGTGGAAGCCTCTACGAGTGCAGTGATTTCTTCTTTTTTCAGCTTGTAATTCATTGGAATCAGCAGCGCATAAATATCTGCAGGTGCCATACTGAAATAACGTTTTGATCGAGATATAAACTGCAGGTTCAGCATATCAAATTTTTCACCGTAGGCAGTGGTGATCTGTTCAAGATCCTTGCCGGAGAAAAGCTTCTTACGTACGTTCCAGATCATAGAAAAATAATAAAGATCCAGAGCCATTCCATAGTCAAAGAGAAGAGCAGTGTCATGATTCTGGATTCTGGACAAAGGTACGTAAAACTCATTTCCTTTCAGAGCATTGATAAACTCATCCATAGTCGTGCATGCTGTCAGTCTGTCCAGATCGAGCTTGGAATGTCTGCGGAAAAAATCACAGTAAGGTGAAACATCCACGGCATCTGTGCTTTTGTGATCGAACAGATTGGTCATGATCTCCTTCAGTACACGAATCTCATAGCGCCTGGAATAAAGATCCAAAAATTTGCGCTGTTCCGGATTTGCGAACTGATATATTTTGGAAAAATCTTTAAAGATCGAAGCCTTGAGCAGTTTTTCTATCTGACCGCGGTGAAGAGAAGTTTCATCAAGATCCGCCCATGCTTTGGCATATTCCGGAGTACGTTTCAACCAGGCCGCTGCATGTGAGACGCTGGTGAACTGAAGCATTTCCTGAATTTCTGATTCGGATATCAGTTTACTCTGCATGGCACGGATCTTTGTTGATATTCCGCTGTAGGAAAGGAGTCTTCCCATATCGGATCACCCCTTTCAGTATCTGAGAAGCTGTTGGAATAAGTCTTCCGCCAGCTGCTGGTGATTCTGCCTGTAATACGTATCCAGATCTTCAAGCTGCTGTTCGGTCCTGTGACGGAGAGACGTTAGTTCCTGATCCTTCTGAGCTTCCAGATTATCCTTCAGCTCCTGTATTTTACGGTTGGTTTCCTGTTCCAGTTCTGCGTCAAAGTTCCTGCACTGCTGTTCCATTTCTGCCGAAAGGGCGGCTTTGGATCTGCCTGCATCTTCCATGATGCGCTGCGCTGTGATTTCAATCTCAGATAACTTATTAAGTATCTGTTCCATATTCACCCTCCTTTTCTATAATTTTTTTGGAACTTTATCATATAATACACCTTCCGTTAAATAATTGCTATACGAAATTGCACAATGAAAGGTCAAAATCTTTTGAAAAAAACAAATAATTTAACAAAAACAGTCATTTTAATTTTGAATCTGTTTTTTTCGGAAAATCATATACCAGAAAAGGAAAAATAACAGTGCCGAACCAGAGACGGCCAGACCAATATAAAAAGTATGTGGAACATATCGCAGTTCAATTTTACAGATCTCTGTATCTGCGGGAAGTTTTACTCCAAGCAGTGCATCTGCAAGTTTTACAGAAGTGGACGGTTGGCCATTCACGTAAATTTCCCAGTCTGTATCATTTGTTCTGATCCAGGAAAGTACCTCAGAGGTATCATTGACAAATGTCTGAAAATCGGAATTCTCCTTGACTGATTTTGATAAGAATCAGAAGTTCAATTGCCTGTGGGAGCCATTCGGTTCTGAAAAAAAGCAGAATGATGTTCAGAGGACTCATCAGGTAATAGGCATATAAGCTGAGCATTTCACCCCTGAATGTTTTGGAAAAAGTATAAAAGATACTATGGTTTCCTTTATAAATTTCTCTGAGATAAGAGAAAAACTGGACATACTGATTTTCAAGATCTTATGATTTTATTAAAAGAAAAAGACGATATTATTTACGGTACGGGCAAAGACAGAATACAGGCGTTCTGGCTTGATGTTGACGGATGAATCATGTATGATAGAAGGCAGAGTTGCTGAAAATGCAATACAGATAGAAAACAGGAGAATTATTTTATGAGATTAAGAAATATACCTGGCGCAAAAGCTGCCATTACAGGAAGTAGTTATGTTGTACAGAATCCTGAAGAGTGGAAAGGTAAATGGAAGCAGTGTTTTACAAAAGAACAACCGCTTCATATAGAGGTTGGAATGGGAAAAGGCCGTTTTTTGATGGACATGGCGAGCCTTCACCCGGAGATCAATTATGTAGGTGTTGAGATGTATGACAGTGTTCTGCTTCGTGCACTGCAGAAGAGAGAAAGAATGGAAGCAGACGGAGAAAAACTGGATAATCTGAAGTTTATGTGTATTGATGCAAGGATTCTTCCGGATATTTTTGAAAAAGGAGAGGTACAACGTATTTATCTGAATTTTTCTGATCCGTGGCCAAAGGCACGTCATGCAAAAAGAAGACTGACTTCCAGAGAATTTCTGGCTCGTTACAGTCAGATCCTGACAACTGGTGAAACGGTAGAATTTAAAACGGACAATAAAGATCTGTTTGAATTTTCCCTCGAGGAAGTGACAGAAGCGGAAGGATGGACTCTTCTGGCACATACTTTTGATCTGCACCACCAGGAGGATATGATGGTGGGAAATGTCATGACAGAATATGAAGAAAAGTTTTCTTCTATGGGAAATCCCATCTGCAAGCTGATTGCACGATGTGAAGAATAATTGCATATTAATATAGAAAGAATGATCCGGACAGGAAATGAATGTACTGTCCGGATGGAAGTTACAGGAGTGGTAACTGCATGGGCTGCAAGAAAGGAAAATGCCACCGACAGGCATTGCTCGCACAGTTCTGTTATGAGCATCAGAAACTTGAATGCTGCATGCGAAAAATTCGTAAAAATGCGGAAGAACTATGTAAAATACTGGATTCCATGCCACCGAAAAAAGAAAAGGAAAAGGAGAATAAAAAATAATTAAAAAAATTATAAATTTTTTCTTGACTTTTAGTCTAGGGTTTCATATAATAGTTTTTGCGTTGAGAAAATAGCCAATGCAAAATTTTATAAAATATGCGCTTTTAGCTCAGTTGGTAGAGCACCTGACTCTTAATCAGGGTGTCCAGGGTTCGAGCCCCTGAAGGCGCACTAAGGACACTGTTTTTGCGGACATTGCGATTGCCGCGGGGACGGTGTTTTTTGTTCTTGAAAATAATAAAACAAAGTATTTGTAAAGGCAGGCAATACATGAGGACTCTACTGGTTGGAAATACGGGGTATATTACAAATAGATTTGTTGAGGAAGCATTTCCGGAAAGCCTGGTAATGGTAATGGGAGATACCAATATCAGGAAAAATCGTAAGAAAAATCTGTTTGTGCGTCCGTTTGTGAAAAATGAAAAAGAACTGGAAGATATTTTCATTACATATGATTTTGAACAGATCATTTATTTCTCCAATTATCTGACATTCCATGGAGAAACACGTGGAGAAGCTGAGATGCTTCGTAAAATACTGCAGTTGTGCAGAGGAAAAAGAAATATGCGTATTGTATATCTGACAGGTCCTGAACGCTTGTATGATGTTCCGACAGGAAAAACACTGTTGGTTTCCGAAATGGAAAATCTGTGCAGAGAATACGCAAAACTTTATAAGATCACTGTAAAAATAATTCGGTCTCCTTATTTATATTCAGAACAGTATGAGAAAGATTTCCTGAATACGGTTTTCCGTGAAATTTCAACAGAGCAGAAAATAACCTTTCAGGAAGATGAGTCACAGAGAATGTTTTTCATGTCAATGCAGGATCTGGCAGAACTTATGTATAAAATTTTTGATAACTGGGATGAGGATGAAGAAATTCTCAATATAGCGGATGGGTTTGATCATTGCTTTAAGGATCTGGGAGATAAACTGACAGAATTGTGTCCTCATCTTAAGGTTTCATATGCACGATACAGCATAATGGAAAATATGTTAAAGGATGACAAAATAATCCGCTATAAATACGGCTGGTTTCCTAAAATCTCAATATTGGAAGAGATTCCGGAGCTTTACGAACATTATCAGGAAAGAAATAATATAAAGGCAGGCCGACTGGATAGTTTAAAACATATTTTGTCAAAATATAAAACAGTTGTGAGAGCTGCGGAGTTTGCGGCATTTTTTATTTTGTTTGAATTGCTGAATGGAATAGCCGGAAATCAGGCACAGTTTAAAATGATCGATCTTCGTCTGATTTTTGTTATGTTGTTTGGCAGTACGTATGGGATCAATTATGGAATTGCAGCGGCAGCGGCAGAAAGCTTATCACTTATACGTGCGTTTGAAGCAGAAGGAAGCAGCTGGTATGTACTGTTCTATGAACCTTCAAACTGGATTCCATTTATCTTTTATTTTGCGGTTGGAGCGATCTGCGGTTATATCCGGATGAAAAATAAGGATAATGTACAATTTATTAAAGAAGAAAATAATTTGCTTCAGGAGAAATTTCTTTTTACCCGTGAAATGTATCAGGAAACCATAGAGGATAAAAACCTGTATAAAAAACAAATACTTGGAAGTAAAGACAGCTTTGGAAAGATTTTTGATATCACAAGAAAACTGGATGTGATCCAGCCGCAGGAACTATATATTGAAACGATCCGTGTTCTGGAAGATGTTTTGGAAAATAAAACCTTTGGACTTTACACATTGAATCGGGAAAATGGTTATGGACGTCTGGAGACAGCATCCGCACAGGTGCAGGGAAATTATCCGAATTCGATAAAACTGAGTGAGTATTCAGCTGCAATGGAAGAACTGGAAAATGGAAATGTGTGGGCAAACCGGGAATTCCTGGAAAAATATCCTATGTATATGGCGGGAGTCCGGAAAAACGGAGAGCTCGTAATGCTGATCTGTATTCAGCAGGTCAGTCGCGAGCAGATGTCATTGTATTTCCTGAATCTTTTCAAGATTCTTTCCGGCCTGGTGGAAACGTCTCTTCTGCGTGCATTGGAATATCAGAAAGCAGTGGAATATCGACAGTATGTGAAAGGAACGCATATATTAAAAACAGAATATTTTGAAGAGCGGTTGAAAGTACAGCATGATATGCGGGAACAGAAGCTGGCATCTTACGTATTGCTGAAAGTTGAATATTCGGAAATGTCACTGAAGGAAGCAGATGAGATTCTGCGCTCCAAGGTGAGAGAAAATGATGTCTGGGGAATCTCGGAAAGCAAGGAATTATATCTGATGCTGGTTCAGACGGATAAAGAAGCTCTTCCGATCATCCTTGCAAGGCTGAAGCAGGCCGGGCTTGTGTGCAGACAGATAGACGAAGAGCTTACAGGCAATAACAGAACAGGAGAAAACAAATGATCCGGACAGTAAGTGGAATCGTGCTGCTCATCCTGCATCTGACGGTTTGTATTCTTATATGGGCAGGAATCAGAAGTGGTATGCTTAAAGTAAAAAAATACCTGATAATACCTGTGATTTTTGTACCTGTATGGGGAGCTTTAAGCATGTTGATCCTCCATCTTCAGGTTTTTAGCAAAGCTGAAAACAGCAGAAAAATAGGTATAGAAAAGCTTCAGGTCAATGAAGAGATATACAAAAATAACTTCAGGTTAAGGGAAGAAAATGATCATGATATTGTTCCCCTGGAGGAAGCACTTCTGATCAATGATCCGGAAAAACGCAGAAAGCTGATCATGGATATTCTGAATGATGATCCTTCAAAATATATCGAACTTCTGGAGAAGGCCCGGATGAATGAGGATGTGGAGGTTGTTCATTATGCGATCACTGCCATGGTAGAACTGTCTAAGGATTATGACAGCAAACTGCAGACTTTTGAACGCACATATGCAGCTGCACCGGAGGATCCGGTTGTACTGGATGAGTATTGTGATTTTATGGAAGAATATCTGCAGCAGGGATTGCTTGAAAAACAGGTGGAACATATGCAGAGAAATCAGTACACACAGCTTCTTCAGAAGAAGATCAAAACAGATATGAATTTCCACAGCTGTTTGTGTCTGGCAGACAATTTAATGAAGCTTAAAGATTACTCAGGAGCTCAGCAGATTCTGGATGTTATAGATAAAAAATGGCACAGAAGAGAAGAATACTGGGTGAGAAAAATCCAGTTATTTGCAGAGCAGAAAAATGGCAGGGCAATTCAGGCAGCTCTGAAACAGATGAAAGAGGAGCATATTTATTTGTCTTCAAAGAGTAAGGAGGTTCTGGCTTTTTGGTTAGATTCATAAAGAAGATCAGGAATTTTCAGTTTAAGGGGATCTTGATGATCCTGGGCTGTTTTATACTGATCGCAGCTGTGCTTTTTGCAGAAAGATCTGGGGTTCAATACCAGGAAAAAAAGAGACAGATTTCTTATATAGATAAGGATAAAATCATAACAGAAAAAGAGGCGGCAGATTCATTAAAAAAGACATGTCTGGTTTTGCGTGACAGCAGCCAGGAAGAGAGTGAACAAGCCTGGATAGAGTTTCAGCGTATTTTTATGGATATGCGTGTTGGAACGGATGTGATTGATGTACAAAAGGATACAATTCCCGATCTGGACGCCTATGAGATAGTTGTGCTTCTGCTCAGTGATCTTGATCCATTAAAAGAGAAGGTTCTGGATATCTGTGAATGGGTAGAAGATGGTGGAAGTGCAATGTTTGCACTGACACTGCAGAAGAATACATATGTGTCTCTGATAGAGCAAAAGCTTGGAATTATCTCATCCGGTTATGAGAATACAGAGGTGGATAGCATCTATTTTGATAAGGATTTTTTGATCGGTGGCGGACAGGCTTATACGATCATGGATCCATATGACTCCGCATGGGAAGTGGAACTTGCGGAAACCGCAAGGGTTTATGCCAGAGTTGGAGATCAGAGTGGAACACCAGTAATCTGGGAAGAGGATTATGGCAAAGGCAGATTTGTAGTTGATAATTTTGGATTATATGAAAAAGCGGTCAGAGGCTTTTATGCTGCTTCTTATAGTCTGCTTACGGATGCGGGAGTTTATCCTGTGATCAATGGCTCTGTGTTTTATTTGGATGATTTTCCTTCCCCAGTACCGGGAGGAGATGGTACCTATGTCAGACGTGACTATAATACTAATATTGCAGATTTTTATTCCAATATCTGGTGGCCGGATATGATGTCACTTGCAGCAGAGCATGGCGTCAGATATACGGGTGTGATGATCGAAAACTATGAAGATGAGACAGATGGAAAAATCAAAAAGCAGACAGACACACAGAGATTTCAGTACTTTGGAAATATGATCCTGCATCAGGGTGGAGAACTGGGCTACCATGGGTATAACCACCAGCCATTAAGTCTGTCAAATGTGGATTATGGAGATGTTCTTCCATATAAGACGTGGATAAGTATGAAAGCAATACAGGATGCATTTGGTGAACTGATCCGTTTTGGAAAAGAGATGTTTCCCGGAACAGAGCTGTCGGTGTATGTACCACCTTCAAATGTACTCTCAGAAGAAGGAAGAAAAATGCTGGCTGAAAAATTCCCGGAGATCCGAACAATAGCAAGTAACTATTTCCCTGGTGAATACGCATATGTACAGGAGTTTGAGACGGCGGATGATGGAATTGTTGAACAGCCCAGAATCATATCCGGTGCGATCATTGATGATTATATGCAGATGGCAGCACTTTCAGAACTGAATATGCATTTTGTAAACAGTCACTTTATGCACCCGGATGATCTTCTGGATGAAGATCGTGGAGCTGCACTGGGATGGGAAAAACTAAGAGCAAGACTGGATGAATATATGACCTGGATGAATGAATCAGCACCGTCACTCCGAAATCTTACAGGTTCGGAGCTGGCAGGAGCTGTTCAGCGCTATGGTGCCCTGACCGTAGACAAAGAGATCACAGATCAGGAGATCAGAATTCATCTTGGAAATTTCTATGATGAAGCCTATCTGATGGTCAGAATCAACGATGGTACACCGGGACAGGTTACAGGCGGCGAACTTACAAATGTTACCGGAAATCTTTATCTTCTGCATGCGCAGGAGAGCGAAGTGGTGATTGAGCGAAATTGAGGAGAAAACAGTGAAGATCTGTCTGATTTTGGAGGGATGTTATCCCTATGTGTTTGGTGGGGTTTCCACCTGGATGCACCAGTATATCAATAAAATGAAAGAACATGAATTTGTATTGTGGGTGATTGGTGCAAAGGCAGAAAACAGAGGAAAGTTTGTTTATGAGTTTCCGGAAAATGTTACGGAAGTACATGAGGTTTTTCTGGATGATGCGCTGAGGATGAAGGATACCGGCAGGTTAAGACATTCATTTTCTGACGAAGAAACACAGTCTCTCAGAGAATTGATGCTTTGTGGGAGACCGGACTGGGAAATTTTATTCCGGCTGTATCATGATAAACATATGAATCCAATGTCATTTCTGAAGAGTGAGGAATTTCTGCAGATCCTTATAGAATGCTGCGAAGAACACTACCCATATATTGCATTTGCAGATGCTTTTCATACCATGCGTTCAATGCTGCTCCCGGTGCTGTATCTGATGGGGACAGAGGTGCCGAAGGCAGATGTATACCATGCAATCTGCACCGGTTATGGAGGTCTTCTTGCCTGTCTGGGAGGTTATGTGAACAAAAAAGACGTGCTTCTTACAGAGCATGGGATTTATACACGTGAAAGAGAAGAAGAGATCATCCGTGCCAAATGGGTGGTGCCATCTTTTAAGAAACAGTGGATTTCTTTTTTCTATATGCTGTCAGATATGATATATCAGAGAGCATTTCGCGTGACCAGTCTTTTTACCAACGCTATGCATACGCAGGTAAGCATGGGTTGTGATAAAGATAAATGCAGAGTGATATCTAACGGAATAGACTATGACCGACTGTCAGGGATTCCGCTGAAAGAGCCAGATGGCTGGATTGATATTGGCGCGGTAGTAAGACTGGCACCGATCAAAGATATCAAAACGATGATATATGCATTTTTTGAGTTGTCAGCGCGGTTACAGAATGTGCGCCTGCATATCATGGGAGGCGTGGATGATGAAGAATATGCAGAGGAATGCTATGCGCTGGTTGACCAGCTGAAAATAAAAAATATAATTTTTACAGGGCGTGTAGATATTGTCAAATATATGGAAAAGCTGGATTTTACAATACTTACAAGCATTTCAGAAGGACAGCCACTATCGGTTCTGGAATCTTTTGCCGCAAGACGTCCGTGTGTGACAACGGATGTCGGATGCTGCAGAGAACTTCTTGAAGGAAGCGAGGGGGACTCTTTTGGGCGGGCCGGATATTATGTGGCACCTATGTATCGTGAGGGTCTGGCGGATGCAATGGAAAAGCTGTGTGTGTCGGAGCCAAGACGAAGAAGAATGGGAGAAAATGCTCAGAACAGAGTGAAAACCTATTACAAACATGAAGATATGATGGAGAATTATCGTAAAGTATACAGGGAGGTTGAAGAGAAAAATGGCTGGAATAGGATTTGAGCTGAAAAAACTTTTCAACAGGCGTGGACTGTTTGCGACATTTCGGGCTTACGGATATGCTGGAGTTGTATGTACCGGACCAATGCTCCTGGGAGTTGTGCTTCTTCTTGGGGTTATGTTTTTGTGTGATATCACAGGCGGTTCAAGACACAGCAGAGAACTGCTGGTATGTATGATCACATATACTCTGCTGGCATCCCTGACCGTCACAAGTTTTCTTTCTATGGTGGTCACCAGATTTATTGCAGATCAGCTGTATGAAGAAAATTATGAGGCAGTACTGCCTTCGTTCTGGGGATCTTCAGGGCTCATGCTGATTGTGGGAGGCATTCTTTATGGAGTTTTTCTCATATTTTCAGGAGCCGGACTACTGGATGGATTTCTCTGCTTTGGATTTTTTGGAGAGCTGATCATTACCTGGAATGCGATGAGCTATCTTACTGCGATCAAAGATTACAGAGGAATTCTTCTGGCTTTTATCGCAGCGATCCTGGTGACATTTCTGACAGGGTGGATTCTCCTTATGACAGGGATTCCACATGTTGAGGCGTTACTGATTGCTGTTTCTGTCGGTTATGGTGTAATGATGGTGTGGGATGTGACGCTTCTGTATCAGTATTTTCCGTCAGGAAATGTAAGCGCCTTTTTCTTTCTGAGATGGGTGGATCAGTTTTTACCACTGGCATTTACGGGTCTTTTTATCAATATCGGATTGTTTGCGCATCTGGTGATCATGTGGATGGGACCACTGCAGGTAAAAGTACAGGGGCTTTTTGTCGGGGCGCCGTACCATGACGTTCCGGCGTTGATCGCTTTTCTTACTATATTAGTTACAACTGTAAATTTTGTGGTTTCAGTAGAGGTGAATTTCTATCCGAAATATCGAAATTATTACAGTCTGTTTAACGACAAGGGTGCAATAGGAGATATTAAACAGGCCGGAAAAGAGATGCGAAAAATCTTAAATATGGAACTAAAATATACGGCACTGAAACAGCTGCTGACTACGGCGCTGGTGATTTCGGTGGGAGGTATCCTTCTGGAGTATCTGCCGCTTGGTTTCAACGATCTGATGGAAGGATATTTCCGGACACTTTGTGTGGGATATGGCCTTTATGCGGTAGCAAATACAATGCTGCTTCTCCTGTTATATTTTACGGATTACAAAGGCGCATTGTGGTCTTCCGGGATTTTTGCGGCAGGAACTTCTGTATTTACGATAATATCCCTGTTTTTCCCACAGGTATATTATGGATTTGGTTTTCTGGCTGGATGTGTGGCGTTTTTTCTGTTCTCAGTTCTGAGACTGGATTACTATACAAAAAGGCTTCCGTATTACATCCTGAGTGTACAGCCGGTGGTTCAGGAGGAAAAAACAGGTATATTCACAGAACTTGGATATTTTCTTGATAAAAAACTAGAAGGGAGACAGGAGCTTGAGAAAATATAAAAAAGCAGCAGGATTGCTGGCAGTGTCCCTGGTCATTTCGATGTGCAGCGGATGTGTTATGGACAGAGAAAAAAGCAACGAAAGTCAGGCAGGTGAAACAGCGAATCTGACAGATGAAGATGCAGAAATAAAAAAAGCTGCGAAACAGGACATCAATGAAGTACATCTGAGAGATAAAGATACTTTATACGAAAATGATGATGAGACCAGTGTGGTGACAATGTATCTGACTGTTTCGAGAGGAAATGTATCGGAGAATACAGATCATTCCTGGAAGGAAATCAACAATTATTCGGTATATGACTATGATACTATGGGAGTGGAACGTTATCAGGCTGCGGCTCTTCTGCAGGTCGGGGATGAAGATGGTCCACAGCAGGGAGCGGTCGGTTATGGAGAAACTGCGCCAAATGCCACAGTGCAGGTCCGGGGACAGACATCCAGCGAATATGCACAGAAGAATTACAAAATCGAGCTGAAAAAAAACAAGGGAACCTGGCGTGGACAGAGAACGATCAATCTGAATAAACATATGGGCGAAGGAATGCGTTTCCGAAATAAACTGGCTTATGATCTGATGAAGAAAATTCCGCAGATGCTTTCGCTCCGAACACAGTTTGTACATTTGTATGTGAAGGACAATACAGATGGAACGAGTGACAGCTTTGCAGATTATGGATTATATACGCAGGTAGAGCAGCTAAATAAAACAGGAATGAAGGCTCATGGCCTGGACTCGAATGGACAGCTGTACAAAATTAATTCTTTTGAATTCTATCGCTATGAGGACGTGATCAAAAAAGAAGATGATGCGGATTACGACCAGAAAAAGTTTGAAGAATATCTGGAAATAAAAGGAAATTCTGATCACAGTAAACTGATAGAGATGCTGGATACAGTCAATGATTACTCGATACCGATTGATGAGATTCTGAACCAGTACTTTGATACGGAAAATATTACCTATTGGATGGCATATCAGATCCTGACCGGAAATGTGGATACACAAAATAGAAATTCTTATATTTACAGTCCGCTTAATTCCGATACATGGTATTTTATCAGTTGGGATAATGATGGTTCTTTTATGAGAACAGAATATAAAATACGGCAATTTTCAGATCAGGGCGGCTGGGAATCCGGAATCAGTAATTACTGGGGAAATGTCTTATTTCAGAGATGCCTGAAATCACAGACATTCCGAGATAAATTAAATGATGCGATCCTGGATCTGAAGGAAAATTATCTTACAGAGGACAGGCTCACCACGATGATTGAGAGTTACAAGAGCGTTGTAAAACCCTATGCGTATTCCATGCCGGATCAGATGAATGAGCCTCTGACGGAGGAACAGTATGAGCAGGTGGCAGCTGCAATTCCCGGAGAGGTGGAGACAAATTATCAGCTGTATCTGGAAAGCCTGGAAAAGCCGATGCCATTTTATATTGGAGTACCGGTTATAGAAGATAATAAACTGAAGCTGATCTGGGATGTTTCCTATGATTTGGATGCAGAGGATATTACATATACCGTTGAAGTTGCAAGAGATTATCTGTTTCAGGATGTTATTTACAGCTCAGAGAATCAGCTGCTTCCAGAAATGGAGATGGATGTACCAGAAGCCGGACAGTACTTTGTCAGGGTGCGTGCAGGCAATAAATCCGGATACACACAGGATGCCTTTGATTATTACGTAACAGATTCCGGCAAGAATTATGGAATGAAATGCTTTTATGTCACAGAAGACGATCAGATTGAGGAAGATATTTATGATGAAAAGTAAGAAAGAGTTATTTCGAAATGAGTGGAAATATCTGATCAGTGTGGGAGAAAAAGAACTTCTTCGTCTGCGTATGTCACCGTTTCTTCATCTGGATCCTCATGCAGATGAAGGGGGATATATGATCCGAAGTCTTTACTTTGATGATTACTGGAACAGTGCGTATGAGGAAAAAGAAGCTGGAATTCTGATGCGAAAAAAATACCGTATCCGAATCTATAATTACAGTGACAGATCCATAAAACTGGAGAGAAAGAAAAAGCATGGAAGCTATATCTTTAAAGAAAGCGCACCTCTGACTCGTGAAGAAGTAGAGAAGATTCTGGCTGGGGATTATGAATTTCTTCTGAAAAGCCAGTATCCTCTGTGCAGAGAGTTTTATGTAGAGTGTGTGAGCAATATGATGCGTCCGCGTACGATCGTGGATTATGACAGAGAACCCTGGATCATGGATGAGGGGACTGTCAGAGTTACATTTGACAGAGATGTGAGAGCAGCAATTGGAAGTTTTGATATTTTTGATCCGACTTTGCCGACGCTTCCGGTGCTGGAACCCGGAAAACTTGTTATGGAAGTGAAATTTACAGAGATGCTCCCTCAGATCGTCAGAGATATTCTGCCGCCTCATGCAGCTGAATTTACGGCAGTTTCAAAATATGTACTCTGTTATGAGAAAACAAGATATATGAATGGGTTTGAATACTGGTATGAAATACAGGAAAGGGAGATATTATGAGTGTAAAAGACATGATAAAAAAGTCCGTGCTGGAATCAGGTGTATTTGATCAATATAATATTTCGAGTATTCTGGTCGCTCTGGTTGCAGCACTGGCGTTGGGAATTCTTATTTTTCTGGTATACAGAAGATTTTATACAGGCGTTATTTATTCAAGAACTTTTGCAGTAACTCTGGTAGGAATGACTGTTCTGACCTGTATGGTAACGCTGGCGATCAGCACCAATGTTGTAATTTCACTTGGTATGGTTGGTGCACTTTCCATTGTCCGTTTTCGTACAGCAGTAAAAGATCCTATGGATCTTTTGTATCTGTTTTGGGCGATCACCACGGGAATCACGGCAGGAGCTGGAATGTATGTGCTGGCGCTTATTGCGGCAGCAATTATGATCCTTATGATAATACTGTTTTACAGCAGACAGCAGAGAGGGAAAATTTATATTGCAGTTATCCATTACAGTGGAGATGAAGCAGGAGATGAGGTTATCCGATGCTTTGGAAAACGAAAATATTTTATAAAGTCTAAAACTATGCGTAAAGAAAAAACGGAAATGGCAGTAGAGATCTTCTGTAAACAGGCAGATATGGACTTTATGGAAAAAATCCGTGCGATCGAGCATGTAGATGATGTGACATTGATCCAGTATAATGGGGAATATCATGGCTAAAAAAAGAGTGATACGTTGTCTGATCATCATTCTGACAATTGTATTGGCAGCAGGAGTGGAAATGTTCTGGCTAAGCAGAAGAAAAACAATAAAACAATATAAAGAAAGTCAGGCGGCTTTTGGAAATCCGCTTATGGGATATGTCCCAAGTGCATGGTATAACGAGGTTTCGGAAGACATTTCACTTTTGTATATGGATATCACATGGGCGGAGCTGGAACCGGAAGAAGGCGTTTACAACTGGGCGTCAATTGACGAAGAAAATCAGATTTCGAGATGGCGAAAAGAGGGAAAACATCTGGTACTCAGATTTGTCTGTGATATTCCGAGTGATGAAGAACATATGGATATCCCGGAATGGCTGTATGAGAAGAGTGGAAAGGCCGGCAAATGGTATGACGGAGAGTATGGCAAAGGTTTTGCACCGGATTATAATAGTCCGACGATCATTTCCTGTCATAAAAAGGCAGTCAGAGCGATCGGAGAGCATTTTGGACAGGATGGTCTGATCAGCTATGTTGAACTTGGAAGTCTTGGCCACTGGGGAGAATGGCATGTGAACTACAGTGAGGGGATACAGAGAATCCCAAGGGAAGCGGTAAGAGATAAATACATTCTTCCATGGACAGAAGCATTTCCTGATGCAATGATTCTTATGCGCAGACCTTTTGCAGCAGCAGAAAAGTATGGATTTGGACTGTACAACGACATGACCGGACAGCCGGAGGCCACACAGAGCTGGTTGGGCTGGATCAATAATGGTGGTGAATATGATCAGACAGGTGAAAAGAATGTAATTGTTCCAATGAAGGATTTCTGGAAAACAGCACCTTCCGGAGGAGAATTCACGAGTTCTCTTTCAATGGAAGAAATGCTGGATACAAATCTGTCCGGGACTGTAGAAATGATCCGGGAAGCACATACTACTTTTCTGGGACCAAAGATTCCAGATGAAAACTATGTGGATGGATATAAAGAAGTTTTGAAAAATATGGGATATCGGCTGTGGATTTCAATGGCAGAACTGAAGAATACCGCTAAAGGCAGCAGATTGAAGCTGACATGGGAAAACTCAGGAGTGGCGCCGATGTACAAGGAATGGCCGGTGTACGTGTATATTGAAGATGAATCCGGCAAACTTGTTGAAAAGAGCAGGATCTCAATAAAAATATCTTCGCTGCTTCCGGGAGAAAAAGCGACTACATTGACTGCACTGGAAACAGAAAGACTGAATAGTCTTCTGGAAAAGGGATATCGGCTTTCGGTTGGGATTGAAGATCCTATGACGGAACTTCCTTGTGTTCGCTTTGCAATGGAAACTTTGTACCAGGAAGGGAAAAACTATCTCTGGTAATGAGTAAATAAAAAGAATCCATAAAAAGAAGGAGGGCCGGGCTGTCAGGCCCGGCGAGTATGAAAAAGAAAAATATATGTAAAAAAGCATTTGCTTTATTTGCTTATTAATATACAGGGAATCTGTGATGAAACTGTGATGAGAAATTGAAGAAAACGTGAGGGATTTCTAAAGAAGAAATAAATTTTATTAAAGAAGCAGAAAAGTAGCTGGAAAATACAGAGACACAAAAATAAAAAGAAATTAGCCGTTGTAAAAGTCCACCTACTCATTTATAATGAAAAAAGATTCTAAAGAGAGTTCTGTTACTGTGCACGAAGTGAACAGTAACGAATTTATAGGGAAAACAGGAGGAAAGCCTTGAAAAAAGAGTTAGTTATTGTTATTGATTTTGGCGGTCAGTACAATCAGCTGGTTGCAAGACGTGTCAGAGAATGTAACGTATATTGCGAAATCTATTCATACAAGACCGATCTTGAGAAGATTAAAGCGATGAATCCTAAGGGAATTATCCTTACCGGCGGCCCGAACAGCTGCTACGAAGCAGATTCACCGACTTATCAGAAGGAGCTGTTTGAACTTGGTGTTCCGGTTCTTGGACTTTGCTACGGCGCTCAGCTTATGATGCATGTCCTTGGCGGTAAAGTTGAAAAAGCAGATGTCAGCGAATATGGTAAGACAGAACTGCTGGTTGACAAAAAAGATTCCAGCATTTTCAAAAACGTATCAGAAAAAACAATCGTTTGGATGAGCCATACAGATTACATTTCCAAAGCGGCACCTGGATTTGAAATCTCTGCACATACAGCAGACTGCCCGGTAGCAACAGCAGAAAACGCAGAAAAGAAACTGTATGCAATTCAGTTCCATCCGGAAGTACTTCATTCTGTAGAAGGAAAGACAATGCTGTCCAACTTCGTACTGGGTGTATGTGGATGTGCCGGTGACTGGAAGATGGATGCTTTTGTTGAGCATACGATTAAGGAAATCCGCGAAAAAGTTGGCGATGGCAAAGTACTTCTTGCCCTGTCCGGTGGAGTTGATTCTTCTGTTGCAGCAGGTCTCCTTTCCAGAGCAATCGGAAAGCAGCTTACCTGCGTATTTGTAGATCATGGCCTTCTCCGCAAAGACGAAGGTGATGAAGTGGAAGGTGTATTCGGACCAAACGGACAGTTCGATTTGAATTTCATCCGTGTCAATGCGCAGCAGAGATACTATGATAAACTTGCCGGTGTAACAGAGCCGGAAGCAAAACGTAAGATCATCGGTGAAGAATTCATCCGAATTTTCGAAGAAGAGGCAAAGAAGATTGGAGCAGTGGATTTCCTTGCACAGGGAACTATTTATCCTGACGTTGTAGAGAGTGGTCTTGGCGGAGAATCTGCAGTGATCAAATCCCATCACAACGTAGGTGGTCTTCCGGATTTCGTAGATTTCAAAGAAATCATTGAGCCACTTCGTGATCTTTTCAAAGATGAAGTCCGTAAAGCCGGTCTGGAGCTTGGAATTCCGGAAAGACTGGTATTCCGTCAGCCATTCCCGGGACCGGGACTTGGTATCCGTATTATCGGAGAAGTGACCGAAGAAAAAGTACGCATCGTACAGGATGCAGATTTCATCTATCGTGAAGAAGTCGACAAAGCAGCCGCCGACTACAAGAAAGAACATGGAGAAGAACCATCCTGGATGCCGAACCAGTACTTCGCAGCGCTTACCAACATGCGAAGTGTAGGGGTTATGGGCGACTTCAGAACTTATGATTATGCAGTTGCACTTCGTGCAGTCAAGACTATCGACTTCATGACAGCAGAGTCCGCAGAGATTCCATATGCAGTGCTGAATAAGGTAATGAACCGTATCATCAATGAAGTTAAGGGTGTAAACCGCGTATTCTATGATCTGACCAGTAAGCCACCGGGAACGATCGAGTTTGAATAAAACGTGTTTGTTCGCAAACCTCATTATTCAGTTTTTGTAAAAATGAATAATCTATACACTTTAAGGTTCTGAATCTACATAGTAGGTTCGGAGCCTTATTTTTGTGAGAACAAATTCATAATTCGAATTTTAAACCTATCAAATTCGATAGGTTTAAAGCAGAATCTGAAGATAATGTTTTTGCGTTGACACCGCAGCAGAGGATAAAAGCAACAGATGCAATCGGTATCGCATCAAAACCAAGACGATATGGCGGTACTTATGCTCATACGGATATAGCATTTGAGTTTGCTTTATATATAATTTAGAGATTGAAAAAATCAATTTCAGATTGAAATAAGCTGGATTTGATGATATAATGAAAAAGAAATGATAAATAGTTGTAATGATATGAAAGGGATAATAATGGCAATCAGATATAACAAATTATGGAAGAAATTAATAGATGAAAATATGATGAAAGTTGACCTTAGAGATCAGGCAGGAATTACAACAAATGCACTGGCTAAACTAGGGAAGAATGAACATGTAAGTACGCAAGTTTTGGAAAAAGTATGTAAAGTATTGCATTGTGAGATACAGGATATCATGGAATTTGTTCCAGACGAGGAAGGGGAAGAAAAGTAATATGGCTAAGAAGAAAACAACGGAAAAGGCATTGAACATAGATAATATTTTATTTAATTGTAGAGATTATTTGCGTGCGGCACGTAATTCTGGCTCATTCTTTGAAAAAAGAGATATGATGCTTACGCTAGTGTTCTTGAGGTTTATCGGCGAAAAGTATGAGGATGGAATTGAAAATCTAAAACAGACACTTAAAGAGCAGGGATTAGATCCGGAAGATGAGAACATTAGAGCAGCATTCTTTGATGATGCTACTTTTGCAGATGGTACATATAATTTACCACCAGAAGCAAGATGGTCGACTATTATCAGTACACCGGCACCACAGCTTAATGTTGCACTTGATACAGCTTTGCAAAGGCTTGAGGAAGAAGATCCACAGTTGAAAGGCTGTTTTGTTAAAGGAACATTTACAGCACGCAATTTAGCAGCTAATGATATAAAGAAAATTGTTGATGAAGTGAACAAAATCAGTCATAAGACATTTGGAGAGGAAAAAGACCTTATTGGTCGTGTATACGAATACTTTCTTAAGGAGTTTGCGGTAAATGCTACAAAGGAGGAAGGAGAATTTTATACACCTCATGACGTAGTTCAACTTATTGCAACGATGATTGAGCCTTATGATGGCACCTTATATGATCCTTGCTGTGGTTCGGGAGGAATGTTTATTCAGAGTGCTGAACTTGTAAAGTCAAAGCAGGGAAACTTAAATGGTATCAATGTATATGGTCAGGAAAAAGAACCGGCTACATATCGCCTTGCGAAAATGAATTTGGCTTTGCGTGGAATTAGCCATAATCTAGGAGAAGAAGCAGATTCATCATTTACACATGATTTACACAAGGGGTTGCACTTTAACTATATTATGGCAAATCCACCTTTTAATCTGAAGGGCTGGTATAATGACAATTTGAAAAATGACGGTCGTTGGTCTGACTATCAAACGCCACCTGAAAGCAACGCAAATTATGCATGGATTTTGCATATACTTTCACATTTGAAGAAAACTGATGGAGTAGCAGGATTCCTTCTTGCGAATGGTGCATTGAATGATAGCGATACATTGGAAATACGTAAGGAACTGATTCAGAATGATAAAATTGAGGCTATCGTTGTTCTGCCAAGAGAATTGTTTATTACTACAGATATCAGTGTTACTCTGTGGATTCTAAATCAGAATAAAAAAGGTGGAAAATACCATGGAAGAAATCTCCGAAACCGCGAGCATGAGATACTCTTTATGGATTTACGCCAATGGACAGAAAATGCTGTTAAGGGTGAGAGCAAAAAGAAAGTTCGGTTGGATACAGAACAAATTGAGAAGGCAGCAGATATTTATCACACATGGCAATGTGAGGAAACTGATGGAGCAGCCTATGAGATACCAGAACTTTACCGTGGTGTGTGCATTAATGAAATTGAAAGTAAAGGTTGGGCTCTTACACCAAGCAAATACATTGAGTTTATTGACCATGATTTAGAAATTGATTATGAAAAAGAAATGGCTCGTATTCAATCTGAAATGAAAGAGATTATGAAGCTGGAAAAGAAATCCCAGCAGATGTTGGAAGATGCATTTAGGGGGATTGGATATGGGATTGACTAAATATAAATTTGGTGAATTGATTGAATTAACAAATGAAAAAAATGCCAATGGATTATATGGTGAAGATGATGCAATAGGTGTAAACATCGATAAAATTATTATGCCAATGAGAGGAAATTTGGAGAAGAAAGATTTTTCAAATTTCCATTTAGTTCCACCAAGGCACTTTGCATACAATCCAAGAGGAAGTAGAAAACTCGGTATTGGTTTTAATGATACTGAAAAAACATTTATTATCACTTTTAATGACAATGTTTTTAGAATTAAGGAAACAGCAAAGAAAAAAATATTGGACACATATTTATTCATGTATTTATGTAGAAAAGAATGGGACAGATACGCAGAGTTTATTTCATGGGGAAGTTCCACTGAGGTTTTTGATTGGAATATATTTTGTGAAGAAGAAATTTTTCTTCCACCAATTCAAATCCAACAAAAATATGTAGATGTTTATAATGCTATGCTTGAAAATCAGAAAAGCTATGAGCGTGGATTGGATGATTTAAAACTCGTTTGTGATGCATATATTGAAGAACTTAGAAAAGAGCTGCCACATAAGAAGTTAGGAAATTATATCGCTCTTTGTGACGAAAAAAATGATGATTTAGTATATGGTTTAGACGCGGTACGCGGTATATCCATTGAAAAAAGATTCATATACACAAAGGCAAACATGGAAGGAGTATCTCTGAAACCATACGCAGTTGTAAAGCCAGATGAATTTGCATATGTTACAGTCACTTCAAGAAATGGAGAGAAAATATCACTTGCTAGAAACAATAGTGATGAAACATATATATGTTCCTCGTCGTATATTGTGTTCAAAGTAGATGACACAAATACGTTATTGCCTGCATATTTATCTATGCTGTTTGAAAGAAGTGAGTTTAATAGATATTCTCGATTTAATTCATGGGGAAGTGCGAGGGAAACTTTTGATTGGGAAGAAATGAAAAATGTTTTAATTCCGATTCCAAACATTGAAATTCAACAGGATATTGTAAATATTTTTGAGGCTTATAATACTCGTAGAGATATTAACGAAAAACTCAAAGCACAGATAAAAGATATCTGTCCTATTCTTATCAAAGGGTCTATAGAAGAGGCGAGAAAAGCAAAGGAGGCATAGCCTATGGCAAGATTAAAAGAATACAATGGCCATTATTGTGAATCAGAATATGAATATGCCTTCATTGGATTTTTAGAAGCGGAAGGTTGGAAGTATTCTTCTGGCAATAATATCCATCGTGTCACAAAAAGAGATATACTAATTGTTGATGATTTCAAGAAGTTTATAGCAGACACCAATCCGGATTTGACGGAAGAGGAAGTGACACAAATTTACGATAATGTCCGTCTTGTAGGTGCGGAAAGTGATTTTGCCACTTTGCACAAAGTGTATGGTTGGATGGTAAATGGTGTTCAGTTTACACCGCAGGATGGGCTACCAAGAATGATACCACTTATTGATTTTGACAATTTGGATAAGAATATCTTCCGTGTAGTAAATCAGTTTACAGTAGAATATACAAACAATGGTCAGAAAGAAAATCGTAGACCGGATGTACTCTTATTTGTAAATGGTATGCCACTGTGTGTTATTGAGTTAAAAAATCCTGCGGATGCAAATGCGACCATTTATGATGCGTGGGAGCAAATTAATATTCGCTATTGGAGAGATATTCCACATCTTTTACATTACTGTCCTTTGGCTTGTATCTCCGACGGTGTTAAAACAAGACTTGGAACAGTTCGTACTCCTTATGAGCATTTTTATGCATGGAGACGTGTGAATGATGGAGATGCAGTATCTACTCTGCCTTTTGAAGAAACCGAAACAATGATAAAGGGCGTTTATGCACCTGAACGATTCTTGGAGATTTTCAGAGATTACATTTATTTTCAAGATAGCATTTACGATAGTGACGAAGTTGAAATTGTATGTCGTTATCCACAGTTCTTTGCTGCAAGATTACTCAAGCAAAGTATTATTAATTCTGTTGTTCAAAAAAGCGGTAAAGGTGGAACATATTTTGGTGCGACAGGATGCGGAAAAACTTATACAATGGCTTTTCTTGCCCGTCAGCTTGCACTTCGCTGTACAGATATACCGGAAATCGGCTCACCGACAATTATCCTGATTGTTGACCGAGATGAACTTCAAAAGCAGGGGGCAAAGCTTTTTACAAAGAGTAAGGAATTTTTGAACCTTGGTGAAGTAGCTGTTGTAAAAAACAGAGCACAGTTAAGACAGGAACTTGGCGCAAGGCAAAGTGGCGGCTTTTACATTTGCACAATTCAGAAGTTCTGCGACCGGGAAGATGACAAAATCGGTCTTATTAATGACCGACAGAATATTATATGTTTCTCTGATGAAGCACACAGAACTCAGCTTGAACATTCTAAGAAGATTCAATTCAGCAAGGATGCTGATGAAAATATGAAAGCTATGGTTTCAAAGCCATACGCAAAGGTTTTGAAAGAAGCATTCCCACAGGCTACTTTTGTTGGATTTACCGGTACTCCTATTGCAGAGACTTATCAGACTTTTGGTGATGAAATTGATAGATATACCATGGATCAGGCAGTTGCAGACGGATTGACTGTTTCTATCAAATATCACCCTCGTATTGCAAAGGTTTTACTTGATAAGGTAAAAGTAAAAGAGATTGAAGATTACTATAAAAAATGTGCTGATGATGGTGCAACATATGAGGATATCGAAGCAAGTAAAAAAGCAATGAGTTCTATGGAAGTAATTCTTGGGGAACCTTCCAGACTTGCGCGTCTTGCTACAGATATTCATGACCATTATGTTTCATCTTGTGCAGGTGATCCGGACAGAATACAAAAAGCAATGGTTGTTTGTTCAAATAGAAAGATTGCATATGCATTACTTCAGAAATTCAAGGATAAATATCCGGAATGGTTTGAAGAAAAGAAATCACCTGATGGAGTTTCTGTAACCGAAGAAGAATTGAAACAATTGAAGCCAACGCCATTTATAGCAATGGTGTCTAGTGTCGGCAGTAACGATGAAGAAGACATGTATAATTACTTGGGTGGTGTTAAGAATGATAAGCGTTCAGAAGAACTTGATGCTGCTTTTAAACAGGAAAAATCAAACTTCCATATCGTTATTGTTGTAGATATGTGGATTACAGGCTTTGACGTTCCTTGTCTTACGTACTTATATAATGACAAGCCTCTTAAGAAGCATTTGCTGATACAGACGATTAGTCGTGTAAACAGAAAATATCCTGGAAAAGAATTTGGTATGGTAGTTGACTATATCGGCATTCGCGACAATATGCGTGAAGCAATGAAGATTTATGGTGGAGATACTTCGGTTGCTCCTACATCTGATGATGTTGAACAGGCTACATCAGTGTTCAGGGAAGAGTTAGAAATTTTAAAAACGCTGTTTAGTGATTATGATTTATCACCTTTCTTAAATCCAGATTGTGATCCTATCGAGCGTTACAGACTTCTTGCTAAAGCTGCCGAGTATGTATTTGCATCAACGCAGGAATTACAAACAGAAGGAAATAAGGGGTCTCAGAAGGTTTTATTTAAAACCTACTTTTTAAAGACAGTAAAACGAATGAGAACTGCTTTTGATATTTGTCAGCCTTCTGGTAACCTTGGAGAAGAAGAATCTGCACTTGCACAATGCTTTATGGCTATAGCTGGTTTTGTTCGCAAAATGAGTGGAACAAGTGAAGTGGATACAGATACTATGAACCGAGCGGTTTCCAAAATGGTTGAAGAAGCATTGAAATACAATCAGGTAGAAAGTGTTCTTGAAAGTGGCGAGGAAGAAGATATCTTTTCACTAGAATACTTTGAAAAACTATCTGATGTTAAAATGCCAGCAACCAAGTTAGAACTTCTTGTAAAAATGCTTCGTAAGCAGATTAAGGAATACGGAAAAGTGAATCAGTTAGCTGCAAAATCATTCCAAGAAATGCTGGAAAAGACTATTGAGGAGTATCATGAAAGACGTAAACATCTCACAGCAGAAGAAGCTGGAGAAACACAGGAAAAGGCATCTGAGGATATTATTAAGATTGCAACGGAACAGGCTTTAGCTATTCTTCGTCAAATGAATGAGAACAGAGAAAGTTTTCGTAAAATTGGTTTAACCTTTGAAGAAAAAGCATTTTATGATATTTTGATTTCACTGCGTGACCAATATAACTTTGAGTACGGAACAGATAAAGAAGTAGACGGTGTTGTAGTCAATGATAAATGTAAAGCATTAGCTAAGAAGATAAAGGATATTATTGATACAAAATCCTCATTTGCTGATTGGCTCAATAATCAGAATGTTCGTAACCAATTAAAACTTGACATAAAAATCTGTTTGGTGAAGAATGGTTATCCACCACAGTATAGTCCGGAAGTATTCAATAAAGTTATGGAACAGGTGGAGAATTTTGAGGAGTATTCCGTAACAGAAGATGTAGGAAATGAAGCAGCTACTTCTGCAAAGATTTATCAATATGAGCCAGAGTATAAGGTGATGAAGGTTGCGGAAGATTCGGCAAAATATGGAAAATAATAAATGAAGTATTATTTCTAGGAGGAGTTAATTTGGATTACATAGATATTATTGAAAAGAGTATATATAATATTGATTCAAAAATCTGTGGAATAATTGATGACTATAAAGTATTGCAAGATTCCCAAAAGGTTGCAGACTATGTAATTCAATTTCTTCGCACTTATTTAGAACATATTGCAGCACGTATATATGCTCATGAAAATCCTAATAAACAAGTACCAATTAGAGGAAAAGATAAATGGTATACCCAATATATGAAACCGCTTAAAGAGAATAATGAATATGGATATATATGGGATCTACATCATTCGCTTCAGATTACGACATCTCATTATGTACCTGCAGAGGATGGGGCTATTCGGTTAATGGATGGTTATTTATCTCAATTATATCAGTTAAGAGATCAGATGAGAGAGAAGTTTGGATTAGTTCTGATGAGTAATCTCGAAGGGTATCCGCAGGAGAAGAATTTTGAATTAGATCCATATTATGAAAAAATTTATATTGCATTGAAGGGTATACATTTGGAAGATGGCACAAAATATACTAACGATAGATATTACATTACAAGGAAAAAATACCGAACGGTAAATGGAAAAGGCTTTTTTGAATATACACTGTCATATGCACAGGAAGAAATAACTAAATTTGATAGATTTGTTGCATATTCATTTAATGATATTCCGGATAACTATTCTATTCAATGTGATTTCGCTCAAGCAAATGTAGATTTTAACGGAGTTGATATTGACATAAAGTGCCTCATTGCTTGGAATGTTTCTATACGTCCGTGCGAATTGGAGAAGTTAGTTGCAATCTGTGGATATGATATCGAAGTAAGAACTGATAATTTGTATTACAAAGCATTGATGAAATTTCTTAGTAGAACTGGAATGAATCTGCTAGACATTCTTTTGGCAGATGAGGAGGACTATGAGATTTATATTCAGCAAGTGGAACTGAGTAAGAAACCTGAATTGGAAGAAACTTTTGATAAAATAAGAGAGATTATCATTGGTGAAAAACCAGGAAGTAACATTTTAAGATACATCACCGCTTATTTGAAGAATGATGTAATTAGAGACCAGTTGGCGGATCGTTCAAATAATCGTCTATCGTATTTATATCTGAAGAATGAGGCAATACCATTTGATGAAATGCCGTATGCTTCAAGTTTATGTGGACATAATTTGTTAAAATCAAGATTGAATAAATGTTTAGAGATATATGATTGTGAACATCAATATGTGTCGGCAATGGTGAATAAAGAAGCTTATGATAGTAATACATTATATGTAACTGTGGATGATAATCAGTTGGATTATTATTGGTATGAGGTGGAGAAATTTAATCGAAACTTGTATAAAAGTACGAAACAGCAATTAAGAAAAATTGAGATTTTTGCAAACCATTTGTATGTTAAGAATTATTATGAGATAACCAAATCTGTTATAGAAAAGCTACAGCAATATACTTCGGAAGGTGTTGATGGTTATTCTGATATGCTTGCAAACAAAGCAGAATTTATGAATGAAATTGATGATGTTGAAAAGCAAAAAATATTAGAAAATATCTTTATAAATTCTAGATTAGGAATGGTTTATGGTGCAGCAGGAACAGGTAAAACAAGAGTAGCAGAGTATATTGCGAAATTATTCGATGATAAGAATATTCTTTTGCTTGCTAACACAAATGCTGCGAAAAATAATTTGGAGAGAAGAATAAATTCTTCTTGTGATTGCTACACAGTATATGACTATTTGAAAAATGGACATAGCTGGAAAAGGTATGATCTGGTTATTTTGGACGAGTGTAGTACAGTGTGTAATGAAGATGTTTTAAAGCTGTTTGAAAAGTGTAATGCGGAAGCATATTTACTGCTTGGTGATATATACCAGATAGAAGCAATAAAGTTTGGAAATTGGTTTAGTTTTGCAAGATATTTTGTTGATAAAAAATCTGTTTATGAGCTATCAACTCCGTACAGGGCAAAGGATAAAGCAATTCTGCTTGATATGTGGACTTGCGTGAGGGAATTTGATGAAAATCTGTTTGAAAGACTACAAGCAAATGGATTTATATCAACTTTAAATGAATCTATTTTTGAAAAAGATGATGAGGAAATCATTTTATGTTTAGGATATGATGGATTGTATGGAGTCAATAATATTAATAGATATATGCAGAAAATCAACCCGTCTAAGCCGATTGAATGGGGAAATTGGACATATAAGGTTGGAGATAAAGTTTTGTTCAATGAGAATAGAAGATTTGGAAACGTCTTATATAACAATTTGAAAGGTCGCATACTATCAATTGATAAGAAAACGAATGAAATAGTGTTTCAAGTACTGGTTGATAAAGTCATTGATAAAAGAGATGCTCTTTTTTCGGGTATTAAGCTTATTGATTGCGAGTGTGAGGGGAAATCTATTGTTAAGTTTGGAGTGAAAAAACGAATCGAACGGGATTCGGATGCTGATTATTCTGAAGAAATTGTACCATTTCAAATTGCTTATGCAGTATCCATACATAAAGCACAAGGGTTGGAATATGAATCTGTGAAGGTTGTAATTACAGAGGATGTTGATGAAAGAATATCACATAATATTTTCTATACTGCAATTACAAGGACAACAGATAGGCTTAAAATATACATGAGCAAAGAAACACAGAATAAACTTGCAGAGAAGTTTGTAAAAAGTAATGTAGGACTACAGCAGGCACAATTATTTGCAGGACATGCTGGATTGAAATTGAAAAATAAGTTGTCCTCATAAGTGAGTCAGTGTAAATGATCAAGAATATAATTTGTTAAAGGAGTGACACCGAATGATTGATATATACACAGAAAAAAAGGATTCAAAAGATTGGATTATCAAGAATGATTTATTCTTTAACTTAAATACAAGTAATGAAGAAATGTCTGATAATGAAGTTGCATTAATTAAGCAAGTCGATGATGCAAAATTGACACCAGACAAGCATATAGAAACTAAGTATGGATTGGGAACTATCCGTAATCTTTCTTCTGGATGTAAGACATTGCTCAATATAGTAAAGCATCCCGAAAAAGTGGTGTGCGTAGAGGAATGTGGACCTAATGTACTTAAGGTGATATTTTCCATGGATAATATAAAGATTTATATGTCACGCCCATCTCTTGCAGATATTCCGGATGATGCAATTATTAGATTTAATGATACGGATGTTGTGACGGGAAGTGCTGGGTACAATGCGTGGTGGAGTAAGGAATATGAAAGGAGAGAGGCGAATGATTTATAATAAAATAGCATTTCAAGCAGATCCTTTTTCATATGATTTGGTGTTCAATGATCGTATTACTCTTGTTGGCGGCGATAGTGGTACTGGAAAGACAGTACTTTATGACATATTGGAGGATTTGAAGCAAACCGAAGAATATAATGCAATTAAACTATTCAATTATAAATCTGAGGATGTATTAGAGAAATTGAAGCAGTGCAGAAACAATTTCGTTGTTATTGATAATGCTGATATTTTGATGGATGACGAGGTAAGGCGATTCATAAATTTTGAATTTTCGAATCAGTATATGTTATTCCTAAGAAATTGCGATGGACTGAACGTCTCAGATAAGAGTTTTAAGGTAATGAAGGTTGAGAGTAATATGATTACTTTAGAAGAGGAGTTGTGATATGAAGTATTTATGGACAGAGGACACAGGTGCTGGACTCCACTTCTGGAAATTAGTCAATCAGCTTTTCTTTGATAATGCACTTGTAGTTGAAAGTAAAGAGAGTAACCAAGGTATCTTGGATTCCTTGATATCATTGAATGCAAAGGAAGAAGATGAATATTACATAGCATTTGACTATGTGCCGGATAATCAGGATATTCGAAATAAGTATCGCCAGTTGAAACAATTAGTGGAAAAGTCTGAAGCAAAGGTTATCATTCTTGATATGATTTGTTTTGAATACTTTATATTGGCATTCGATAAGTTGGTGTCTTGGACTGGAACCGGTAAGACGGATAAGATAAAAATGCGCGAAGATATTCTTGCAGCAATAGAAGATCACAGAATAGATTTGTCAAAAATCGATAATCAGATGACAATGCATTATCTGTCTGGATTCAAGAGATATTCTACAGAGCGAGTGATGAAATCGTTGGTAGGTGAATTTACACAAAATGAAAAGTGGTCTGTCAAAGGTCCGCTTATGGGTGAATGCTGGTATAAGGATTGTTGTGTATCTGAACATCCGGATAGTCTTAGGTGTGGAAAGCCAGAGGTTGATGATGGTAATGAGAAGATGCGGATGTTGATACAGTCAGAGGAAATACAAAAAGTAATTATGATTAACAATAGCAACTAATAATATGGAGGAAGGTATTTTGGATAAAGTAGGTTTAAGATGGTACAAATGTGATTTTCATTTACATACAATGGCAAGTAAATGCTATGTTGATAAACAAATAGATACACTTCAAGAATGGATTAATACGGCAAAGCAAAAAGGATTAGAATGTATTGCAGTTACAGATCATAATGATTACAGAAGTATTGATGAGGCAATGAAAATTGGAAAAGAGAATAATCTAATTGTTTTTCCAGGGGTAGAGTTGTCCTGTGATTCTAGTAAAATTCATATTTTGGTTTTGTTTGATATTGACTGTGATGGAAATACGGTTCAGGAGTTCTTATCACAGTTAAAGATATTTAGAGCTGATTTAGGAGATAGTAGTCACACAGCAGATGGAGATATTTTTCATGCATGTGAGATAGCGAAATCAATGAACGCATTGGTCATTCCGGCACATGTCGATGAATATAGTGGACTTTCAGATATAAGTTACGACAATATATCTAAATTGCTAGATAGAAAGTATATTGATGGGGTGCAGGTAGTAAATGATGAAATATGGGAAAACTACGGTAATGAACCATTACATATAATATCAGAAAAGTTAACTGAGAAGTATGGAAAAACAATCACAGATGAACAAGCAAAAGCATGGATAAGTGTTTATCAACAGGTGAAAAATTCTGGATTTCCATTATTAAGTTTTTCTGATAATCCATATTCTGAAAAATCTTCCAAGCATGGAATGTGGGGAATAGGAGCATCATATACATATTTAAAAATGTCTCAGACACCAAACTTAGAAAGTGTTAGACAAGCATTAATTTCCAATGATATGAGAGTTGAAAAAAATGCAGAGAGTAACCATATGATTGGCGAAAGTCCAGATATGATTATTAGAGAAGTAGTACTATCTAATAGTATATTAAATGAAAATGCAAAAATAGATGTTTCTTTCAATTCCCAGCTAAATACAATAATAGGTGGACGAGGTAGTGGTAAATCGTCTATTATTAGAACAATTGCAGGAGGCATGAATTCTTTTTCGGGGGAGAATCTTAATATAATTTCCCAGGAACAGATGGAGTTTTACAAGGAAAATGGAAAAACAAAATCTTCCAACATTAAAAAGGGGATTTTTACTAAAAATTCCGTAGTTGAAATTCTTGTGGAAAGATTAGGGGATTTGTATAAAATTGAAGTTTCTCATATTAAGAATATGCAAAATCAAACAAGAAAATTATATAAATATATCAACGATAATTGGCAATTAGTAGAAGATGAAAATTTTATTGATTTATTTAAGGCACAAATATTTACTCAGAAACAAATATATGAGCTTGCGACCGATTCAAATTCACTTATGGCAATTATTGATGGAGATATAAGTGGTATGTCGAATTGTGTTTCTGAGAGAGAAGCGGCATTAAATAATTTGATTGGAAAGGCATTAGAAATATCAAACTGCAGAAGAAGTATTGCTAAAAAGTCAAAATTAGAAACGGAGTTAGCAGATATAGAAGATCAGATTTCTAAATTTAAGCAAAGTGGAATTTCAGATATAATTAAAGAAAAACAATTATATGATGATCAGCAGAAAGTGATTTCATCATATGTGGAAAATAAAAATAATAAGATAGAGGAAATTGAGACATTTATTAAACAAGTAAATTTAACATATGATTTAATTGATGATTCTGAAATAAATGAAATTTTAGATGACGATTTGAAAGATTTTAATAGTGATATTGAATCTATTTACAAAATTTTGCATGATATAGTTAAAAAATCAGATAAAATAGTTGAAAAAATAAATGCTACTAATTGGAACCACAGAAAGATAGAAAATGGAGAGAACTACCTGCAGGCAGTTAAGAATTTACAAGATAATGGACTCGATACAGGGAGATTAGATGAATTAATTGATAAAAGAAAAGACAAAAAACAAGAACTTGAAATAATTAGAAATAAGGAACAGGAGTTGGAAGCTCTAGAACAAGAATATAATGAGAAGGAAAAAATCTATAAAGAGAAAAATGCTGATATATATAATTTAAGGTCTCAATTTATTCAAGAGGTAATAGGAAATGATAAAAGTGTAAAATTTGATTTGAAAAAGAATAGAAATAGAAGCTCCTTTATCAATAATATTAGATCGATTATTCAAAAAGACATAGTGTCTGTTGAGGATGATATAAATAAATTAGCAGATATCTTTTTTAAAGATAAGAATGGAATCAAAAATTATAAAGAGTTAATAGTTAACATAAGAACAAAACAGGATCAAACTTCATTAAGTAAGTATACTAGAGATGCTGTTTGTGGACTGCCAGAAGATTCATATGCGAGATTACTTGCTTATATACCAGATGACGATTTGGTTGTGTCGTATAAACCAGAAAAAGCGAAAAAATTTATACATTTATCAAATGCATCTGCGGGTCAAAAAACAACAACGATACTTACATTTTTATTGGCATATGGAAAACAACCTTTGTTATTAGATCAGCCGGAGGATGATTTAGATAATAGATTAGTTTATGATTTGATTGTTGCTAGATTGAAAGTGGCAAAATCAAAAAGACAAATCATAGTTGTTACGCATAATGCTAATATTCCTGTAAATGGTGATTCTGAATACATAATTTCAATGAATTCAGATACAGATATTATTCAAGTTAATAAGACTGGAACAATGGATGATACTGAAATTCGTCAAGAAATATGTGATGTGATGGAAGGAACAAAGGATGCTTTTGAAATGAGAGCGAAAAAATATCATTTTAATATTTCAGAATAGAGTTGAAAACCATAGTAATAAATTATATAATAATCTCGTGGCAACAGTTTGGCAACGTCCATTCAGTAGGTCAGAATAAATAGTGTAATTGATATATAAATATGCTCCATATTCAGCTAAAACTTAACTAAAATAAGTTAAGCACAGCCTGGGGTGGGGCATAATGAGTTTGAATAATCCATACATTGACACCACAGCAGTGGATCAAAGCAACGGATGCAATCGGTATCGTATCAAAATCAGGACGATATGGCGGCACTTATGCTCATACAGATATTGCTTTTGAGTTTGTTTTATGGATTTCACCGGAATTTAAGCTTTATATCATCAAAGATTATCAGAGATTAAAGAAAGATGAAGCAGATCGGTTAGCGATTGGATGGGATGTAAAGAGAGGACTTTCAAAAATAAACTATCGTATCCATACAGATGCAGTAAAAGAATTTTTGATAACTCCCACATTATCTCCGCAGGAAATGGCATATACATACGCTTCAGAAGCGGATATTTTAATTTTGCATACATTCTGAAACGTGCGAAAGCTCAGAAAAAGAATCCGTGGAAAGAAGAAATCTTCACAGACACAAGAGATTATCAGGAAGCAATGGCAAGAGCAAAATAAAGAGAATAAAAGAATTTAGAAGAATCCTGTACGGCTGCAGTAAAACTGTTTCTGTACAGGATTTCTTTGTCTTATTCTAACGCAATTATACGTGACAAACATGGTGCAATCACGTATACTCAAATCATATCAGAAAGTTATGGATGAAAGGGTGAAATCTATGATGTTACGGAAAAGTATTTTGTCAGTCGTGCTTACCATTGCAATGCTTATGCCGCTTGCGCAGGCTGTTACGGTGAAAGCTGCAGCTGATACAAAACAGATAGATGTCTTATTTACTCATGACACGCATTCCCACCTGGACAGCTTTTCCACGATCGTAAATGGAGAACAAAAAGAAGTCGGCGGATTTGCAAAAATAAAGACGCTGATTAATGAAAAAAAGAAAGAAGATCCAGATACACTCATACTGGATGGCGGTGATTTTTCAATGGGAACGCTGATCCAGACGGTATATGATACTGAGGCAGCGGAGCTTAGAATGCTTGGATATCTTGGATATGATGTGACTACATTTGGCAATCATGAATTCGACTATCGATCCCAGGGGCTTGCCAACATGCTTAGGGCAGCCAAAAGCTCCGGAGAGACACTGCCTGAGATCGTAGTGTGCAATGTGGATTGGGACAGCATGGAAAAGGCTGGGCTAAACGACGGCCAGAAACAGATACAGTCAGCGTTTGAAACATATGGTGTGAAGGACTATGTAATGGTACAGAAAGGTGACGTAAAGATCGCCGTTGTCGGTGTCTTCGGAAAAGATGCCCTGGAATGCGCACCAACCTGTGAATTATCCTTCAAGGATCCTGTTGAGGCCGTTAAGAAAACAGTAGAAGAAATCAAGAAAAACGAAGAAGCAGACATGATCGCCTGTGTTTCTCATGGTGGAACCTGGGAAGATGAAAGCAAGTCGGAGGACGAACTCCTTGCCAAGGCGGTTCCGGATCTTGATCTGATCATCAGTGGACATACACATTCAGAGCTGCAGGAGGCAATCCAGCACGGAAATACCTATATTGTATCCTGTGGTGAATACGGAAGAAATCTTGGCTCTCTTTCGATGACGCAGAATTCTGACGGACGCTGGGATCTGAGCTCTTATGAGCTGATTCCTGTATCCGAGGATGTAAAAGCCGACAAGGCAACACAGGAGCGCATCGACGCATTGATGGACACGGTGGATACGAATTACCTTGCAGACTTTGGTTATACAAGAAAAGAAGTTCTTGCGCAGAACGATGTGGAATTTAACAGCCTGGAGGAAATGGGCACAGAGCATAAAGAACTGAATCTTGGGGATATCATGGCAGATGCCTACGTATATGCTGTGGAAAATTCAGAGTATTATGATGGAGACCCGGTAGATGTAGCGGTTGTACCGAGTGGGACTGTACGTGACACGTATACAAAGGGTGATATTACCGTAGAAGATGTATACAATTCATTTTCACTTGGAATTGGCAAAGACGGAGTAGCCGGATATCCTCTGATCAACGCATACCTGACAGGAAAAGAACTGAAGCTGGTGGCTGAAGTGGACGCCTCTATTTCTGATTTTATGACGACTGCAAGATTATACTGCAGTGGCCTGAATTTTACATACAACCCGCATCGAATGATCCTGAATAAAGTGACAGACTGCTATCTGACCAGAGCAGATGGAGAAAGGACAGAGATTGAGGATGATAAGCTGTATCATGTTGTAACAGATCTGTACACCGGACAGATGTTAGGTTCTGTAATGAAAATGTCTTACGGACTTCTGTCTCTTGAGCCAAAGGATAAAGACGGAAATCCAATTGAAAATCTGGAAGATCATGCAGTCATGGAAGGCGATAAGGAGCTGAAAGCCTGGGATGCGATCGCAAGATATATGCAGTCTTTTGATGATGCAGATGGAGATGGCATTGCAAATGTATCTGAATACTATGCGACAACCCATGATCGTAAGGTTGTGGATGACAGCAAAAATATACTTGATCTGGTGAAAAAACCGAATAAATTTACCGCAATCATAGTATGTATCGGCCTGATCATTATTATAATAATTGTTCTTGTGGTATCCCTGATTCGAAAGATCGTCCGCAAGTCCAGAAAGAAGAAAAATATACATAACACAAATAGGTGAAATGTATACTTTGTATAAAAAGTATATTTTTATGAAAATTACTCGCAATAATTTGTGCAACATGTTATGGTAAACACATGTTAAACAAGTAATTGGAAAGTGAAGCTGTGAGAGGAGAGCGAATTCATATCAGTCGAAAGGCTGTTATAGAATGCGCTCTTTTTTATTTTTGAAGTTATTACAGGGCTTGTAGAGAATGGAGTCGGAATTTCTGTTTTGCCATATATGGATATTATACGCCATCATAATATAGTAGCAATTCCGGTACAGACATCTATCTGGAAATCAAAGTTCTATATAGCAAGGAGAAAGTATGGAATTCGTTCAGATCAGGAAGAGGCATTTTTTCAGTATTGGAGAAAAAACAGGCTATGAAGAAAGTATTTGGGAATGGCTCAGTCATCCGATCCAGTGCCTGCAGCCAGAAGGGACTGTACATAATACATGCACAGTCCCTTAGTGAAATTGGTTTATTTCTCGCATTCCAGCACAATTACTTCACAGCTGTCGAGCTTCAGCATTCCTTCCGGGCAATCGGTGCGGTTCTGATTGGACAGAAGCACTTTTTTTACCGGATATTCAAGTTTGGTGGAAACGGCTTCGCGATCGAAGTTGGCGGCGACGAGAACGCGTTGTGATTTCGTCTCACGATAATATGCCATAACTGTTTCGCTATCCTGATATGCAGGAACTGTTTTGCCGTAAGTAAAGACTTCTTTGTATTCTGGAGCCTTGCGGATGGTAGTCAGTTTACGGTAGTAATTTAATACGGAATCCGGATCCTTTTCCTGAGCTGCGACGTTGATTTCTTTATAATCAGAGTGAACCTTGAGCCATGGTGTGCCTGTAGTAAATCCGGCATTCGCCTGAGCATTCCACTGTACAGGGGTTCTTGCGTTATCACGGCTCATTTTGCCGCATACTTCCAGAGCTTCTGCATCACTTAAACCTGCTTCTCTTGCAAGATTATACTGATCGATCGTACTGATATCATTGTAATCATGAATGTTGCTCCAGATTTCATTCTGCATTCCGATTTCCTGTCCCTGATAAATGAACGGAATTCCACGAAGCAGGATGTTTACGGTACCGAGCATTTTGGCACCGACAGGCGTTTGGGCATACTCCGGAAGAAAACGGGATACACCGCGAGGTTCATCATGATTTTCGATGATATTTGCTTCCAGTCCATATTTTTGGACATTGATCTGAGAACTCAGAATTGTGTCGCGCCATGTTTTGAAATCTACATGAGGTGCATCGTACCAGCCATGAGCACCATCGCTGAGGGAATGCGCACAGAAATCAAAGATTGTGGAGAAATGTCCGTTATCTCCAATAAATTGACCAAGTTCATCAGCTTTCATATTGAATACTTCACCAACGGTGAAAGCATCATATTTCTGAAAAGTGTTTTTCTTCAGATCTTCAAGGAATTCTCCTACACCGTCAACGTTTTCGACCATTTTCCAGCAGGCGGCCATGCCATCCGGTCCGTCCGGTTCATAGTCAGGAAAAGCAAGGTCTTTTTTGATGTTGATGATCGCATCGATACGGAAACCGGCAAGGCCTTTTTCAAGCCACCAGTTGATCATATTGTAAAGCTCCTGACGAAGCTTTGGGTTCTCCCAGTTCAGATCAGGCTGTTCTTTGGCGAACATATGGAAATAGTATTTGTCTGTTCCCGGAACCGGTTCCCAGCAGCTGCCGCCGAAGTAAGAACGATAGTTGCTTGGCGGGTTACCGTTTTTTCCTTTCCGGAAATAAAAATAATCTGCATATTCACCATCTGGATCAGCCAGAGCTTTTTGGAACCATTCATGTTTGTCAGAGCAGTGGTTGATGACCAGATCCATGATGATATGCATATTACGTTTTTTTGCTTCTGCAAGCAATTCATCAAACTCTTCCATAGTTCCGAATTCTTCTGCAATTGCATAGTAATCTGAAATATCATATCCCTGATCGACAAAAGGCGATTTGTAGATTGGAGAAAGCCAGATGATATCAATGCCCAGTGCTTTTATGTAATCCAGTTTGGAAATGATTCCTCTCAGATCTCCGATGCCGTCCCCGTTACTGTCCAGAAAACTCTTTGGATAGATCTGATATGCGATTTTGTCATGCCACCATTTTTCTGTCATTATTTGTACCTCTTTTATTCATGCATTATATGTTTAGTATAGATGATATTGTGCCTGCATTCTTGCGATATGTCATCATTATATAATACTATCCTGCTTTTGGAAAAGAAAATATCCATCTCTGCCGTTCTGTTTTGCACATGTAAATGACAAACTCATCTCCACCGATTCTTCCAATGATATCATTTTCTCTGAAATAATTTCGGAGTGTCTGTCCAAGTGTGCTGAGGACAATATCGCCGACAGCATGCCCATAATGATCATTTACTTCTTTGAATTTATCAACATCCAGAATAATAAAAGTACCTTTTTCATGAGGCCTCTGCTCCAGGATTTCGTTGATGAGTGCCTCTGTCGTGCGTTTGTTGAGAACACCTGTCAGACCGTCTGTCTGTGCATCGCGACGCAGCTCTTCATTGCGGATACGATTGTTGTGGATAATGTAGAAAACAAGTAACAGCACCAGAATGAAGAATACGGACATAAAAATGCCTTCATAACTTTTAATGAAAGAATAGGAGCTTTGGGCATCGGATACAGGAATAACATAGCAGATCATCCAGTCATTCATGCCAAGCCGGGTATAAGCGATATACTGGTCAGATTTTTTGTTGGAGTCTGTTCGGATCTTAATCAGTCCATCGTTGCCGGCTGAAAAATCTTTTTTGACATTTACAAGAGAATTTTTGGACAGAAGTGTTCTGTCTTTATAAAAATCAAAAAAATTGTCACCATATGTGATTTTATGATATGAAGGTTCACCATCGTAGGCGATGATCTCTCCTTCTTTTGTGACAATCAGACTGTATCCGGCATCATCAAAAATATCATTAAAAAGCATCTGACTAAGGGCGGTCACATTATAAGAGCCACCAAGTGCGCCAATGATTCTGCCATTACAGCGTACAGGAACACACAGGATCACACAGGATCACACGTGTCTCCTGATCAATACTGCTGTCCAGTGGATCACTGAGAGTTGCCTGGCCTTTCATGGCTTCCAGAAAATATTTTCTCTGGGATACATTCTTTATGGCACCGTTGTCATAGTATGCTGTACCGTCTGCTTCGATCAGGGCAGTTCTTTCGAAATCCGTGTTTGCTGCCAGGGATACCAGAAGCTCCATATTTTCATCGGAAAGAATATCAGAGGAATCTCCCATTTTGTCAGCGATACTGTTCAGAAATCCGTAATGAATATTGAGAATGGATAACGCATGATTACTTTGTTTTGCTACATTATTGGTCATGGTTTTCTGAGAATTGGTATCGATTGACTTCTGGACATATAACAGAAAAACACCCAGACTGATGACTACGGCACAGATAAAAATAATAATAGCAGCAACATAATGCGTAGAAATATTTTTTTTCTTTTTCATATTCTGTTTCTCCTGTAGATAGATACAGTTTGAGTATATAGAGAATATATATAGTATAAAATATTTTATGCGAGAATGCAAAAACGTTTTTGCTTTTTTTCGCCAATTAAAAAGCTCTTGACTATAGCGGATAAGAGTTGTAAAATAAAAAAAGCTTTTAACGAGGTAAAGCATAAGAGCAAATTCTATGAAGGGAATCAGTAAAAGCAGAGAAAATAGCTGTTTACAGAGAGCCGCAGGTGGTGTGATGCGGTAACGGCATTGTTTTGAATATCATCCCTGAGAAGGAAGACCGAACGTTACGTTTGAGATTTATCAGTAGGTTTTCACGGAGGCTCCCCGTTACAGGAGACGCGTATGCCGGTACGTTGCAGAATCGTACTTGTTTCAATGACGAAACAGGGTGGTTGCGGAATTATATATCCGTCCCTGATGGGGCGGATTTTTTTTATGCAGAATTTTCTGAAACCGGAACATCATCATATTTTACAAGGGAGGAAGAGAGGATGAAAGTCTACAAGAAACTCATGAATGCACTTGCAGCAGTAGAAAAAGTTGTACTGGTAGTTACAACATTGCTGATTCTCGTGCTCACTGTGGGAAACGTGTTTTCCCGTAAAGTGATCCACCGCTCATGGTCCTTCACAGAAGAACTTGTTGTAGCGGTCTTTGTACTTATTACACTTCTGGCAGCAGCATTGTCCTGCAGAGAGGGTGGCCTGGTCAGCCTGACACTGGTTACAGACCGTCTTCCAAAAAAACTGAAAAAACCATCTGTGATCCTGATCACAGTACTGAGTATTATTTTTTCAGTGATTCTTTTTAAGTATGGTATGGACAAGGTTATCACCCAGCTTGAAAACGGAAAAAGAACCTTTGTACTGAACTGGCCGGAATGGATCTTCTGGTCCTTTGTACCGATCGGAGCAGGCTGTATGATTCTTCATCTTATTGAGTACTGTCTGGATGTCTGTTTTGGAAATAAAAACGATAAGGAGGGCAAATAAATGATCAGTGCTGTTTTATTTATTTCATTTTTTGTTTTTCTGATCCTGGGTGTGCCGATCGCACTCTGCCTGGGTCTGTCCTCTGTATGTGCGATCCTTTATTCGGGAACCTCACTTACCATCGTTGCAACAAATATGTATTCAGGAATCAGTAAATTCCTTCTTCTTGCGATTCCGTTCTTTGTACTGTCCGGAAATATCATGGCAAAAGCCGGAATTTCACGCAGACTGATCGATTTTGTAGATACCTGTGTCGGACACAAAAAAGGTGGCATCGCGATCGTATGTGTTATTGTTTCCTGTTTCTTCGGAGCAATCTCCGGTTCCGGTCCGGCTACAGTAGCAGCTCTTGGTGCTGTTCTGATCCCGGCAATGGTTGAGCAGGGTGGTTTCTCTGCACCGTTTTCAACAGCTTTGATGGCAACGTCGAGTTCGGTGGCTATCGTTATACCGCCAAGTATCGCTTTCGTTGTATATGCGTCCATTACAGGTGTGTCTATCGCAGATATGTTTATGGCAGGTATCGTACCTGGAATCCTTATGGGTGTGGCACTTGTAATTGTAGTAATTCTTGAAGCAAATAAACATGATATCAAACCGTCCCGTAAAAAAGCATCTGCAAAGGAGAGATGGGCCACTTTTAAAGATGCATTTTGGGGATTCCTGATGCCGGTCATCATCCTTGGCGGAATCTACGGTGGTATCTTTACACCAACAGAAGCTGCGGCAGTATCTGTTGTATATGGACTTTTTGTAGGTATGGTGATCTACCGTGAGGTATCCTTCAGAGATCTGTTTGATATCCTGGTAGATTCCGCAAAGACTACCGGTGGAATCATGCTGATCGTTGCAAGTGCATCTCTGTTTTCATTTGTATGTACCAAGTTTGGTATTGCAGAGGCTGCATCCGGACTGCTTGCATCCATCGCGCACAATCAGTTTGTATTCCTTCTGATCGTAAATATTATCTTCCTGATCGCAGGATGTTTTATTGACGCAAACTCTGCAATGTACATCTTTATCCCAATCATGCTTCCGGTATGTAAAGCATTGGGATACGACGTTGTTGCATTTGGTGTTATGGCAACTGTAAACCTTGCGATCGGACAGGTTACCCCTCCGGTAGGTGTAAACCTTTTTGTTGCGATCAGTATCAAGATCAAAAAAGGTCTGGAGGTTACTCTTCAGCAGATCTCAAAGGCAGTTATGCCAATGATCGCTGCCAGCGTTGTAGTACTTCTGGTTGTAACCTATGTACCGGCAGTTTCAACAGCACTTCCGAAGGCTCTTGCAAAAGATGGTTCTTATACGGGAGAACAGTCTTCATCTGATACAGGAAGTACTTCTTCCAAAGATGCGGGAGATGGAAGTGATTCCTTTAATACAATTGAAGATTACAGCGACCTTGACTGGCCGGAAATGACCTGGAACTTTGCATGCTCCACAACGGAGACAAGTACCTGGGCAGATGGTGGACGTAAGTTCGGCGAACTGATGGAAAAAGCAACCGGAGGCAAGGTTAAAGTTAATGTTTATGCAACTGACCAGCTGACAAACGGAAATCAGTCTGAAGGAATCCAGGCACTGATGAATGGAGACCCGGTACAGATTTCCATGCATTCCAACCTGATCTATTCCGCATTTGATCCGAGATTCAATGTAGTATCTCTTCCATTTATTTATGATTCTTATGATGACGCAGATGCAAAATTTGACGGAGCAGCCGGTGAAAAACTGAAAGAATTGCTTTCCGAATATGGTCTGCACTGCATGGGTATCGCAGAGAATGGTTTCCGTGAGATCACCAACAGCAAACGCGAGATCAAGACTCTGGATGATATGAAGAATCTTAAGATCCGTGTGGCAGGTTCCAATCTTCTTATGGAATGCTATAAGAGATGGGGCGCAGATGCAACAAACCTGAACTGGACAGAGACCTACACGGCTCTGCAGCAGAATACAGTAGAAGGACAGGAGAACCCGCTGCCGGCAATCGATGCGGCAAGTGTGCAGGAGGTTCAGCCATACTGCTCTATGTGGGATGCAATCTATGACTGTCTGTTCTTCTGCATCAACCAGGAGATTTATGACAGTCTGACACCGGAGCAGCAGGCAGTTGTTGACGAGTGTGGTCAGAAAGCTGTTCAATACGAGCGTTATATCAACCGTTCCGGAGATGAAGAGATCATGGAGCGCTGGCAGTCAAAGAATGGCGTGACGATCACAAATAAAGAAGATATGGATATCGATTCCTTCAAGAAAGCCGTAGATGGTGTTGATGAGTGGTTTGTTAAGGAACTTGAGAAAGAAGGATACGATGACGCACAGGAACTGGTAGATCTCTTCACACAGGAATCTACGGATACAGTTGCGGATTACAGTGATCTCAACTGGCCGGAAGCAACCTGGAACTTTGCATGCTCCACAACGGAGACAAGTACCTGGGCAGACGGCGGACGTAAGTTTGGCGAGCTGATGGAAAAAGCAACCGGAGGCAAGATCAAAGTCAACATCTATGCGGCAGACCAGCTGACCAATGGAAATCAGTCTGAAGGAATCCAGGCGCTGATGAACGGAGACCCGGTACAGATTTCCATGCATTCCAACCTGATCTACTCAGCGTTTGATCCAAGATTTAATGTTGTATCGTTACCATTTATTTATGATTCCTATGATGATGCAGATGCGAAATTCGATGGTGAGGCAGGAGAAAAGCTGAAAGAAATTCTTTCCAGTTACGGACTGCACTGCATGGGTATCGCAGAGAACGGCTTCCGTGAGCTGACCAACAGCAAGCATGAAGTAAAAACTCTGGATGACATGAAGAACCTCAAGATCCGTGTAGCAGGCTCCAACCTTCTGATGGAATGTTACAAGAGATGGGGCGCAGATGCAACGAACATGAACTGGTCTGAAACTTATACGGCTCTGCAGCAGAATACTGTAGAAGGCCAGGAAAACCCACTTCCGGCAATCGATGCGGCAAGTGTGCAGGAGGTTCAGCCATACTGCTCCATGTGGGATGCAATCTATGACTGTCTGTTCTTCTGTATCAACCAGGATCTGTACGATACTCTGACACCAGAGCAGCAGGCAGTCGTTGATGAGTGTGGACAGAAAGCTGTTGAGTATGAACGTTACATCAACCGCTCCGGTGATGAAGAAATCATGAACCGCTGGCAGTCAAAGAATGGTGTGACAATCACTAAAAAAGAGGATATGGATATCGATTCCTTCAAAAAAGCCGTAGAAGGTGTGGACGAGTGGTTCGTAGAACAGCTGAAAGATGCCGGATATGACGATGGACAGGAACTGGTAGATCTGTTTGAAAAATAGAAGTCAAAAAATTTAAATTTTTAAATTAAGAAGCTGGCGCTTCGCAGATTGCGGGGCGTCAGCTTTTATAGTATAATAAAACTAATAATGGCTTTTTTTGAAAAAAGGTTATGAGGAAAGTATGTGGAGATTTTGGAAAAATCTATAAAGTATTTTACAGGAGTTTAAGCGGTCGATATGAATGAATTCAATCTAAATTTTTATAAAGGGAAGAAAGTTCTGGTGACAGGACATACCGGATTTAAGGGGACATGGCTCTGCAGGATACTTCAGGAGTTGGGAGCGGAAGTGACCGGATATTCTCAGAAGCCACCGACAGATCCATCAATATTCACGCTGACAGATCTGGAAAGTCAGATCCATTCTGTGATCGGAGACATTCGTGATCTGGAGCATATGATACAGGTGTTTAAAGAAACACAGCCGGAGATTGTCTTTCATCTGGCGGCACAGCCGATCGTAAGGGAATCTTACAAAAATCCGGTAAATACTTATGAGACAAATGTTATGGGGACGGTCAATGTACTGGAAGCAGTAAGGCAGTGTGGAAGCGTCCGCTCTTTTTTGAATGTAACAACAGATAAAGTTTATAAGAATAATGAATGGGAATGGGGGTATCGCGAAACGGATGAACTGGATGGCTACGATCCGTATTCCAATAGCAAATCCTGCTCAGAACTTGTAACACACAGTTATGAGAAATCTTTCTTGAAAGACATGGATATTGCAGTATCAACTGCGCGTGCCGGTAATGTGATCGGAGGCGGTGATTTTGCAGCAGACCGTATCATTCCGGACTGTGTGCGTGCTGTTTCCGGTGGAAAAAAGATTGCAGTTCGGAATCCACATTCTACCAGACCATATCAGCATGTACTGGAACCATTGGGCGCGTATCTTCTGATCGCGGAAGAACAGTATCAGGACAGCCGGAAGGCAGGATCTTATAATGTAGGACCAGATGACAGAAGCTGTCTGACCACCGGGGAACTTGCAGACCTGTTCTGCACAGCATGGGGAAATGGGGCAGCATGGGAAAATCTCTGTCAGGGAGGTCCTCATGAGGCAAATTTCCTCAAACTGGATTGTTCCCGTATTCGAAACCGGCTGGGCTGGAAACCTCGCTGGCAGGTGGATGAAGCAGTAGTCAACACTGCAAAATGGTATCAGGCATGGCTTGCCGGTCAGAATATGGCAGAATATACGGACTGTCAGATCAAAGAATATTTTGGAATATAAAAAGTATAAAAGGATAGAAGAAAAGAAAATATGAAAAAGAATAGAGAGGTTATCTGCGCTTTTGCAGCGTGGGTTTTATCGGCATGCTTTTTTATGAGCTGTTTTATGATTCCGGGACTGGCAGAAAAAATCAACAGTCTGGGAAACAGTAACATGCTTGTATATGGAATGTCTCTGATCCTGTTTTGTCTGCTCTTTGTAGTTGGAATGGGAATCGCACACAGGCATGAAGTTGCGGGAAAAACTTTTCCGGAGAATGTCAAAGCCAGAAAAACAGTATTTTGGCTGATGCTGTTTATACAGATTCCGTTCTGGCTGCTTTGTATCTCAGGAGAGACGGAACAGCTTGGATCTGTGGCGGCGAAATACGGATGGCACACACAGCCGGCAGTGATCGCAGCATTTTTGTTTTTGGCAGAACTTGCAATCTTTTTCTGGGCATGTCAAAATGTCTGCTTTCCGGAAAAAGACGGTGAGTGGATTATCCGGCTGGTATATGCAGCGTTGGTGCTCCTCGTTTTTTACAGTATGTACACACCGAATATTTTTGGAAGAGGAGAACTGAGCGATGCTTACCATGGGCACGCATATTTCAATTCTGTCTACAATATTTATCAGGGAATGCCATATACGCATAATGTTACGAGTATTTATGGACATTACGGACTTTTCTTTAAGATTCCAATGGAACTTGTTCATGGTGATTTCAAAGCCTTTGTTGCCATGGTTGCCGGAATTGGAGCCTTTGCACATATTTGTGCATTTCTTATCCTGGAACTGCTAGTCAAAAGCCGTGTGTTGAGGGTACTTGGTGCTTTGGCAGTTACATTTCCTGTACTTGGTATGCGAGGTGGCTTTTACTGGCAGGTTTGGCCGCATCGGGTAATTTTTCCGATGCTGCTGTTTCTGTATGGAGCATGGATCCTCAAAAAAGAGCTGTGCAATTTCTGGACGGCAGTGGGTGGGTATCTGATCTGTCTGCTGGCAATCCTCTGGAATACAGAGACCGGACTGATTCTTACTGTGGCGTGGGCAGGAATGCTTATTTCACGTTTTCTGTCTGTGGGAAAAATAAAGATCCGTAGACTATTGTGGTTAAGCTTTGCACAGTTTGCCGGAATGGCCGGGGCGGTGTTTGGAGCGTATGGAACAGTAAATCTCTATAATATCCTGAAACACAGTCCGGCAAATTCGTTTGATGACTTTCTGATCCCATTGCTGTCAGGCAGTTATATGACGGGAGTTCTTCATCTGGATATGCCTACAGAACCCAATGCATATATGGCAGTGATCACACTGTTTCTGACCGGAACGGCTCTGGGAATGACCGGCTGGTTCAGTGGAAAAGAGAGGCATTGCTGGCAAAAAGAATTTTTGTTTCTTCTGAGTGTTGGATCACTGGGATGTCTGGTGTATTATATTAACCGCCCGGCATATCACAATCTGGACTGTATTACCATGCCGGCTGCAATCATGGCTGCATACTGGGGACAGAGGGGAATCGAATTTATCAAAAATGAAGAATGGAAAAGATTTGACAGCCTTTCGCTCAGACATGTGACCGTCAGTGGTGTAGGGCTGATCTGTATAGTTGCGGTTCTTGCAATGGCTACCGGAACGGTTCTTCAGTTTGCACAGAACAGCAAGATTAAAGAAAATTATCATAATGTGCAGGAATTTGAGGATTTCGCAGAGCAGATCGCAGCAGTTGTTCCTGAGAATACACCGTCATTTGGTATCAATGTTCCCGAAATCTGCAGCATGCTTCATCGGCGGACAGAATGTTTTACAATGGATTTCAGTGATATGCTCGTTCGCCCGGACAGTTTGAAAGAGCTGAAAGACCAGCTGGAACATGCGGAAGTGCCAGGGGCATTTACCGGAAAATCATCCATGAATATCTGGAAACGGAATGATCCGGAAACATATCGGTGGTTCATGGATCATTATGAACTAAAAGAGACGATTCCTTTTTATGGGGAAAAGTTTCTGTACTATATAAAAAAATAAAATACAGAAGGAGACTATTATGTTTGAAGAAATGACAGAACAGCAGGCCAGAGAGCAGATTCTGGAAATGACAAGAAATTATTGTGAAAAATACCATAACAAAAAGAAACCATATCAGAAAGGTGACCGTATTCCGTATGCGTCCAGGGTTTATGATGCAGAAGAAATGGTAAATCTTGTGGACAGTTCCCTTGAATTCTGGCTTACTGCAGGACGTTATACAGATGAGTTTGAACATGCATTTGCAAAATATCTCGGTGTTCGTTACTGTTCCCTGGTAAATTCCGGTTCCTCTGCAAATCTGCTCGCATTTATGACACTTACATCTCCGCTTCTGAAAGAACGACAGATTCTTCCGGGGGATGAAGTGATCACCGTTGCGGCCGGATTTCCGACTACAGTTTCTCCGATGATCCAGTACGGTGCGGTACCGGTATTTGTTGATGTAACGATTCCACAGTACAATATTGATCCATCTCTTCTGGAAGCCGCATGGTCTCCGAAGACAAAAGCGGTCATGCTTGCTCATACACTTGGAAACCCATTTGACCTGAAAGCAGTTAGAGAATTCTGTGATAATCATAATCTGTGGCTGATCGAAGATAACTGTGATGCACTTGGATCTGTTTATACGATCAACGGGGAAGAGAAACTGACCGGAACGATCGGAGATATCGGAACTTCCAGTTTTTATCCACCGCATCATATGACAATGGGAGAAGGCGGTGCTGTTTATACAGATGATCCGCTCCTGAACAGAATCGCACGTTCGTTCAGAGACTGGGGAAGAGACTGTATTTGTGCACCGGGACAGGATAATCTCTGCGGACATCGTTTTGACCGTCAGTATGGAGAACTTCCGGTTGGGTATGATCACAAATATGTATACTCTCATTTTGGATATAACCTCAAGGCAACAGATATGCAGGCTGCTGTCGGATGTGCGCAGCTCAGAAAATTCCCGTCTTTTGTGGAAAGAAGAATCCACAACTTTAATTATCTGAAAGAAGCACTGAAAGGTACAGAGGATAAACTGATCCTTCCGGAGGCATGTGCAAATTCAAAACCGAGCTGGTTTGGATTCCTGATCACATGCAAGGAAGGCGTAGACAGAAACAAACTGGTACAGGAGATTGAATCCAGAGGTGTACAGACACGTATGCTGTTTGCCGGTAATCTGACAAAACATCCATGCTTTGATCAGATGCGTGTTTCCGGAAAAGGATATCGTATTGCGGGAAGTCTGGAAAATACGGACCGTATTATGAAAGACACCTTCTGGATCGGTGTATATCCGGGAATGACAGATGAAATGCTGCAGGCGATGGCAGATGCGATCAAGGATGCATTAAACTGATTTACAGCAGAAAGCAGGATGGAAAATAATGATTTTAGATGAAAGACTTCGCTGGATGGGGTTCTGGATGCTGGACAAAATGAAAGGTGGAAAGACCAGAGAATATTATGACCAGATTCGTTATGCCTGGAAAGAAGGCAGCTCTGTTGAGGAGACAGAGAAGAGAATCCAGAATCTGATCGCGCATGCAGTTAAGACTACTGATTTTTATAAAGATTATCCGGAAACCTGTTCTCTTGAGGATCTTCCGGTGGTAAATAAAGATACCTTCCGACAGCAGTATGACCGTTTTGTATCTTCCACATATAAAGATGCACCAGATAACCGGGTAATGTGTACCAGTGGATCGACAGGAACTCCACTCAGAATGATCCAGAATCGTGACAAGATCCGTCATAATACAGCGGGTGGGATTTTTCTCGGAGCGGCAGCCGGATATTATATTGGAATGAAGGAAGCATTTATCCGGGTATGGGTAAATAATGTACGCAAAAGCAAATTTCAGCTTCTGCAGGAAAATCTGATCATGATGGACAGTTCCAGAATGGATGAAAAAGCTCTGGAAGAAATGTTTCATGTGATCGAGAAGAAAAAAGTCAAATGTCTGGTAGGATATTCTTCTGCCCTTGGAGAACTGAGTGAATATATCAGAAAAACAGGAAGAGACTGCAGCAGATGTGTAGTGAAAGCAATTATTCCGATTTCGGAGACAATGCCGGAACCGGTAAGAAGAACTCTGGAAAAACAGTTCAACTGTCCGGTGCGGGCATGGTATTCCAATGAAGAAAACGGAATCATGGGCCTTCAGAACAGGGAAGATGAAGGGTATCATATTGATACAGAAACCTATTATTATGAGATCCTGAAGATGGATTCTGATGAACCGGCAGAACCTGGAGAACTGGGAAGAATCGTGATCACAGATCTTTTTAACTATGCATTTCCGATCCTGCGTTATGACAATGGAGACACGGCAGTTGCGGCCCGGAAAGAAAAAAACGGTCGTTTTAAACTTTATCTTTCAGAACTTTACGGACGACGGAGCGACCTGATCTATGACTGTGAAGGCAAAGCGGTCACGCCGTATATTATTACCAATAATCTGTGGGACATTCAGGGAGTAAAGCAGTATCGATTTATTCAGGAAGATGTCAGAGATTATACGATCTGGCTGAATGGTGATCCGGAAGCAATGGATCGGGAGGAAATCCTGCGTCGTATTCGACCGTATCTGGGAGAGGAAGCCCGCATTAAAGTGGAAATCGTTGATGAGATTCCGGTGCTTGCTTCCGGAAAAAGAAAATACATAGAAAACCGATGTGAAAAATATCAGCAGCATAAAGGATTCTGTGGGTAAATGGCAGGAGGAAACAGTTTGGAAGGCAGAGAACAGAAAAAAGGTATTGCGGTAAATACCCTGTATACGATGGGCGGTCTGCTTTTTATGAATGCAGTGCTCCAGATTGTGATCACTCCGCTTCTTAACAGAATGATGGGAGCAGAACAGCTTGGCGGTCTTTTGTACATTACAGGACTTGTTGCGATCATATGTCCGTCTATCGGGCAGGCTCTGAATAATAGCCGTCTTGTAGTAAGACGGGATTTTGATGTGACCAATGGGGACTATGACTGGCTTCTGCTTGGCTTTGGACTGATCGGAAGTATTGTTGCACTGTTTATGTCCGGCAAAAGCCTGGAAAGTCCGTTGATGGCAGCTGGCGTTTTCCTGATGTTTATGCTGACTGTATTCCGCTATTATGGTGATGTGGAATATCGTCTGAATCTGAACTACCGGAGATATTTTATTTACTATTTTTTGATCGGAATCGGATATCTTGCCGGATTTGGTATATATCGCCTAACCGGACAATGGGTGTGGATCTATCTGATCGGTGAAGCCGCGGCACTGGCTTTGGTCGGTGTTACCGGAAATATTTTTCATCAGTTTTTCAGAAGAAGCGAATTTTTTACGACGGCACTCGGTCGAGGCTTTTTTCTTACGTTATCGTATCTTATTACCAATACGACAATGAATATGGATCGCCTTGTGATCAAACAGATCCTCGGTAATGAACAGGTCACACAGTATTATGTTGTTTCGCTGATCGGAAAGACGCTGGTACTTCTGATCGCGCCAATTAATACGATCGTGATCTCTTATCTTACAAAAAGAAAAGAACGACTGACGCGTTCACAGTTTGGAAAGGCTGTTCTTGCCGGAGGCGGTGTAAGTCTTGTTTTTTTTGTGGCCTGTCAGATCGGAACACCACTTTTTGTGTGGCTGTTTTACAGAAATCTTTATGAGTCAGTAAAAGGGATCGTAACGGTTGTGAATCTTGCGCAGATTCTTGGGCTGTTTTCTGCATTTTTGTTTATACTCGTTCTGACGTTTACAGATGAACGGTGGCAGTTGTGGATTCAGCTTACACATTTTTGTATTTTGCTCGTGTCATCAGTACTTGCGGCACGCACATATGGAATGATGGGATTTGCTGTTGCTTCACTTGGAGCCAATAGTCTCCGTGTTGCAGCAGTAGTGATTCTGGGTATTGTGAAAGCAGGAAAGGATAAAGGAGACAGAAATGCAGACAGGTGAAGTTTTAAGAAGAGAGGTATTTAATCTTCTTGACGCTGCAAAGGGCGGCAGACTGAAAAAATTAAAAGAAGTCAATAAACATGAAATTGTTGAGGGTGTAACAGAAGATTATATGGAAAGAAGAGTACAGACACTTCTTTCTTATGTAAAACAGCACTCTCCTTATTATAAAGAACATCCGGAATGGACGAAACTGGAAGATTTTCCGGTCATGACAAAAGGTGACTTTATCGAACATTATGATGAGGTGCTGGTGGATTGTGTCAGAGAACAAGGAAATCTCTACAGGCTCAGTACCAGTGGTTCTACAGGAACTCCGTTTACAGTACTCTGTGACGGAGATAAAATGAGCCGTGTAAATATGAACTTTATCTCCTGCATGGAACTGAATGGCTTTCGTATGGGAATGAAACGTGGAGAATTTCGTGCGTGGATAAAAGGAAAAAATACGATCAGTAAGTGGAAATCTTTTAAAAATAATCTGATCATGGTGGATATTTCCAATATGGGAGATGAGTCACTGGATAAAATCTGCCGTGATATTGAGAAGAAGAAGATTCAGGTTCTGGTTACGTATTCCAGTGCACTGACGGCGTTGACTCAGTATATCAGAAAAACAGGAAGAGATATCAGCCGCTGGTCTGTTGAAATGGTATTTTCCATGGGAGAAGCACTTCCGCAGGAAACTTATGATCTTACAAAAGAGCTGTTCGGATTTTCTCCGGTACGGTCCTATGGAAATAATGAAAATGGCTTTATTGCGATCCAGCTTGATGAGGATCCGGAATATACGGTTGACCTGTATAATTTTTATCCGGAGATTCTGAAACTGGATTCCGATGAACCGGCGGAGCCGGGAGAACTGGGAAGAATCGTTGTGACAGATTATTATAATAAAACGTTTCCAATGGTTCGTTATGATACCGGTGACACAGGGAAAATGCGTGTATATTATGACAAGAACGGCCGGGTGCATGCAAAATATACAGAGATTTATGGACGCCGCGGTTCTCTTATGTATAACACAAAAGGTGAGCCGCTATCAATTCACGTTTTTATGAATACACTGCTGAAGTTCGAAGGAACTGTTTACCAGGCAAAATGTATCCAGTGGGGAGAAAAAGACTATGAACTGTTGGTGAATGCGGACCGTTCCAGACTGGACGAAACAGAACTTCTCGCAGCATACCGACATTACCTGGGTGAAGACGCAGAGCTTCGGATCACCTATGTGGACCAGATCCCGATTCAGGCATCCGGTAAATTTATGGTCTGTGAAAATAAATGGAATGGAAGGAAGCAGGCATAATGAAACAGAAAGTATCGGATTATATAGCGGATCATATAGCAGAGTGGGGAATCCGTGATGTGTTTACCGTAACAGGCGGTGGTGCCATGCATATGAATGATGCTTTTGGACATCATCCGAAACTGCACTGTACTTATCAGCATCATGAACAGGCATGTGCCATGGCTGCAGAGGCTTATGCACGTATGGATAATCGGATGGCAGCAGTCTGTGTGACGACCGGTCCTGGTGCAACGAATGCCATTACCGGTGTGCTCGGCGGTTGGATGGATTCGATTCCCATGCTGGTTTTTTCAGGACAGGCAAGATATGCAACTACGGTTGCAGCGTCCGGGCTGAAACTTCGAAGCATGGGAGTGCAGGAATGTAATATTGTACCGGTTGTGACCTCAATTACAAAATATGCACAGATGATCATTCATCCGGAAGATATCCGGTATCATCTGGAAAAAGCCCTCTATATGGCGGTGAACGGACGACCGGGACCGGTGTGGCTTGATATCCCGCTGGATGTGCAGGGGGCAGTCATTGACACAGAAAAATTGAGAGGATATGATCCACAGGAGAATCCGAAAGAAAAACCGGCAGAAATTTCACAGGATATCATTCAGCAGATTCTGGACAAGATAGAAAAAAGCCGTCGCCCGGTTCTGTTTCCGGGAAATGGAGTACGTCTTGCAGGTGCAATGGATGATTTTCAAAAACTTGTAAATATTCTGGGAGTTCCGGTGATTACCGGAATGAGCAGTGTGGATGCCATGGAGTCTGAACATCCGTATTTTGCCGGAAGAAGCGGAGGAACCGGGACACGTCCGGGAAATTTTGCACTTCAGAACAGCGATGTGCTTCTTTCTATCGGGAATCGCCAGGGATTTGCACAGACCGGTTTTCAGTATCAGGACTGGGCAAGGGGCAGTTATACGATCCTGAATGACATTGATGAAAATGAACTGAAAAAACCAAGTCTCCATGTCAGTCTTCCGGTCTGTGGTGACGCAGGAGATCTGATACGCAAGCTTATCTGTGCGGCAAAACTTCGGGGAGCAGATGAAACGAATCCGTTGTTTAAAGGCAGAGACTGGATACGTCAGTGTCAGGTATGGAAACAGAAATATCCGGTGGTGACAGCGAAACATTATGAGACGGTAGAAGAAGGCTGTACCAATATTTATGCTTTTTATGAAGAATTGTCAAAAGCAATGCAGGAGGGGCAGACACTGATGGTCAGTGTGGGAACTTCCAGAGTGGCAGGAAGTCAGGCATTTCGGGTAAAAAAAGGTCAGCGTTTTATTACAAATCCAAATACTGCGTCTATGGGATTCTGTCTCCCGGCAGCGACCGGAATCTGTGTCGCACAGCCCGGAAAACCAGTAGTCTGTGTGACCGGTGAGGGAAGTCTGCAGATGAATCTGCAGGAATTACAGACAATATGGCAGAACCGTCTTCCGGTAAAATTATTTGTGATCAATAACCAGGGTTATCATTCTATCCGACAGACACAACAGAGTTATTTTGAACCACCGCTGGTGGGAGTTGGAGCAGAGAGTGGAGATCTGAGTTTCCCGGATCTGTCCAAGATCATACCGGCATATGGATTTTCTTATCGGGCAGTGCATGCTGCAGAAGAACTTCCGGAAACACTTCATCAGGTCCTGGAGGAAACCGGGGCATCTGTGTGCGAGGTGTTTGTGACAAAATATCAGAAAACAGAACCAAAAACCTCTGCAAAAAAACTTCCGGATGGAAGTATGGTATCGGCACCGCTGGAAGATATGTATCCTTTCCTCAGCAAAGAAGAACTGGAAGAAAATATGTTTACAGAAACGAATGGAGAAATGCAATGAAACGAATCGTTGTTACCGGAGCAACCAGTATGATCGGTACAGCATTGATCGAAGAATGTATCAGACATGACATTGAGGTTTATGCAGTTGTACGTGCAGGGTCTTCGAAGACAAAACGTCTGCCGGAGAGTGCACGGATACATCAGATAGAATGTGAACTGGAAAAACTGGAAGAACTTCCGGCGAAGATCACCGGAGAATGCGATACGTTTTTTCATATTGCATGGGGAAATACCGGGGAAAACCGAAACAGCAGTACAGAGCTGCAGAGCAGAAATGTCTTTTATACTCTGAAGGCTGTCCGTGCTGCTCATGCAATGGGATGCAAAAGATTTATCGGAGCAGGTTCACAGGCGGAATATGGACCGATGGATGTTCCGCGGATCGCACCGGACAGTCCGGTACATCCGACGACGCCTTACGGTGCGAGCAAGCTCGCTGCAAACCAGCTTTCTTTCATGCTTTGTAAGGAACTTGGAATGGAATGGATCTGGCCGAGAATTTTCAGTGTGTATGGAATATATGAAAAAGAGACGACAATGATCGCTTCCGGTCTGCGCAAAATGCTGAAAGGTGAAAAAACAGAGTTTACCCCTGCAGAACAGAGATGGGATTATCTTTACAGCAAAGATGCAGGGCGCGCATATTATCTGATCGGCGAAAAAGGCAGAGATGGTGCAGTTTACTGTGTGGGAAGCGGGCAGGCACATCCTCTGTGGGAATATATCATGCAGATGGCGGAACTTACCGGAGCGGATTCACCGGGAATCGGCGCGAGACCATATCCGCCGGGAGCAGTGCGGAATCTGTGTGCAGATATAGATAGTCTTACAAAGGATACTGGATTTGTACCGGAATATACCTTTGAAGAAGGAATAAAAGAAACGCTTTGCTGGCTGGAAAGTCAGAATACAGGAGACAGAAAATAATGAGAAAGAAAATTTCGGTGGTAATTCCCACCTATAACGAAGAGGCAAATGTGGTTCCTCTGTCACAGGCGATTATAGAGGTTATGGAGAAAGACCTCAGTGAATATGATTATGAGATCCTGTTTATAGACAACCATTCAAAAGATAATACAAAAGCGCTTCTTCGCGGACTATGTGCAAATAACAGAAAGATCAAGGCAATCTTTAATGCAAAAAATTTCGGGCAGGCAAGATCACCGGTGTATGGAATGAAACAGGCATATGGTGACTGTGTGGTACGTATGTGCGCAGATTTTCAGGATCCGGTAGACATGATCCCCAAATTTGTCCGGGAGTGGGAAAAGGGAACAAAGATTGTAATTGGAGTGAAGAGTGCAAGTAAGGAACGCCGTGGTATGTACCTGGTGCGTGAATGCTATTACAGACTGATCAACAAGATTACAGATATTGATCATATTGATCAGTTTACCGGCTTTGGTCTGTATGACAGAAAATTTGTGGATGTTGTGCGTGATCTGCATGATCCGATGCCGTATCTTCGAGGCATTATTGCTGAACTGGGATTTGACTATAAAGCGATTGAATATACACAGCCAAAGCGGCGCGCAGGAAAAAGCAAAAATAATTTCTACAGTCTTTATGATTATGCAATGATCGGAATTACTTCTTATTCTAAAGTGGTGATGAGACTGGCAACTTTTGCGGGCTTTATCATTGGGGGACTCAGCCTGGCAGCAGCAGTGGTCTATCTGGTCCTCAAACTCATGTACTGGGATCGTTTTTCAGCCGGAGTTGCACCGATGGTGATCGGTATGTTTTTCCTGGGGGCATTGCAGTTGTTCTTTATCGGACTTCTTGGGGAATACGTTCTGAGCATTAATACCAGAGTTCTTGACAGACCGCTTGTAGTGGAAGAAGAACGCCTGAATTTTGACGAGCCGGAGGAGGACGAGGAATGACAGATACACAGAAAAAACCACTGTGGAAAAACGAACTGGTATGGCTGTTTCTGCTCACAAGCGGACTTTTTGCCATTTTGTACAGTAAATTTATTCTGGGTGGATATGCCTATGTGTTTACAGATACAGGAGCAGATACCATGCAGATCAATTATGCACAGTATGGACTTTTTTCTTCTCTGTTTCGGAGTGGAGAAAGTGGTTATGTGCTGCAAGCGGGACTGGGAATGGATGTGTCGTCCTATTATCCGGCATATCTGATTCCCTACAATCTTCTGATCCTGCTTGCTCCGCAGAGACTTCTTCCCTGGGCTGTTCTTGCATCTGCCTATCTGAAGATGATAACGATTTCCCTTGTTGGATATCTGTTTTACAGAAAACTGATGCAGGATGGAATCGGAACTATGGCAGCGGCGCTCGCATGGACCTTTTCCGGTTATGTGATTCTCTGGGGACAGCATTACGGCTTTTGTACCTGTATGGCACTGTTTACAGTCTTTATGTATTTTCTTCAGTGTTATCTGAATGGAGAACAGCGCTGGAAAAGTGCAGGGCTCGTGATCACGGTAACGATGCTGCTGATCTCCAGTTATTATTTCCTGTACATGATTGCTTTTTTTGCTGTATTTTATGTCTTTATTTACAGCATCATGCAGCGATATTCCCTGAAACGTACTGTTGGAAAAGTGGCCGGACTTGGCGGCATGGGAATTCTTGGTGTACTGATCGGAGGTGTGGCACTGGTACCGATCGCAGATACATTTCTGGAGAGTGCCAGGGCAGGGGTACTGGCTGCAAAAGGAACTTCTCATTTACTGAGTCCATATAAAGGAAAAACGCTGGGAACGATCGTGGCCAGATTTTTTTCAAATCATATGCTTGGAATTGACAAAGATTATACAGGATATCTCAATTATTATGAAGGAATGATACTTGCGGTCAGTATCCTGACCGTTTTTGCAGTCAGCTATTTTATCGTAAAGAAAAGCACCAGAGTAAAAGCACTGGTTCTTACGGTGTTTCTGGTCTTCCTGACGATCATGCCGCTTACCAGCCGTATTCTCGTATTTACGAAACATTCCTATCGATGGACGTTTATGATATGTTTTGTGGAAGCACTTGTTATTGGGTGTTTCCTTCAGGAGGTATTCAGAGAAAAGAACAGAAAAACAGTTCTGACCGGCAGCATACTTGCCATTGTTATCTGTGGCGGATTGCTGGCATGGATGTACAGCTTTAAAAATATAAAACCGGACCATAAGGTTACGGCAGGAGTAATAGGATTTTTGGCAGTCTATCTGATATTATTTGCAGTTGGAACTTCTGTAAAAAAAATGTACAGAATTTTTCCGGCTGCTGTATTGCTGGTTCTGATATGTGAGTTGTTTGTTTTGGATTATCCGTCTCTGTGGTATCGTGAATCTCCGACCAGAAATCAGGTGGCAACAGAATATTACAATGATGGGACAAAAGAAGCTGTGGCTATGCTGAAAGAGCAGGATGATTCGGTATACCGTATCGAGAAATCCTATACATCGGCATCAGAAAACGATGGAATGAGTCAGGGCTACAATGGACTTTCGGTGTATATGAGCACCAATCCGGCGTCACTGGTTGCTTATCATAAGATGTACGGACCGGAAACACTGTCCGGTAATTTCGTAGACTTCAATATGGATGACTATATCAGGAGTTCTCTGCTGGGAACGAAATATCTGATCACAGGAACCGGATACCATGCACCTCAGAAGATATATACATCTGTTGGAGAGGCGGGTGGCAGATCAGTCTTTGAGAATCAGTACGCACTTCCATTTGGATATCTGTATGATAAAGAATGGAATCAGGAAGAAGTAAAAGAAATGTCCGGACTGGACAAAACACTGGCTTCTTTGTCTGGCTTTTATTATACGGATGCAGAGGAGACGTCTTCTTATCAGAAGGCGGACCTTCCGGAGCAAACAGACCTGTCGCTGCTGGATTATGCGGATACAGCGACTGACTGTACGATGGAGAAAGGATCAGAAGGCATTACCGTGAGCAATCTCGGCGCAGATCCAAATGTTGTATTTCCAGGCGTGGCGTCCTGTTTTGCAGACAACGACAAGTTGTATGGACTTTCACTGACAGTAGACGCACCTGATGAAACAGAAATGGCTGTTTATTATCAGACAGAGGGAGATGAAGGCTTCTCTGCGGAGAAAGTTTACACATTTAAAGTCACTGAGGACAACAGGACATGGGAACATCTTGTACCTGGGGGAATCACAGAGCTTCGTGTAGATGTAAGTTCTCCGGTTGAATCAGCAGTGATAAATAATTTCGAATTAAAATCCTGCGATATTACGGAAAGTGGTTATACAGCATTGAAGGAATCCGGAGTTGATGAGGTGACATTTTCTGACAGTACATATCAGGCACAGGTAACAAACGATGCATCTGAGAACAAAATGCTGTGTGTTCCGCTGTTCTATCAGAAGGGATGGACTGCACAGATCGATGGAGAGGATGCCGGTGTGTATAATATCAATGAAGGTATGTGCGGAGTGGAAGTTCCGTCTGGAACTCATGAGATTGTATTAAAATATGAAACACCATACCAAAACTATGGCGTGGGAATGACAATCATTGGAATTATAATTTTTATACTGGCCTTTAGTCAGAATTTATATAAATTTTTTGTAAAGTTGTGTTAAAATTCGTTGGAGTGTGTTATAATGAACGCATAGACAACAAAACAGTTGTTTATAAAAATATCATCCAAAATAAACAGCAAAGGGGATGGGACTATGAAATTTATTATTAGTGGAAAGAACATCACAGTTTCCCAGGGACTCAAGACCGCAGTAGAGGATAAACTCGGCAAACTGGAACGGTATTTTACTCCTGACACAGAAGTGGTAGTAACTTTAAGTGTCGAAAAAGAAAGACAGAAAATCGAAGTAACGATCCCGATGAAAGGAAATATCATCAGATCCGAACAGGTAAGCAATGATATGTATGTATCCATTGACCTGGTTGAAGAAGTCATCGAACGTCAGCTTCGTAAATACAAAAATAAAATCGTTGATAAACAGCAGGCAGCTGCAAACTTCCAGAAAGAGTATCTGGATAAGGATTATGAAGAAGATGAAGAGGTTAAGATTATCCGTACCAAGAAATTTGGAATCAAACCTATGTATCCGGAAGATGCATGCGTACAGATGGAACTCCTGGGACATAACTTTTTCGTATTCTTTAATGCAGAGACTGAACAGGTCAATGTAGTATACAAACGTAAAGGAAACACATACGGTTTAATTGAACCGGAATTTTGATTTTAAATCTGAAGTGTAGCTTGGAGCACTTCATATATGCAGTATGAAGTCCCACCCTTCAACTGAGGGGTGGGACTTGTGGGTATTAAATGTAATAGAAGCAGCCGGCATCAGACAAAAGGGAAAGAAGACATGAATAACAAAAAGAATCTCAAAATGAAACCCGTAGGCAGTGAATACATGGAGCAGTATAATGCACTTCTTCGTTATGTATTTCAGGTAACTGAGCAGGAGCTGAGTTCCATTGGATGGCAGGAGAGAGAAATTATCCGTGCCAAATTTCCTACCATGGAAAAGGCAGATGTTATAGGATGGTTTGATAATGATACCCTGGTTTCTCAGGTGGCAGTTTATCCGATGCATGTACGGATCTTTGGGCAGACTTATGCGATGGGCGGTCTTACCGGTGTAGGAACCTACCCGGAATATTCCAACATGGGGCTGATGCACAAGCTTCTGGAACAGGCACTCAAGAATATGAAAGAGCGTGGACAGGATATCTGTTATCTTTACCCTTATTCCATACCGTATTACAGACGCAAAGGCTGGGAAATCATTTCTGATAAGATTTCCTATGAAATCAAGGATTATCAGCTCCCGAAGAATCATCAGGTTCCGGGGGATGTCCGCCGTGTGGATACGGAGGGAGAAGAGCTGAAAGAAACCTACAAGCGTTATGCCATGAGAACACATGGTGCGATCCTTCGTGATGATCTGGCATGGAATGAGTACTGGTTGTGGGATTCTGATGATATCATGGCAGCAGTATATTATAATGAAAAAAATGAGCCGGATGGTTATGTGATCTACTGGATCGCCAAAGAAGTATTTCATATTAAAGATATGATCTTTAATAATGAGGAGGCAAGGACAGGTCTCTGGAACTTTGTGGCAGCTCATTTTTCCATGATCAATCAGGTAGAAGGCGATACATATACAGATGAACCGCTGGCATTCCTTCTGGAAGATGCGAGTATCAAAGAAGTGATTTCTCCATATTATATGGGTAGGATCGTTGATTTTGTTTCTTTCATTGAGAAATATCCGTTTAAACCAAGTGTACTTGACCGGGAATGGAAATTCCGCCTGGTCGATCCGATCATGGAATGTAATCAGGGAAATTTCCATCTGATAATCTCAAGGGATGGTCATGGACAGGTTATGCGGATCATGGAGCCATGCGAAGATACGATCAATATTCAGACAATGACCACTATGCTGATGGGCTACAAACGTCCGGAATATCTTGCAAAGATTGGACGTATTCAGGCAGCAGAGTGGACGATTGATATGCTTGAGGATGCGATCGAGCAGCAGACTCCGTATATATCAGATTATTTTTAAAATATTTGAGGAACTCTTGACAATAGTATGTGTGCGTGTTATATTACATATAGAACAAAAGAGATGGACAGGGGATGCGGTGAAAATAACTGCATCTCCTTTTTAGCAATGTGAACCGGAGGTGGCATTATGGCTAAGAGAGATTATTATGAAGTCCTTGGAGTCGGAAGAGATGCCGATGCCAAGGCGATCAAACGTGCATACAGAAAACTTGCAAAAAAATATCATCCGGATATGAATCCTGGTGATAAACAGGCAGAACAGAAATTTAAAGAAGTTACAGAAGCTTACAATGTATTAAGTGATACAGAAAAGAAGAAATTATACGATCAGTATGGTTTTGCTGCATTTGAAGAGGGCAGTGGAAATCCATATGGAGCCGGTGGACAGAATGGGACCGGAGGCGGTTTTCATGGAGGCTTTGGAGGATTTGACTTTGGTCAGGGCGGCAATGGTTATCATGAGTATCATTTTGAAAATAGTAATATGGGTGATATGGGAGATATTTTCGGAGATATCTTTGGAAATATGTTCCATGGTCAGAAAAACAGTGGATACAGTCGTCAGAGCAGTGGATTTGGCGGACAGGGCTTTCACAGTGGTTTCGGAGGAAGCGGATTTGGAGGGCATACCCAGGAAAAAGGCAGTGACCTCAGGTCTGAAGTAAGTATCAGCTTTGAAGATGCTGCATTTGGATGCGATAAAATGATCCGTCTTTCGGATCCGTCAGGAAGCGATTCCCAGACACTGCAGGTACATGTTCCGGCAGGTATCGAAAATGGCAAGAGCATCCGTCTGAAGGGAAAAGGAAATCCTGGATTTAACGGAGGAGAAGCCGGAGATCTTTTGTTGAAAGTAAATATTCAGCCAAAGCCAGGATACGAACGGAATGGTATGGATGTCTATACAACAACAGAAATTCCATTCACAACAGCTGTTTTTGGCGGCGAGGCAAAAGTCTCTACATTGTACGGGGATGTGATCTGCCGTATTCCGGAAGGTGCTCAGACAGGAAGGAAGATCCGTCTGAAGGGCAAAGGTATCGTTTCGATGAAAAATCCATCTGTTCATGGTGATCAGTATGTGACGATCCGAATTCAGGTGCCACAGAACCTCAGCCCGGAAGCAAAAGAAAAGTTAAGAGAATTTCAGCAGGTCTGCAGAAATGATGAACGGAAAAGAAGAGGAAGCGTAGCATAAAGACGCTTCCTTTTTAAAATTATTTATAAAACAACTATGAAATTTTTGTAAAACTGTCCATTTTCGGCATTTTGTGCATTGATTATTTGATAGGATAGAGATATCATAAGCTACAGAAAAAACAGAAGTCCAATGACAGCAGAGTTTTGCTATGAACAGTAACAGACAGGCTGTAGCCGGAAAGGATGGATATTTTGAATTATCTGAAACAATCAAAGCATTTGTGGATCATACCTGCTTATGGAATTTTTTATATGATCTCGTTTATGCTGATGGAGCAGAGCGATGTAAAAATACATATGATTCATTCATTAGCTGATGATAAGATTCCGTTTTGCCCGTATTTTATTATTCCATATGTACTCTGGTACTTTTTCCTGATCGGAACAGTGATTTATTTTGCGGTATTCTGCCCGAGCAAAAAAGAATATTATCAATATCTCGGAACTCTGGGTGTAGGTATGACACTGTTTCTGCTGATCTCTTATGTATATCCGAACGGACAGCATCTGAGACCGGATCTTGGCAGTACCGGAGGCGGTGTGTTTATTAGTGTGATACGTTTTTTGTATAAAATTGATACACCTACCAATATTTTCCCAAGCATGCATGTATTTAATGCAACAGCAAGCTGTATCGCCTTATATCAAAATGAACGGTGCAGGAAAAATAAATTGTTCACGGTAAGTCAGATCATACTTACAATATCGATCGTTTTATCAACGATGTTCCTGAAACAGCACAGTGTGGCAGATGTTATGACTGCACTGATCCTGAATATTCTTTGTTATCAGCTGTTTTACAGAGTGCTTCCTGCAAGAAAGGAACGCCTGGCAGAAGTACTTACACGCAGAGAGATCTGTACGGTTCCGAATCTGCTCAGCACACTTCGACTGTGTTTGGCAGTTGTATTCTTTGGAATATTTGAGAGATATGGTGTAGGAGAGTACCGTACGGTACTTGTACTGCTCATTCTTGCCGCTGCGGCAACAGATGTTCTGGACGGCAGAATTGCCAGATCCTTTAACAGTATCAGCCAGGTCGGACGTATTCTGGATCCGGTGGCAGATAAGGCTATGCAGGGTGTGATGATTGCGTATCTGATTCCAAGATATCCACTGGCGAAGCTTGTGCTGATCCTGTTTGTGATAAAAGAGTGTTATATGACAGTTACAGGGTGGAAAGTACTGATGGAGACAAAAGAAACGATTGAGGCACAGTGGCATGGTAAGCTGAATACAGCAGTAACTTATGTAGTTGTACTGATCCTGCTGGCAGGACCGAGACTTCCATATTCTACATCTAATGTACTGATTGGAGCCTGTGCAGTCTGCATGGCAATGTCTCTGAGTATGTATGCAGCGCAGTTTCGCGAAATGCTGGAACACCAGAATGGAAGATATCAGCGGAAAATGCAGGGCGGTTTCAGTGGTAATTAAAAGAAAGATTAATTTAAGGAAGGGGTTTCCTCAGAGGGGAGACCACCTTCCTTTTTTGTCAGACTGTCCTTATAACAGAATCAATTTCCTGGAGAAGATTCTGCCGTTCTTCCTGAAATTTCAGCTTTTTATTGAAACGAAAATATTCTTCACAGCCAAAATGACTAATGAAAGATACTGCATTTGCGTTATGACTGAGATCTGAGATCAGAAACAAAATTTCAGGTCCATCACCAAAAGCCGACTCAGCAAAAGAAAAGCCAAGATGCAGCGCCAGAGAAGTGCGGTTTACAGTATCCTGTCGGATCTTGACATTTTCCTCCAGAGCGTGACGCAGGATCGCGATTACTTCTTCCGGAGCAGAAATACGTTCCTGCTGAGTGAGGGAGAGACTTTGCTCAAGAATTCGGGCAATACGTTCCGTGCAGTCTGTTTCCATGCGGTCAAGCAGATGGTTTTCCAGGCGGATTTTTTGAGAAGTTCGATATTGTTCTGTAAAAGCAGCAAGCGTATTTCCTTCAAGAAGTGAGGCTCTGGCCTGACGGAGTACGCTCTGAAGGGCGACTGCGAACTGGTCTTCTTCCCGGAATTTCAGAAATAAGGTGTTCCATCCATCCAGAAGAAGCCCGGCAACAGTAAGACGTTCATCTGTTGGGGCATGGGCTGCCAGCGTGCAGAGTGACTCTACAACGGATTCATCAAGGGATCCGGAGAGAATTTCAGGAATCCGGTAATCCTGACGATATTTTGCGTAAAGCTGGTAATAAGCACCAAAATCTCTTGCAATCTCTTCATCCTGCAGATACTGACGGATCAGGTTTTCATCCGGAGCAAAATGCATATCCTCATATCCGTATAAAATTGCAGAAAGATCTTCCCAGCCACGTGCAGTGACGAAACAGATGCGGTCCGCCGTATTCTCAATATGGTAAAAATGTTCTCTTTTTAAACTCAGGTAAGAAAGAACAGAAGGATGAAGCCCTTTTGCAGATGCATATTCTTTCCATACATTGAGATCTGGTTCAATATCGATTCGTTTTACGCGGTCCAGAGTGACAATATCAAATTCTCTGGCAGATTTATTGTATTCAACAGGATTTCCGGCGGCAGCAATGATCCAGCCGGATGGAACCGGATGGGTACCAAATGTTTTATTTTGCAGAAACTGCAGCATAGTGGGAACCAGCGTTTCGGATACACAGTTGATCTCATCGATAAAAAGGATTCCTTCTTTACAGCCGGTTTCTTCTATCTTTTCATAAACAGAAGCAATGATCTCGCTCATGGTGTATTCTGTTACGGAATATTCTTTTCCCTGAAAATTCTTTTTTACAATGACAGGGAGACCGACAGCACTCTGGCGTGTATGATGTGTAATTGTATAAGCAACCAGTCCGATTCCACATTTTCTGGCGGCCTGTTCCATAATCGCTGTTTTGCCGATACCGGGCGGCCCGATCAGGAGAATCGGTCGTTGTCTGACAGATGGCAGGAGATAATGGCCATTGGAATCTTTACGAGTATAGACTTGTATGGTTTGGAGAAGTTCCTGTTTTGCTTCTTTGATATTCATAAAATGTGGTATCCTTTCTGCATCTGAGATAATGCAAGATTATGTTTCATCCATATATAACTTATGTGCCCAGACCGGAACTTTCTGATGTAGGGCCTTTTCACGGTAAAAAATAAAAGCAGTCTGATAATCTGTCGGTCTTTCGGGATAAATACCATCTCCGTCTGTGAAGTACAAAAGTCCTTTCAGATTACGGAGAGCTCCGGTGTTACGGAGATTCTGTACATATGCAAAAACAGGGCGGAAATCTGTGCCGCCACGACCGCGGATCGTGATATGTGTCAGATAATTTTTCCAGTCATCTTCGCAGGTAACATGTATAACGTCCTGAATAAAGCTGTCACACTGAATGATGTAAAGGTTCATTTTGCGGAAAAAATTTTCGTGATCACTGAGAATCCCATAAGTCTCTTCCATAAAACGCCGGACTGTAGCGGCGGAGCAGGAACCGGAAGTATCGATCGCAATGACGAGTTCTTCCATGCGGTTTACTTCCTGGTATTCCAGATGTTCAATGAGTGGCATATTGCCATAATGTTCCAGACCATAGAGATAAGGAATATAGTCAAAACTTTCTGTATCTGTATGAAGTTCCTCGCGGTGAACGGCAAAATGTCTGAGAAAACGATGAAAATCATAGCGGTGTTTTTCTCGCAGACTGATTTCTTCCTGCAGACTCCCCGGGGAAGTGCCTCTGCCGTTAGAACCGTAGAGACCGAAACCACCGGTACCATAACTGTTGTTCCAGAGATTTTTCATCTGTTCGAGAAGCTTCTTACGGTCAGCCTGTTTCCAGAACTGATGATCATCCATTGCACAGGTTTCCGGCAGCTCAGGATTCTGCGAATAAAGTATAGCCGGACGATATTCTTTTTTCTCATGATGGATCAGTCGATATACAGCAAGGTCGCAGGCCTGATCCCAGCGCTGAGCTTCAGAAGGTATCTCCAGGATCAGATGAAGGAAAAGACAGTGATACAGCATATGCAAAAAAAGCTTTTCCAGAGTATCGGGATCATCCTGAAACGTTTTTATAAGAAAATCCGGGCAGAAATAGATGACACTGCCATCTGTGCCGGCAGAGGATGTTTCTGAGGATTCCTGAAAGGAAAAATTCCAGAGAAGACGACGAAAAAAGGGATATCTGACAGAAAGCTGTTCACGTACAAAATTCCATATTTTTTCATAAAGACCGGAGGTGTCCGGAGAAATAGGATGTTTCATAATCTTACTCCTTATCTGTTTCAGAAGGTAAAGTCATGGTCATGAAAGCCAAAGTGGTCTTTTTGGAATTCCAGAAAGAAGGAAAGAATTTCTTCCCGGTGGAGCCGGACGGCTTCCTCAATAAATGTGTCGAGTGCGGATTCTGTGATCGATACAAACTGACAGAGTTTCTGAATACGAAAAAAATCATCCTGACGGATTAGTTCGATTATGGCAGGCCGGAAACGAAGGGAAAGATAATGCTGATATTTTTCTTTCCATACAGGATCCTGAACTTCCGTAAAACGTTTTAATGCAATAGCAAGACGCCTGGCTTCCTGACCGGCAGATTCAAATTCTTTTTCGCAGCTGCCCATGAAGAATGCTCCTTTCAAAAATAGTGAATAATTATTTAAGCGAATCAAGTAAGTTCCCTGCTTCAATTGCGAATATCCGCTTGATCAGATGAAAGTTACTAAAAAGGATTAAATTCAGTGTATCATTTCGGTGGGAGTTGTCAATGGAAAAGAAATAAGGTATAATCACCATAGTTGTATGACAGTGATATAATTCTAAAGAGAATGATAATGGAGGAAAACATGGAAAACGTATTTATTATGGATCATCCGCTGATCCAGCACAAAATTTCTATGCTTCGTAACAAAAATACAGGAACAAATGAGTTCCGTAAACTGATCGAAGAAATTGCAGTCCTTATGGGATATGAGGCACTGAGAGATCTTCCACTGGAGGATGTGGAAATTGAAACTCCGATCGAGAAATGTAAATCCCCAATGATCGCCGGAAAGAAGCTGGCAGTTGTGCCGGTACTTCGTGCCGGACTTGGTATGGTAAACGGTATCACAACGCTGGTTCCGTCTGCAAAGATCGGTCATATCGGCCTTTACAGAGATCCGGAGACACATGAACCACATGAATATTACTGCAAACTTCCGGATCCGATCGAACAGAGACTGATCGTGCTGACAGACCCGATGCTTGCAACCGGTGGTTCTGCGGTAGACGCAGTCAGAATGATCAAGCAGCATGGTGGAAAGAATATTAAATGTATGTTTGTCATCGCAGCACCGGAAGGTCTGGAACGACTTCACAGAGAACATCCGGACGTGCAGATCTATGTAGGACATCTGGATCGTGAACTGAATGAAAATGCTTACATCTGCCCGGGACTCGGTGATGCAGGTGACCGTATTTTCGGAACAATCTAAGAGACATCGGAGAAGCAGAAAATAATGAAAAAAGAAGAACTGGCACTGGAAGTGATCGCCCGGCTGAAAAAAGAATATCCGGATGCAGGCTGTACACTGGATTATGATCAGGCATGGAAACTGCTTGTGAGTGTCCGTCTTGCAGCGCAATGTACAGATGCAAGAGTTAACGTAGTTGTAGAGGAGCTTTATGCGAAGTATCCGGATGTGGCATCGCTGGCGGCTGCAGAGCCGGAGGAGATCGAGGAGATCGTCCGGCCGTGTGGACTTGGCAGAAGCAAAGCCAGGGACATCAGTGCATGTATGAGAATCCTTCATGAACAGTATGATGACAACATCCCGACAACTTTCGAGGCACTTTTGAAACTTCCTGGCGTAGGACGCAAGAGTGCCAATCTGATCATGGGAGATGTTTTTGGCAAACCGGCAATTGTTACAGATACGCATTGCATCCGGCTTTGTAATCGAATCGGGCTTGTGGATGGAATCAAAGAACCAAAGAAGGTGGAAATGGCCCTGTGGAAGATCATTCCACCGGAAGAAGGAAGTGATTTCTGCCATCGCCTTGTGTACCATGGACGTGAGGTGTGTACAGCGAGAACAAAACCGTATTGTGACAGATGCTGTCTGGAAGACATCTGCGCGAAAAATATATAATGATCTAATCGGCTCCTCAGGATATGAGGAGCTGATTCTTTAAGAAAAGGAGAATTCTGTGATATGAAATATGCAATCATCGGAGCTGGCGGAACCGGCGGAAGTCTTGGTTTTTTTCTGACGAAGGCAGGAAAAGATGTAACCCTCATCGCCAGAGGAAAACACCTTGAGGCGATCAGAAAAAATGGTCTGGGCATGGAACGCCTGTGGGATCATAAAAGAGAAATGATTCCGGTAAAAGCATGCACAGTGGAAGAATACAGTGATACACCTGATGTGATCCTGGTCTGTGTAAAAGGTTATTCTATGACGGAAACAATTCCGGTGATCCGGAAACTTGCAGGAAAAGATACAGTAGTCCTTCCAATCCTCAATATTTATGGGACAGGAGGAAAACTTCAGAAAGAATTTCCGGAACTGACAGTGCCGGATGGATGTATCTACGTATCTGCCAATATTCTGGAGCCGGGTGTGATCCTGCGACATGGAAAAATTCTCCGTGTTGTCTTCGGTGCGAGAAAACCGGAAGAAGAGACGGAAAAGATGCGTGAAATTGCAAAAGATATGGCATGTGAAAATATAGAAGTGATTCTCTCTGAAGATATTCGCAGAGATGCTATGGTAAAATTCTCTTACGTATCGCCGATCGGAGTAGCCGGACTTTACTGTAATGCGACAGCAGCAGATTTTCAGAAAGACGGAGAGGCAAGAGAAATGTTTAAAGCTCTGATCACTGAGATCGTAGCGCTGTCCCATGCGATGGGAATTGAATTTCAGGAGGATCTTGTGGAGCGAAATCTGAAGATTGTGGCACCACTGGCACCGGAGGCAACCACCTCTATGCAGAGAGATGTGTATGCGGGCAAAAAATCAGAAATAGATGGTCTTGTATATGAAATCGTCCGTCTGGGAAAAGAATATGGTGTCCCACTTCCGGAATACGAAAAAGCGGCGGCACGTTTTCATGAACAGGGACTCAAATAAACGAAGGAAGTGATAAAATGCGGAAAATGAAGAGGGTGGAAGATTCCCGCACTGAAAACACCTATCTGATCATGAATAAGCATATCAACAGCTATGGACGTCTGTTTGGTGGTGTCCTCATGCAGTGGATTGATGAAATGGCCGGGATTGTGGCTCACCGCCATGCAGGAACGATCGTCACAACAGCCTGCGTGGACAATCTGAACTTTAAGGCAGGCGCCTATCTTGGAAATACTGTTGTCCTGATCGGAAAGATGACATACGTGGGAAGAACATCCATGGAAGTACGGATCGATACATATGTGGAAGATTCTGACGGTATGCGCAAGATGATCAACCGTGCATATGAAGTTATGGTGGCGCTTGATGAAAACGACAACAAAGTCGAAGTACCGGGGCTGATCGTTGAGACAGAGGCTGAAAAGGCAGAATGGCAGGGTGCGGAAAAACGTTATGCACTCCGAAAGAAAAGAAGGATTGAAGGATTCTGAGAAATTTTCTGATAGGAATGTTACAGGAGAAAACAGATGGCAAAAAGAATTGGCATCATATCTGATACACACGGATTGCTGAGACCGGAAGTGATCAGCATACTTAAGACATGTGATTGCATTTTACATGCAGGAGATGTTGACCGGCCGGAAATCCTTGACCAGCTCCGGTATCTTGGCAGTCTTTATGTCGTGCGTGGAAATAATGACCGTGACTGGGCCGAAAAGCTTTCAGTTACACTGCGATTTAAAATAGAAGGAACGGAATTCTTTATGACACATAATAAAAAAGATGTTGCATGGGATCTGGGAACAGCGCAGGTTGTTATTTTCGGACACAGTCATCATTATTTTGAAAAAATGATCGATGGACGGCTGTGGTTGAATCCGGGAAGCTGTGGCAGGAGTCGTTTTGGCGGAGAAGTCACCATGGCTCTTATGGAAATCGACAATGGAAACTGGAATGTCAGAAAAATCAATTTTTCTGCATAAAAACGAACATATATTTGCTTTTGAATGATTTGTCCCGTTTTATCGTACATTAAATATGAGATACTCCCAATATAAGAAACAAATGTTCGGAAAACATGTTCGGTATAAAGGGAGGAAACCACGATGGTCAACACAGCAAATGCAGAAGGAAGAGTTTACAGGGCAGAGAGAAGTCACGGAAAGAAGAATCGCAGGAAATTTTCCAGTATCATGGCGATGGTATTAGGGGCGATCGTTACAATAGAGATCATGATCATGGGTGCGATGGTTTTGAAACTGGATTTTCATTCTGCAGACAGGATTGCCCTGGCACTTGGCTTTATGGTATTATATTCAGGTGTAGTTATAGCATTGGCAGATAAATAAGGGAGAATGTATGCCGAGATCATTTAATCAGAAACTCAAAATTTTATATCTGATGAAGGCATTTGAAGAGAAGACGGACAGAGAACATCCGATATCCGTAGCTGAGATCATAAAATATATGGACAGTTATGGAATCAGTGTGGAGCGTAAGGCTGTCTACGATGATATAGAGACACTGAGGGTGTTCGGAATGAAGATTGAGAATCGAAGAGGACGTCCTTCGGGATATTTCCTTGCGGACAGGAAGTTTGAACTTCCGGAATTGAAGATTTTGATGGACGCAGTGCAGTCATCCAGATTCCTGACGCAGAAACAGTCCCGGGAACTTCTACGCAAACTGGAAAGTCTGACCAGTGCCAGTGAAGCGAGGAAACTTCAGTATCAGACTTATACAGTACCGGGAGTGAAGTCACCGAACAATGAAGTATATCAGAATATTCAGGGGATTTATGATGCAATTGCGGAGAACCATCAGATCGGTTTCCTGTATTATGAATGGGATTTTTCTAAGAATCTGAAACAGAAACGCGGTGGAGAAAGATACAGAGTAAGTCCGTGGAAATTAATCTGGAAGAACGAAAATTATTATTTGCTGGGTATGGACGAGAAAAGTGAGATCGTCAAACATTATCGTGTTGACAAGATCAAACATCTGAATATTGAGAAAGCTAAAAGAAATGGAGAGAGCATTTTTCAAAATTTTGATATGGAGAAATTTTCAGCCGGAACTTTTGGAATGTTTGGAGGAAAAGAAACTCCCGTCCGGATGGAATTTGAAAACCGTTTTGTTGGTGTGGTCCTGGATCGTTTTGGACAGGATGTCATGCTGATTCCCCGGGATGAAAAGCATTTTTCGATGCAGACGCACATCAGTGTCAGTCCGAAATTCTTTGGCTGGCTGGCCAGCCTTGGAACAGGGGCAGTGATCATATCACCGGAGAATGTACGCAGAGAATATATATCATTTATGAAGAATACTCTGATGAATTATGGAGAAGAATAGAATATGACCGTTAAATCAAGACTTTTGGAAATTCTGGAGAAAGAGAAGGGTGAGACCCTTTCAGGAGAAAAGTTAGCCGAGGAGCTTCACTGTACCAGGGCAGCAATCTGGAAAGCTGTGAAATCTCTTCGGGAAGAAGGATACATGATAGAGGCGGGACCAAATAAAGGCTATATGCTGGTGAAAGCGAATGATCGACTTTCCGTTGAAGCAATACGGCCTTTTTTGTCGTTTCCGGAGGTTTATATCAAAGTTTATCAGGAAGTGGATTCTACGAACCGTGCAGCGAAAGCGGCTGCTATTACCGGAGAAGCCGGTCATGGAAGCTTTGTGCTGGCGGGATGCCAGACAGAAGGACGTGGCCGGCGGGGACGCAGTTTTTATTCACCGCAGGATGCAGGAATCTACCTGAGTGTGATCCTCGAACCGAAAGGCAGTCTTCAGGAGAGTCTGCTTCTGACTGCAGAGGCGGCAGTGGCAGTTTACAGAGCAGTAAAGAAAATTACCGGAGTTGAACTGGATATTAAGTGGGTTAATGACCTTTATCATAATGGAAAAAAAGTCTGCGGCATTCTTACAGAAGCAGTCACAGACTTTGAGAGTGGAAATATTGAATTTGCCGTGGTCGGAATCGGGTTGAATATTTTTGAGGCAGCGGACGGATACCCGGATTCGTTAAAAGGAATTGCCGGTGGAATATATGAGAACCGGGAAGCTGCGGGAGAGCTTGACCGCAGCCGACTGGCCGCAGAGATTGTAAATGCCCTGCTTGAGGAAACCAGAGAACTGAGACTTCCGCAGGAATATATAGAACATAATCTTGTGCCCGGAAGGGAAATCTGTATTTCGGACGGAGATAAGATCCGCAGAGTGAAAGCACTGGAAATATGCCCGGATGGAAGACTGAAGGTAGAGGAAGCAGACGGTTCCTTGTCGGTTTTGTCCTATGGAGAAGTATCAATTATAATATGAAGTTATATTAAATATAATTGTGAAATGTGCATAATTTTGCATTCCATTTTGAGACAAAATAGGGAGAATGGATATTGACTTTTTTTTGACAAAGAGCGTAAAATAAGTGCAACAAAGACAGACCGGTCATACCAATTTAATGACAATCCGGTCGAGAGAAAAGGAGGGAGAAAGACGGGAAATTTATCAGCCACACTGGCAGAAGAGCTGGAAAGCAAGACTGCCTTTACGATACCGGTGTTTGGCGGAGTGCCGATCGCAGAGAGTGTAGTTGTTACATGGGTGATCATGGCAGTGCTGTTAGTACTTTCACTGATACTGGTTCGTAATCTCAAGGTTGAGAATCCAGGCAAGAAACAGCTTCTTCTGGAATCAGGAGTAAGTTTTCTCTTGAATTTCTTTGAAGGAATTCTTGGAGAAGAGGGAAAAAGATATATCCCTTATCTGATGTCTACCGTTATCTATATTGGAATTGCCAATATAGCAGGTGTCTTTGGTTTCACACCACCTACCAAGGATATGAATGTGACCATAGCACTTTCGCTCATGAGCATTATTCTGATCGAGTACTCTGGTTTTCATAAACGAGGACTCAAAGGATTTCTGCATAGTTTTGCAGAACCGGTTCCGATCATGCTTCCGATCAACATTCTGGAACTGGCGATCAGGCCGACATCATTGTGTATGCGATTATTTGGTAATGTCCTGGGAAGTTTCGTAGTAATGAAATTGCTTGAGTTTATATGTCCGGCAATTCTTCCCATACCATTCAGCCTGTACTTTGATTTCTTTGACGGATTCATCCAGGCATATGTATTCGTATTCTTAACATCGCTGTTTATCAAGGAAGCAATTGAATAATCAGGATAAACAGATATCAAATTAAGAAAATTCATTATTTTTGTCAATCGAGGAGGAAAAAATTATGTCAACATTAGTAGCAATCGGAGCAGCAATCGCAGTTCTTACAGGTATCGGAGCTGGTATCGGTATCGGCCTCGCAACTTCAAAAGCAGTAGAAGCAATCGCAAGACAGCCTGAAGCAGAGAGTAAGATCAGTAAGAACCTTCTGTTAGGATGTGCACTTGCCGAGGCAACAGCTATCTACGGTTTCGTAATCGGTCTTCTGATCATCATCATGCTGGGCTAATAGAAAAGATATAGACAATGAGAATGAATCAGGATAAGAGAGGCAGGTGGACTAGGTGATAAAGATTGATATCAACCTTGTCTTCACAATCATCAACCTGTTGGTTCTGTATCTTTTGATGAAGAAGTTTTTATTCGGACCGATCATAAATGTGATGGACCAGAGAAAAGCGATGATCGACCAGCAGTTTGCAGAAGCAAAGGAACGACAGGATAATGCAAAAGCACTTCAGGAACAGTATGAGGGTGCTTTAAAATCTGCAAAAGAAGAATCCTACCAGATCATGGAACAGGCCAGAAAAGAAGCAAAAGCTCAGGCAGACCATACAGTAGAAGAGACAACCGCAAAAGTAGATGCCATGCTTGCAAAGGCACAGGAAGACATCCGTATGGAACGCGAGAATGCAATGCGTCAGATGAAAGGCGATGTTGCAGAGCTTGCTATGAAAGCTGCAGCTAAGATCATTGGTAAGGACAGTGGAGCAGATCAGGATTTATCCTTATATGATCAATTTATAGAAGAAGCAGGTGATCCGGATGACAGCGACCGCCGTTAATTATGCAAAAACACTGTACGAGCTTTCTGTTTCGACAGAAGCCGTACAGACAACAAAAGAAATATTCCGTGAGGTTCCGGGGCTGGCAGAGAGCCTTGAGAACCCACTGGTGCCTTTTGAAGCAAAGAGCAGAGTGATCGACAGAGTGATCCCTGATGAGATGAAGAATTTCATTAAGGTTGCCTGCAGACACAGAAACATCGGTCTTCTGAATGAGATCTTTGAAAATTATGAAGAAATCTGCAGAAGACATAAGAACATCCTGCATGCAGTGATGCGTTATGTAACACCGCCGAAGGATGAACAGCTGAAAGGCATCAAAGCATTTTTGTGCCGGGAATTTCAGGCTGAACAGGCCGAAATAGAGATGATAGAAGACAAAAGTCTGATCGGAGGATTTGTCCTCCAGGCAGACGGACGTGAATTTGACTGGAGCATGCGGGGACGTTACCGTATGTTACAACAGAAACTGACCCGGAGGTGAACACGTTGAGTGCAATCAACCCAGATGAGATTATTTCTATTCTAAAAGAAGAAATAGAAAATTATGATGAGATCAGCCAGAACCAGGAAGTGGGAACGGTTATTTCTGTAGGTGACGGAATTGCGACTGTCTATGGAATTGACCATGCCATGTATGGTGAGGTTGTAGTATTTGAAAACGGACTCAAGGGAATGGTTCAGGATATCCGTACAAACAGCATGGGATGCATCCTGTTTGGTAAAGATACCGGAATCAAAGAGGGAACCAAAGTAACCAGAACCGGAAAACAGGCAGGTATTCCTGTTGGTAATGGATATGTAGGAAGAATCGTAAATGCCCTTGGTGCTCCGATAGATGGAAAAGGCGAGATCAAAGAAGAAGGATATCGCCCGGTAGAGAATCCTGCACCAGGAATCATCGACCGTAAATCCGTAACTGTACCGCTGGAAACAGGTATCCTTTCTCTGGATTCCATGTTCCCGATTGGCCGTGGACAGCGTGAGCTGATCATCGGTGACAGACAGACCGGTAAGACTTCACTCGCAATCGACACGATCCTGAACCAGAAGGGAAAGGATGTAATTTGTATTTATGTAGCAATCGGACAGAAGGCATCTACCGTTGCAAAGGTTGTATCCAACCTCGAAAAATACGGTGCGATGGAGTACACAACAGTATTCTCCTCAACAGCCAGTGACTGTGCACCGCTTCAGTACATTGCACCTTATGCAGGAACAGCACTTGCTGAGTTCTTTATGTATCAGGGAAAAGATGTGCTGATCGTATATGATGACCTTTCTAAACACGCAGTAGCATATCGAGCACTGTCCCTGTTACTGGAACGTTCTCCGGGACGTGAGGCATATCCTGGTGATGTGTTCTACCTGCATTCCAGACTTCTGGAGAGATCCAGCCGTCTGAGCGATGAAAAGGGAGGCGGTTCTATTACAGCTCTTCCGATCATCGAGACACAGGCAGGTGATGTATCTGCATATATTCCGACCAACGTAATTTCTATTACAGATGGTCAGATTTTCCTGGAGAGCGACCTGTTCTTCTCCGGTATGAGACCGGCCGTAAACGTCGGACTTTCTGTATCACGAGTTGGTGGTGCAGCCCAGACAAAGGCAATGAAAAAAGCATCCGGAAGTGTTCGTATCGATCTTGCTCAGTACCGTGAGATGGAAGTCTTCACACAGTTCAGTTCCGATCTGGATGAAGCAACAAAGGCACAGCTGGCATACGGCGGATGCCTGATGGAACTTCTGAAACAGCCGCTGTGTAATCCACTTGCACTTCACGAACAGGTAATTACATTGTGGACAGCAACTCATAAAAAAATGGTTCATGTGGATAAAAAGAATGTGAAACAGTATCAGAAAGATCTTCTGGCATACTTCGATAATGTTTACCCGGAAATCGGTAAAGAAATCGAAGAGACCAAGGTACTCAGTGATGAACTGGGAGAAAAGATCCTTCAGGTTGCAGATGAGTTCAGGGATCGTGCAGCTACCAAATAAATTATTTGTAAAGAATGCGATTACTGTGAAATGACAAGTTTGTCAGAGACAGTAACCGGCAGGAGGAATTTATGGCAAATGCAAGAGAAATAAAGAGCAGGATAAGCAGTGTCCAGGACACAATGAAAATTACCAATGCCATGTATATGATTTCCTCTTCCAAAATGAAAAAAGCCAAAAAGATACTGTCGGATACCGAGCCGTATTTCTACAATATGCAGAGTGCGATCGCACGTATCCTCCGACATATCCCGGATATACAGCATCCGTTTTTCAGTGTCCGCCACCTGATTCCTACAGAGGAACGTAAGATTGCGACGATTGTGGTAACAGGTGATAAGGGTATGGCAGGTGCCTATAACCACAATATTACCAAGATGACAGAGGAATTTATGGCCAATACTCCTGGCCACCATAAACTGTATGTCCTTGGTGTTGTAGGAAGACAGTATTTCAGTAAAAAAGATGTCGATATGGATGGAAGCTTCCGTTATACTGTACAGAAGCCAACCATGCACAGGGCAAGAATGATCAGTGAGGAAGTTATAAGAGGCTTTCTGGAAAGAGAAGTGGACGAGGTGCATATCATCTATACACAGATGCAGAATGCAGTTGTGATGGAACCGGTAAATATGCAGCTTCTTCCTTTAAAAAAGACCAGCTTTTCACCGCTTGAGATGCCGGCAGAAGTTCATCAGGAAGAAATCGAAATGTTTCCTTCCGCAGATGGCGTGCTGGATATCATGATTCCAAACTATCTGACAGGTGTGATCTATGGATGTCTGGTTGAAGCATATGCCAGTGAGCACAATGCCAGAATGACCGCTATGCAGTCATCTACGGACAGTGCAAAGAAAATGCTTCAGGATCTGTCGATTCAGTATAACCGGGCACGTCAGGCAGCGATCACACAGGAGATCACAGAGGTTTGTAGCGGTGCAAAGGCCCAGAAAAGGAAGTGACGAGAATGAGTAAAGGTAAGATCGTACAGGTCATGGGACCTGTTGTAGATGTTGTTTTTGAAGATGGAGATCTGCCGGATATCAAAGATGCTCTTGAAGTTGAAAACAACGGTAAAAAATGTGTTATGGAAGTTTCTCAGCATCTGGGAAATGATGTGGTTCGATGCATCATGCTGAGTGCCAGTGAGGGACTTCAGAGAGACAGAGAAGTAATTGCTACAGGAAGTGGAATCAAAGTTCCTGTAGGTGACTGTACTCTGGGAAGACTGTTCAACGTTCTCGGGGAGACAGTAGATGGTGGAGAATCTCTGGATGATGCAGAGCATTGGGTAATCCACAGAGATCCGCCGAGTTTTGAAGAACAGAAACCGGCAGTTGAGATCCTGGAAACAGGAATCAAAGTCATCGACCTTCTTGCTCCTTACGCAAAGGGTGGTAAGATCGGTCTGTTTGGTGGTGCCGGTGTTGGTAAGACAGTCCTGATTCAGGAGCTGATCCAGAATATCGCTACCGAGCATGGTGGATATTCTATTTTCACCGGTGTTGGTGAACGTTCCCGTGAGGGTAATGACCTTTGGAGTGAAATGAAAGAATCCGGCGTACTTAAGAAAACAGCCTTAGTGTTCGGACAGATGAACGAGCCGCCGGGATCCCGTATGCGTGTTGCGGAAACAGGTCTTACTATGGCAGAATATTTCCGTGATACAGAACATAGAGATGTCCTTCTTTTCATTGATAATATCTTCCGTTTTGTACAGGCAGGTTCCGAGGTATCCGCACTTCTTGGACGTATGCCTTCCGCAGTAGGTTACCAGCCGACTCTGGCTACAGAGATGGGTGAACTGCAGGAGCGTATCGCATCCACAACATCCGGATCCGTTACTTCTGTACAGGCAGTTTATGTACCGGCCGATGACCTGACTGACCCGGCACCGGCAACAACATTCGCACATCTGGATGCAACGACAGTTCTTTCCCGTAAGATCGTTGAGCAGGGTATTTACCCGGCCGTAGATCCACTGGAATCTACATCCCGTATTCTTGAAGCAGATGTTGTAGGTGAAGAGCATTACGAAGTAGCACGCCGTGTACAGGAAATCCTTCAGAAATACAAAGAGCTGCAGGACATCATTGCAATCCTTGGTATGGAAGAGCTCTCTGACGAAGATAAAAATACTGTATTCCGTGCAAGAAAGATCCAGAAATTCCTTTCTCAGCCGTTCCATGTAGCTGAGAACTTCACAGGTATTCCTGGAAAATATGTTCCGCTTAAAGAAACAATCCGTGGATTCAAGATGATCATCGATGGTGAGATGGATGAATATCCGGAAAACGCATTCTTCAATGTAGGAACTATAGACGAAGTAGTTGAAAAAGCAAAAACTCTGGAACAGTAAGGAGTGAGGCTTATGCAGAATACATTCGGTCTTGAGATATACGCTGCAAACAGACAGTTCTTTTCCGGAAGAGCGCAGTCACTGATCATACCGGCGGAAGATGGACAGAAAGAATTTCTTGCTCATCATGCGAATATGATCTGTGCCATTGTTCCGGGAGAGCTTCGTTTTCAGGATGCGAAAGGAAATTGGGAGACAGTGGCAGTGAGTTCCGGGTTTGTAGAGATGATCAACAACCGTGCAAAACTGTTCTGTCTGACGGTAGAACGTCCGGAGGAAATCGACATCCGAAGAGCTGAAGAGGCTCGTGATCGTGCTGAAGAGCAGCTCCGTCAGCAGCAGAGTATTGTAGAATATCACAGAAGTCAGGCTGCGCTTGCAAGAGCCATGACCCGGCTCCGTGTAACAAAAGAATTAAAATGATATCAGGGTTCCAAAGGCCATAAATAGAGTTAAAAAGAGAATTGCTATTATATAGTGATTCTCTTTTTTTGACGAAAAAACGAAAATGGCTCCATATATAGCGCATTATGTTAATTGTAAAGAAAATTTGGCTGTGTTATACTCTCTTATACGATATTAAAATCTATAATGCGATTTCAACCGTGCGAAGGAAGAAAATTGGTATTATTGACAGGAACAGTTACTGTGAACGGTAACTGGCAGTATGAAAGGTTAAGTAAGAATGGCAAGTATGAAAGATGTGGCGCAGAGAGCCGGAGTAGGAGTCGGTACTGTGTCGAGAGTTATCAATGACAGCGGATATGTGTCTGCTGATACACGCAAAAAGATAGAACGGGCAATCGAAGAACTGGGATATACACCAAATGAACTGGCAAGAAATCTGTTTCGTAATCGGACAGGAATAATAGGTGTTCTGATTCCGGATCTTGACCACCCTTTTTTCTCCGCGTTCGCACGGGAAACAGAGCTTTCGCTTTATAAACTGGGATACAAAACAATGATCTGTAATACGGTCGGAAGCAGTAATCGAGAGCGTGATTATCTGAATATGCTCGACCGAAATATGGTAGATGGGATCATTACCGGTGCACATACACTCCATAAAACTGAATATGCGAACAGAAAGCATACGATAGTTGCTCTGGATCAGGATTTCGGACCGGAAATTCCTATAATTGGGTCAGACCATCTGTATGGAGGAAAGCTTGCAGCTGAGATCATGATCAAAAACGGATGTAAGCGGATCATACAAATAACAGGTATCGCACCGAACGTAGCTGCCAATGACAGGCATACAGTATTTGAAGAGTCATTGAAAGCACATGGAATAGAAGTCTTGAATATCGAGATGGAATGGAATAAATTTGACCATCAGTCCTACTGGGACGCTGCAAAAGAAGCAATAGAAAAATATCCGGATGCTGATGGTGTGTTTGCGGCAGATCAGCCTGCACTGTGTTATATGCATCTTGCAATACAGGCAGGAAAAAGAGTGCCGGAAGATCTGAAAGTGATCACTTACGATGGAATGGATGTCAGCAGGCTTTGCTATCCGGAGGTGACAGCAATCTGTCAAAACGTTAAATTTTTGGCAGAATCTTGTGCGAGAACCGTGCTGGATTTGATTGATGGAAAGGAACGCGTTCCACACAGAAAGGTACTATCAGTGGAGTTACAGCAGGGTCAAAGCACCTATCCGGTGGAAATTACCGGAGAAATCTAGGAATTACATATAATGAAGCAGATTTTTCAGAAGCAGATAAAAGCATAAATTGCCTTTATCTGCTTTTTATATTATGCTGAGAATTTGTTAAAATTATGTCGTTTTAGCTTGTGCATAATATACAAAAACAAATATAAAAAATTATAAAAATGCACGGAAATGTGTTTTTGGAAGGATTTTTGTGGAATATCGGTTGACAAATCAGGATAGAAAGGATATTATAAAAACACGATATGGAACGGCTTCCACACAAACAATTAAAAAGTACTAAGAACGAAAAAATTTTTTTAAAGCACGTGGAACGCGTTCTACAATATTTCCTTTCGCGCGGTGGAAACAGAGTTTAAAAGGAGGATAATTAAAATGAAAAAAACCATTAGTTTAGCAATGGCAGCAGCACTTGCAATTTCCGGAGCAGTAACAACTGTACCGGTATTCGCAGACGATGTAACAAATATCACAATCTGGAGTCCTACTGACAGAGAAGCAATTGAAGCATGGTGGAAAGATAAGATTGCAGAGTGGAATAAAGATCATCCAGAAATCCAGGTAAGCCGTGAAGCAATCGACCGTTCCGATTCTTATGCTTATGATAACAAAATTGCTACAGCAGTTACCTCTAATGATCTTCCGGATATCTTCTATGTAGACGGACCTCAGGTTTCCTACTATGCAGCTAATGGCATCACAGTTCCGCTTGATGATTATTTTACAGATGAGGATAAAGCAGATTTCGTAAATTCTTCAATGACGCAGAATACATATGATGGCAAATTATATGCTGTAGGTGCAACAGAATCTTCTGTAGCATTCTACTACAACAAAGATTACCTCAAAGAATGTGGTGTAGATACAGACGATCTTGACTCCCGTACACTTGAAAACCCACTGACAACAGATGAAGTTGCTGAAATCGCTGAAAAATGTACAACAGATGATTATGTAGGAACACACATCATCATGGATCACGGCGAAGGACTGCCATATGCTCTTGAACCGCTGTATCTTTCCGCTGGAAAAGATTATATCAGCGAAGATGGAAAAGAAGCCGATGGATATGTGAACAGTGAAGAAGCAGTAAACACAACATCATGGCTTGCAGATCTGATCGCTAAAGGATATGCAAACGTTGAACCGATCACAGACGAATTCCTCAATGGCGCATGTGCAACAATGCTCGGTGGTTCATGGGAAATTGCAACACTTGAACAGAATGCTGACTTTGACTGGGGTGTAACTTACTATCCGGTAAATGCTGAAACTAAAAAAGCAGTTTCTCCATGCGGTGACTGGTCTGCAGCAATCTCTAAAGACTGCGAGAATGCAGATGCAGCTGGTGAATTCCTGGCATGGCTGATGAACACAGACAACGTAGCAACATATGCAGCAGCAATTGCAAAACCTGCAACACGTTCTTCTGCTTATGAAACAGAAGCAATGACTGAGTACAAAGAAGGAGCAAGAGCTCTTATTGTAGATCAGCTTGAAAACACAGCAGTTCCGCGTCCTAGAACACCATCCTATGCTACATTCTCATCTGCCTACGCAGAAGCAATGACAAACATTTTCTCTGATGCAGCAAGTAATGAAGAAGTAGATACAGATTATGTTCAGTCCGAGCTTGATACAGCAGTTGACACATTTACAGAAGACTACGAAACATATTACGCTGAATAAGAAAATTAATGAAGACGGAGCCGCATCGGCATAAAAGCGGTGCGGCTCTGCTTTTTCTTAAAAAGGAAAAGGGGGAAAGGCAATGGCAAAGGCAGAAAAAAAGAAGCTTACCGGCCGTAAACGTGATGAAAGAGTAGCTGCATATATATTCGTAGCACCGGCAGTAATTCTTCTGATTGCATTTCTTGTTGTACCAATGATCTATACCGTATACTTTTCAGGATTTAAATATCAGATCATGAGACCTGATGCAATGAAATTTATCGGTTTTGAAAACTATCAGAAGCTTTTCAGTGATAAAAACTTCTGGCTTGCATTAAAAAATACCGTTTATTTTACAGTAATTGTTGTTCCTTGTCAGTGTGCACTTGCGCTCGCTCTTGCACTTTTGGTTTCAAAGAAGTTCCGTGGAGTGGCAGTCTTCCGTACCATGTACTTTGCACCACAGCTTACATCCATGGTAGTTATCTCCGTATTGTGGTCAGTACTTTACAATGCAAATCCAAATACAGGTCTGATCAACTCAATCCTTGTATCTCTTGGAATGAGCCCGATCAAATTCCTGAGTGATGCAAATACAGCGATGAACTCCATCATCTTTATGTCTGCATGGCAGGGTGCCGGTTATCAGATGATGATCTTCCTGGCAGGTCTTCAGGGAATCCCGAGGGACCAGTACGAAGCAGCATCTGTAGATGGTGCAACCAAGTTTAAACAGTTCCTTTACATCACGCTCCCGGGACTGAAGGGAACTATTAAATACGTAATTATGATCACTATGATCCAGGCAATGAAACTTTTTACACAGCCATATATCATGACACAGGGTGGACCGAAAAACTCCACAAAGACTCTTGTGTATTACATTTATACACAGGGCTTCCAGAAAGGTAACTTTGGTTATGCCTGCTCGATCGCAGCTGTATTCTTTGTGATCGTTGTATGTATGTCTATGGCGATGAAGAAAGTAACTGCGGCAACAGACTGAGAAAGGAGGATATAAATATGAAAAAATCAATGAGGTTTTCTAATGCATTTGGAAAATTCATGTTCTATTTTGGAAATATTATCATCGGTATCATCTTTGTATCTCCTCTGATCTGGATGATTTCCGCATCACTGAAACCAGAAGCTAAGATTTTTGCAAATATGGATTCGCTGACTACTTTTTTACCGGTTCAGGCATCCTTAAATAACTATGCAGAAGTATTTTCACGACTGAATATGCCTTTGGTATTTAAAAATACACTGCTTTATATTGCACTGATCCTTGTTCTGGATCTGCTTGTAAACTCCATGTGCGGTTATGCATTGGCTAAATTTGAATTCAGAGGAAAAGGTGCAGTTCTGAATCTTGTAATTGCACTGATGGTACTGCCGATGGAAGCAATCATGCTCCCACTTTACATTGAAATGTCTCAGCTCGGCTGGGTAAACACACTTGCAGCACTGGTTGTTCCTTTTGTTGCAAAATGCTTTTCTATTTATATGTTCAGACAGTTCTTCTGTGACGTTCCGGATGATCTGATTGAAGCGGCTGCAATTGATGGCTGTAGTCCGATCAGAACATTTTTCCAGATCGTTATGCCAATCTCCAAAACAGTATACGCAACTGTATTTATTCTTGATTTTGTAGCACATTGGAATGATTTTATGTGGCCATTCCTCGTTATGACAGGAGAAGATAAGCGTACGATCCAGCTTGCAGTTCAGTCATTTTTTGGAACACAGCCGGTACATTACAGTGCGATCATGGCAGCCCTTGTCGTATCTGCAATCCCGATGATCATTATGTTTATCTTCATGCAGAAATACTATGTTGAAGGCATTGCATCATCAGGAATTAAAGGTTGATGGAAAACAGTAATAACAGGGAGATAAAGTATTATGAGTAAAGAGAAATTAATGAGGGCAAGAGAATTTGAGCAGGAACAGTTAAAAAGAATTTCTCCGGAAGAACGTCCCTGCTATCATGTGACAGGTGGTTCCGGATGGATCAATGATCCAAATGGATTCTCCTTTTATAAAGATGAATATCATCTGTTTTATCAGTATCATCCGTATTCTAATGAATGGGGGCCGATGCACTGGGGACATGTGACAAGTAAGGATCTTATCACCTGGGAGAGACTTCCACTTGCCATGGTTCCGGAAGAATCCTATGATAATTTCGGATGTTTCTCCGGAAGTGGTGTTGAGCTTCCGGATGGCCGACATCTTCTGATGTATACAGGTGTTGGATATGTAAGTGATATTCCAATGGCCAATGGAGAACTTCCAACACACCAGACACAGTGTCTGGCAGTGGGTGATGGAACAGATTACGAGAAATATGAAAAGAATCCGGTTATTACCGGAGATGATATTCCCGTAGGCGGAAGCAAAGTTGATTTCCGTGATCCTAAGATCTGGAAAGATGAGGATGGATTTTATTATGCAGTTGTTGCAAATATGATGGACGATGGAAACGGCCGGATCCTTCTTTTCAGAAGTACAGATGCATTTCAGTGGCAGTATGTATGCGTACTTGACCACAGTGATGAAAAACTTGGAAAAATGTGGGAATGTCCGGATTTCTATGAAGTAGATGGAAAGCATGTCCTGGTCGTAAGCCCGATGGCGATGATGCCGGATGGTCTGAAGTTCCACGTAGGTCACAGTGTCATTTATCTGACAGGAACTTATGACAAAAAGACACATCAGTTTATCAGAGAGGATGTGCAGCCGCTTGACAGTGGAATTGATTTCTATGCTCCGCAGAGTATGCTGACACCGGATGGCCGACGCGTGATGATCGCGTGGATGCAGGCATGGCCGAATTCCAAATTTGTTCCGGATGGTGTGAAATATTTCGGGCAGATGACAGTTCCGAGGGAAATCAATTACCGTAATGGAAAACTCATTCAGCAGCCGGTTCGTGAGATTGAAAATTATCGTGGAGAACATGTTCACTATGAGGATGTGGAAATCTCCGATGAAACTGTTCTGAATGGTGTAGACGGACGTGTGCTTGATATGACAGTGAAGCTGAAGGTAACAGATGAGTTCAAAAAGTTCACCATTAAGCTTGCTGCTGATGAAACCTATGATTCTACGATCACTTATGATCCGGTAAGAGAAGTTCTCTCTCTTGACCGCAGCCGCAGTGGATATATGTATGACATCCTTCATACAAGAGATATTCAGGTAAAACCGGCAGACGGTGAAGTGACTTTGAGAATCCTCATGGACAGATTCAGCGTAGAGATTTTTATCAATGACGGAAGTCAGACTGCAACAATGGTATTGTTTACTCCTCAGAAAGCAGATAATATCAGCTTTGCAGCAGATGGAAAAGCTCAGATAAGCGTTGAAAAATACACCCTTACCTTTTAATTAAAATATATGAGAGAAGGCAGACGATGCGTTATGCTCGCCTGTCTTTTTTCGTTTTTGAAAGCAGTATTTTTCTGTTCAGGAAAGTGAAGCTGTGGTATACTAAAGTGCAGAAAAGACAGAAACAAATCATTTCTTAAAACATAAGAAAGAAGGATATTACAGCAATGAGTGAGACAAGAAAATTATATTATGAAGATGTATATACAAAAGAATTTACCGCAAAAGTTCTGGAATGCAGAGAAGGAAAAAAAGGTTATGAGATCATTCTGGACCAGACAGCTTTTTATCCGGAAGGTGGCGGACAGCCATATGATCTGGGTATACTGAATGATGTGGAAGTTCTGGAAGTACATGAAAAAGATGGAGAGATCATCCATTATACAAAAGAAGCGATTGAAGCAGGCAGTGATGTTACCGGAAAGATTGACTGGCACAGAAGATTTGACCTGATGCAGCAGCATTCCGGTGAACATATTGTCAGCGGGCTTGTACATGAAGCTTACGGATACGACAATGTCGGATTCCATATGAGCAGTGATGTGATCACAGTAGATTTAAGCGGCGTACTGAGTGAGGCACAGCTTGCTGAAATTGAGGTAGAGACGAACCGTAAGATCTGGGAAAACAGTGAAGTAGAGATTACTTACCCATCCAGAGAAGAACTGGACAAACTGGATTACAGAAGCAAGAAGGAACTGACCGGACAGGTGCGCCTGGTACGTTTTCCGGGCTCCGACCTCTGTGCATGTTGCGGAACACATGTGACACATACTGGTGAGATTGGCGCAGTCAAGATCCTGACAGTAGAAAACTTCCATGAGGGGATCCGTCTGACCATGATCTGTGGAAAGAGAGTGATGGATTATCTGAATATGGTAAATGATCAAAACCGTCAGGTATCCATGAAACTTTCTGCAAAGATTGGAGAGACCGCGGCAGCAGTGGCACGTCTGCAGGATGAAAATTTCCGTCTCAAAGGCCAGGTGAACCACATGTTTGATGAACTCTGTACAGTAGAGGCAAAGAACTGGGAAGATGCAGGAAGCGTGCTTCTTTTCCATGAGGGACTGGAAGCTGATCAGGTACGCAGAATGGCAGATGCGGTTATGCAGAAATGCAGCGGATGCTGCGCCGTATTTTCTGCAAATGGAGATGGAAGTTACAAATATGCGATAGGAGAACAGAATGGTGATCTGCGTCAGTTTACAAAAGAGATGAATGCGGCATTAAATGGACGCGGCGGTGGAAAACCATTCTTTGTACAGGGATCTGTCAAGGCATCAGAAGATGAGATCCGTCACTTCTTCAAACAGTGATCTGAGGTAAGAGAAGATGTTTGGAGAATGTCACGCACATGCATTGATGAATGGTATAAACTATCGGGCTGCGGTGAATCTGCACAGAGAAGGAGCCAACGAACAAGCTGTCCGGGAATGCCTGTGCGCATATCAGGAATCAGGAGTTTCTTTTGTGAGAGATGGTGGCGATCCTTATGGAGTGGCAATGCTGGCATCCAGACTTGCCCCGAAGTATGGAATTGATTACCGTACTCCTGTTTTTGCTATTCACAAAAACGGGCATTATGGCTCCATTGTGGGACGTGGATTTGATGATCTGAAAGAGTTCCATCAGAGAGTTCTGGAGGCAAAAGAATCAGGTGCAGATTTCATCAAGATCATGACGACAGGACTTCTGGATTTTAAGAATCACGGCAAAGTGACAGGAGAACCGCTGGAGGCCAAAGAAGTAAAAGAAATGGTACATATTGCCCATGAGGAAGGATTTGCGGTCATGAGTCATACGAATGGTGTATATGGAACGAGGGCTGCGATCGCAGCCGGCGTGGACAGCCTGGAACATGGCAATTATATGGATGAAGAAACGCTGTCCATGCTTGCTGACAGTGATACTGTATGGGTTCCGACACTTGTAACAGTACGAAATCTGCTCGGATGTGGGAGGTATGATGATGAGGTCCTCAGGCCGATCATTGTACAGGCAGAGAACCTGGTACGTCTTGCGTTTGCAAAGAAGGTAAAGGTAGCACCCGGCAGCGATGCCGGTGCCTATATGGTGTCACATGGTAAAGGAATCTGCCAGGAATATGAAGCTTTTTGCCAGATCCTGGGAGATAGACCGGAAGTGCGGGAGTGGCTGCAGGATGGAGAATGTGAGATCCGGGAAAGATTCCGTAGAAAATAATGTAAAAAAGGCCTGTGAGAAATCATCTCACAGGTCTTCTATTTTTAATGCAGTATAGATATTGGTCTGCCTGGAATCGGCCGGGTTGAAAGTGACCTTCACGGAACTGCCGGTAAGAAGTCCGCCAGTGGATTCATTAGAGGCACTTTCTGTATTGCAGGTGATCCGCACGCCATCAGAAGTCAGAAGGGTGATGGTGTTGGCAGTGGATGCAGTAATTTCTCCGGAAATAGTGAAGCCGGTATTGCGTTCACTTAAGTTTTCCGGGATATCTCCGGTGATACCGAGGATTGTGAGTCCATCAAGGGTTGTTCCATTGAAGTCTCCGGTATAAATTACATTTACATGTGCTCCGGATTCGATTCCACCACTGAAATAACAGGGAATTGCAGACATGTCCAGATTCAGGATGTTTGTGGTATTCTCTGGGGATACCTGAAGGATATTTGTCTGAATGTTCTGGATCACAGCCCGGAGTTTGTTTTCCGGTTTGATCTCAACTCCCTCCTGAGGTGCAGGAGTAGGAGTGGGTGCAGGCACATTGAGCGGATCAATATCAGAAACACTGTAGATTTTCATCTGAGAACCATCAAGTACATTTGGATCATCGGCTGAAGCTGGACCAAAATCTCCCTTATAGTGAAGATAAACCCAATTGCCGGCTTTGATGCCGCCCTGATAATATTGTTCTGTTCCTGTGATCGGGAAAGTAACGGTTTTTCCACCTTTAGATCTGATCGTAATGGAATTGGCGGTCAGATTCTGAACCTGTCCACGCGTAGTTCCTTCTTTTACTTCGGAAGTATCATGATAGTCGTCAACAACTTTGAGCACGCGGACAGCGCCTGTATCCGTACTGTCAAGCTGCCCTTCGTAGATTACGCTGACAGCATCGCCACAGAGCATTCCGTCTGAACATTCCAGAGTTGCCTGGGAAATATCAAAGACATAGTTATCCGATCCGCTGAGAAGAGTAAGCTGATTACCGGTAAAATACTGAAGAGTACCCCGGATCTCATCCATATATACACGGGTGCTTCCAGGATTGATGTCCTGAATCTGTGTATCTTCTGAATCTGAGAAACGATCAACAATATCTCCCAGACTGCAGCCGGATAAAGTGATCAGAAAAAGTGATCCGATACAGACCACCAGTATTTTTTTCATGAAACTCCTTTCTGTGTTACAGCTTTAGGCTGCACACGGAACCAATACGTATAAAAATCAGTAAAGCCAAGAGATGCATACAGTCGTTTGGCAGCGGTATTTCCCTGAACGACCTGAAGATAGGCATTTTCAGCACCTTTTTTCATGCCCTCCGTGAGAAGTGCAGTACAGATCTGGCGTGCAAATCCCTGTCCGCGATATTTTTCCTTTACATGGATCGCGTAGATTCCGATGTAGTCACGGTCAAGGATACCAAGTCCTGTAGCGATGATCTTCCCCTCTTTCCAGATGGAAGCACAGATCGTTTCTTTGGGAATGGCACGATACATAGAAGGAACAACGGCCCGGTGGATCGGGTTTGTCATTCCTTTCAGATCAAAAAGACTTGTGATCCAGATATCCGGAATCTCATCCGTGATCGTTACGGCAGAATATGGCGCATCCAGACGTGCATCACTCAGCTGAAGCGTCATGACTTCAGTTACATGCTGGATCTCATAACCGCGGTTTTCGAGAGTATAATCAAAATCCGGAGATACCAGCGGACTGATCTTAAAGATAGCAGGAGATCCCAGACGTTTGTAAACATCTTCGCAGTAGGCAACCTTTTCACGCCATGGAAGCGTAGAGTTTCCAAATTGTTCCACACTGTTGGTACGATGTGTATAGAAATAAGAAAATCGCAGGATCCAGCCATCGTAAAGCTCCATTTTGTGAGATGGCCAGGCATTCAGCGACATATCTTCGATTTTTTTGATGTTTTTTTCCATGATGAAGATAAAGCCTCCCTTTTGCTGTTGCTTTTTATTATACCGAACAGAGGCGGATTGTGCAACCGCAAGTCCGGTGCATAAATGTCGGAAATACAGAGAATTTGGCGAACGAATCTTCTTTACAAAACGGCACGGTCCGTTCTATAATAAAACTCACCAGAGATCTTCTGGTATTCATAACCGTCGGTTCAGACGGAAATCCCTTTTTTATAATTGAGATAATTGTATACAGAAAGGAGTGTGATTGGTGTTATTGGTGGCAGGATACTGCTTCTGACGATCACCGGAGTTGCTGTTTTAATGGATCTGTATCAGATGAAAATAAAAAACAGCTGGATCCTTTTTTCGATGCTGATCGGGTTCGTATATGATCTGTGGCGTGGAGGATGGAATGGAACGGCATTTTTTATTTCAGGTACAGGAATTCCACTGGTGGTTCTCGGATGGCTGTTTTATTTCCGAATGCTTGGTTCGGGAGATATCAAACTTTTTTGTGTACTGGGAGGAATTATGGGACCAGTACATATTCTGTGGTGTATCTGGTATGCATTTCTGACAGGAGGGCTGCTTTCACTGGCCATTCTGATCTTGTGCGGCGGTTTCAGCCAGCGAATCCAATATTTGGTCAAATATATGAAAACGTATATCCGGACAGGCGAACGGAAAGCTTATTACCGAAATGGGACTGCGTGGGAAAATATTCATTTCACGGTTCCTGTCTTTATGAGTGTGATGCTGTATGCAGGAGGTATGTATTGAAAAAACAAATTTTTGCAGTCTGTGATCTGGAGGCAGAGTATGCCTGCAACTTTATGGACTATCTGAATCAGAAGAAAAATATCCCTTTTGAAATCCAGGCTTTTACCAGTGTGGAAAGTCTGGTGGCATATGTGAAGAAGAACCCCGTAGAGTTGCTGTTGATTTCTTCGGAGGCAATGTGCCGGGAAGTAGGAGAACTGGATATTGGTAAGATCGTGATCCTGACAGAGGGAAGTAAGCCAAAGGAACTGGAGAAGTATACTGGTGTGTATAAATATCAGGCATCATCAGATGTAGTACGCGAAGTGATGGCCTGTTATGGTGCGGAGAAGGCAATTCTTCCGGCGCAGCTGCCAGTATTAAAGAAGACGACGGAGATACTGGGAGTATATTCGCCGCTGGGAGGCTGCCTTCAGACTTGCTTTGCACTGACACTGGCGCAGATATTGGGCAGGGAAAAAAGTGTCCTTTATCTGAATCTGGAAGAGTATGCCGGGTTTGAAGAACTGATGCAGAAAAAATTTTTACATACACTCAGTGATCTTCTGTATTTTGTAAAACAGGGAAGTACAGGGATTGCAGTTAAGATGAATGGAATGGCAGAGAGTATGGGAAACGTGGATTTTATTCCACCTGTGCAGTCACCGGAGGATATCAGAGGAACTTCCTGGCAGGATTGGGAACATCTTTTGCAGGAAATCATTCTCCACAGTTCTTATGAGACGATTGTACTTGATATAGGAAACGGGATCGAGGAGGTTTTTCAGATGCTGGACATGTGTACTACGGTTTATACTCCGATAAAAACAGACAAAATGTCACGGAGTAAACTGGCACAGTTTGAAGAACTTCTGAGTGTGCGGGATTATCCGCAGATTTTGAGCCGTATGGTAAAACTGAATCTGCCGTATGGACAGGAAGTCCTGGCAGAGCCGTTTCGCGCAGAGCAGCTGATCTGGGGAACGCTTGGCGATTTTGTCAGAGAACTGCTCGGAAAGGATGAGGTATGAGCAGAGAAACTTTTCAGTCACTGAGAATGCTTCTGATGGAAAAACTGGATCTTGCAAGAGAACTGACCGATGAAGAGATCCTGGAAGAAATTGATACACTGATTCTGGAGAGGATGCGGGATTCCTGCCTTTCTCTGAAGGAAAAAGTACAGCTCCGTCAGGAATTGTTTCATTCTGTAAGAAAACTGGATGTGCTGCAGGAACTGATCGAGGACGAAACGGTGACAGAGATCATGGTGAATGGTCCGGATGCAATATTTGTGGAACGGGCCGGAAAGCTTTCCCGTTGGGAAAAGACCTTTACTTCCGGAGAAAAGCTGGAAGATGTGATCCAGCAGATCGTCGGAAAATGCAACCGGGTGGTCAACGAATCAATGCCTATTGTGGATGCCCGTCTGGAGAACGGAGCCAGAGTGAATGCGGTGGTCCGCCCGGTTGCATTGAATGGTCCGATACTGACGATCCGCCGTTTTCCGGATACACCGATCACCATGGAAAAACTGATCGCGCTTGGAAGTCTGCCTGCGGAATGTGCGGAATTTCTGAAAACACTGGTCAGGGCAAGATATTCCATGGTCATTGGCGGAGGAACAGGAAGTGGAAAAACAACGTTTCTTGGAGCACTGTCCAATTTTATACCCAGTGACGAGAGACTGATCACTATTGAAGACAATGCCGAACTGAAGATTCAGGGTATTGAGAATCTGGTACGGCTGGAGGCAAAGATGGCAAATACAGAAGGTGCAACATCAGTTACGATACGTGATCTGATCAAGACCGCTCTTCGTATGCGACCGGACCGTATTGTTGTGGGTGAAGTTCGCGGAGGCGAGGCGGTAGATATGCTACAGGCACTGAATACCGGTCATGAAGGCAGTTTGAGTACGGCACATGCCAATTCGGCCGAGGATATGCTCTCTCGTCTGGAAACAATGACTTTGATGGGAGTAGATCTTCCGCTGGAAGCGATTCGACGTCAGATTGCCTCAGGAGTGGATATACTGATCCATCTGGGAAGAATGCGGGATAAAAGCCGGAAAGTACTGGAGATAACAGAAATCTGTGGATTCGAAGATCATGAAATAAAAACCCGGACATTATATCAGTGGCAGGAGGGAAAAGGGCTGGTGCAGATTGCGTCCCTTCTGAACCGGGAAAAACTGATACGGGCAGGGGTGACTATATGAAACAGAATTATGCGGAATATCATTTTTCAAAAACAGAGATTCTGAAATATCTGATACAGAGCATTCTGCTCTGTGGAGCAATGGATTATCTGTTTTATCAAAACTGGTGGCTGATGCTGCTGACAGTTCCTGTTACTGTCCTGTTTATGAGACTGAAAAAGAAAGGATTGATCAGAGAACGAAAAAGGAAACTGAATTATCAGTTCAAGGATGCACTGAATGCATTAAGCGTAGCTGTACAGGCTGGTTACTCTGTCGAAAATGCAGTGGCAGCATGTTCCAGGGATCTGGAGAGACTGTATCCGAAAGAGACAGATATCGTGAAGGAGTTTCATTACATAGAAACACAGCTCAGAGTCAGTGTTCCGGTTGAGGAACTTTTACTGAGCCTTGGAGACAGGAGTGGTATTGAAGATGTGGAAAATTTTGCTGCAGTATTTTACACCGCCAAGAGAACCGGTGGAGATATGAATCGGATCATACAGACTTCTGCGCGGATGCTTGGAGACAAGATCGATGTCCGTAAAGAAATTGAGACAACGCTGGCGGCGAAGAAAGCAGAACAGATGATCATGAGTCTGATGCCGGCCGGAATCATTCTCTACCTGAAACTGACCTCTCCGGGATTCTTAAGCGTACTGTATGGAAATCTTTTTGGAATGTGTGCGATGACACTTTGTCTAGGGATTTATGTGTTATCTTACTGGCTTGGGCGCAGAATTGTTGATATTGAAGTGTAGGAGAAAGCAGTATGTGGGTACATTTTATTATTTTTATGACAGCGTTTGGCACTGTGCTAGTCTGGAAAGCAGGGTGGCTCAGGCTGGATGGTATTGCTGATAAAGAAAGCCTCCGTTTGTTTCTGATCGTTGCCGTCTGTGGAAATCTGGCAGGAATGGCGATGACACTGACAAATGGAAACAGTGAAATTTATCAGAAAGGCCACAGAATCGAGAAGAGTGAGGATGGGGCTTATACGGAGGAACTGCAGGTTTCCGTAGGTGATGGGAAGCCGGAGAAAGTTGCTGTTCAGATTCCGGAAAAAGAGACAGAAGAAACGGAAGCGGAAAATGCACAAGTGAAGCAGTCACCGGAAGAAATGAGACAGAAAGAGCTGAAAGAAGTGATTGAACAGTATAACAGGGAAAAACAGGATCCGGATTATTATTATCTGCCGGATTCCTGGGATGGCCAGACACTTAAGTGGCAGAAACCCGGGGAGAGTACTGGAACACTTCTGGCAGCACTGGCCCTGTTTGCGGCAGTCGTGCTGATGTTAAAAAAAGCGAGAGAACAGCAGGAAGAGATGGCCAAACGGGCAGAACAGCTTCTGATGGATTATCCGTCGCTGATCATGAAGTTTACACTTCTGATCCAGGCAGGTATGACGGTTCGCAGAGCATTTCAGAAGATCAGTTCAGATTATCTGAGAAATTGTCCGAAAGAAGGACGATATGCATATGAAGCCGTGACGACGACCTGCCATGAAATGGACAGTGGTGTGGCAGAACTGGAAGCTTACCGAAGGTTTGGAGAGCGGTGTGGACAGATGAAATATAAAACATTTTCTACGATCCTGATTCAGAATCTCCAGAAAGGCGGACACAGGATGGCAGATCTTCTGGAAAAAGAAGCTCTGGAAGCATGGGATGAAAGAAAAAGAAAGGCAAGGGTAATGGGGGAAACAGCAGCAACAAAGTTGCTTGTTCCAATGATCATGATGCTTGCGGTGGTGATGGCGATCATCATGATACCTGCATTTTTGTCGTTCTATGGATGATTGTATAAAAAACGAGGAGGTAAAACAATGCGGGATTATCTGCAAACAGCAAAAGAATTTGTATACGAAGAAGATGCAGTAGGGGTTGTGGAGATTATTCTGATCCTGGTGGTGTTGATCAGCCTTGTCATTATTTTTAAAGAGCAGCTGACAAATCTGGTACAGGCAATCTTAAGTAAAATCACAAAACAGAGTAATTCAATTTGATGAAGAAAGGAGAGAGCCGATGGAGAAAAAGGGCAGTATTACTGTTTTTCTGGCGCTGATCTTAAGTCTCCTGCTATCACTGGTTGCAACGAGCATTCAATCTGTGCAGGCAGCGGCAGCGAGAACACAGATTTTGAACAGTATGGATATTGGACTTTATTCTTTGTTTGGACAATATGATCGTTTTCTTCTGAAAAATTATGATCTGTTTTTTCTGGATGGAACACAGGGAGGAACAGATCTGAATCTGGCAGCAGTTTATGATAACTTTGAGTCTTATATGAAACCGATACTGAAACAGAACAGTCAGAAGCTGAAACTCAGGCAGGGTGGTTTCAGTGGATATCGTCTGGCAACAGATGAAGATGGCGAAGTCTTTTACCAGCAGGCAGTCACTTATATGAAAGATACGCTTGGAAGTCAGGGAGTACAGACACTTGTGAAGCGATATAAGAAAAAAGAGCAGAAAGTGAAGCAGGCAGAGAAAGATGGAAAACAGGCGGAAGCAGGGAATACACTGGAAAATTATGATTCCGAAATGAATTCTGCGGCACAGAAGAGCCAGGAAGCCAAAGAGGCTTCAAAGAAGGAAGAATCCGGAGATTTTGGTGATGGCACTTCGGGAGAGAGTTTTTCAGATGGAGAGGTAAAACCGCAGGTGGTAAATCCAGTTCCGGTGATTCAGAGGATTCGGCGTATGGGACTTCTGGATCTGGTCGTTCCGGCATCAAAAGGAATTTCTGATCAGAAAATCTCACATGGAGATCTGTTATCAGGAAGAACACTTCAACAGGGAATGGCGATGCCGCAGAAAACGGGAAAAGATAATTCCGGATCAGCAAAAGTACTGTTTCAGCAGTATCTGATGGAGCATCTGGGAAACTATATTTCTCCTTCTGAAGCAGGGCTGCATTATCAGCTGGAATATCTTCTGGCGGGAAAGAAAAGTGATCAGGAAAATCTAAAAGCCGTGGCAAAGCGTCTTCTGCTGATCAGAGAGGGAATTAATGCATCCTGTCTTATGGCGGATGCCGGAAAAAGGGCCCAGATTCAGGCACTTGCCCTGGCAATTGCATCGGGATTTCTGATACCGCCTGCAGCAGTGGCGATTGAGGCGGCACTGATTTTGTGCTGGTCCTTTGCAGAAAGTATTCTGGATCTTCGGGAGCTGTTTCATGGAGGCAGAGTACCATTGACTAAGACGGCAGCAACCTGGCAGCTTTCTCTGGAAAACCTGCCGAATCTCCTTGAGGGACTGGACAGCCAGAGAAGGGATGCGAAAGGTGGAATGTCCTATGAAGATTATCTGCAGGTGCTGCTTTTGTCAAAATCAAAAGCAGTCAAGCTGACAAGAGGTATGGACATGATCGAAGTGGAAATCCGCAGTACAAAAGGAAAGGAAGGTTTCCGGCTGGACTGCTGCATAGAAGCGGCTGAAATATCTGTGGATGTAGAGGCAAACCGAAAGCAGACTTTTTCGGTGACAAGGCAGTACAGTTATATTTAAAAACTGGATTTAAATGGATTTAAGGAAATACGGGCGGCGACGAGCCGCCCCACGGAAAAGAGGTGCAGAAAGATGCTTTTTCAGAAGGAAAAAGATTATGGGAATACTATCACAAAGATAGGTAGAAAGAAAAACAAAAAAAACGAGACTGCAAAAAAGAAAAGAAAAATAAAAAAAGAAAGGAAATGCTCTCTTAAAAACAGAATCCTGGCTTCCTCGATGGTCAGAAGAATCTCAAATTTATTTTTAAACACATCTTCTGAAAAAGTATCTTTCTGTGCCTTGAACAAAAAGGCGAGTCTGGCGCTGGAAACAGCACTTGTGCTTCCTATGTTTTTGCTGGGAATGGTGACGATGATCTCTTTTATGGATATTTACCGGATTCAGACAGAACATCTGCAGGCATTATGTGAAAAGACAAAAGAAGCCGGAATGTATGCATATGTGCTGGATGGAAAGGGACCGGAAGAAATTACATTGCCGGATGTCTATGCATATACTCCGATCGGAGCATTTGTTCCTTTGCCGAAGGTATGGATGCATAACACAGTAAAAGTCCATGCATGGACAGGAGCTGATGAGACAGCGTTTTCCGGAGAGACCAGAGAACCGGAAGAAATGGTGTATGTGACAGAAACGGGAACGGTATACCATAAGAAGGCAGGATGTCGTTATCTGAAGGTATCCATTAATCAGATTTCGGGTTCATCTCTGACGCATGCCCGTAATGACAGCGGACAGAAGTACAGTCCCTGTGAAAGCTGCAGTCGAAATCAGAAACCATCCGGGGTGGTGTATGTTACATCTTCGGGAAATCGATATCACAATCTTGCTACATGCAGTGGCTTGAAAAGAACTGTAAAACTGGTAAAAGAATCACAGCTTGGAGGAATGCATGCCTGCAGCAGCTGTGGATAAGAGGCAGAGGATTATGCAGATCAGAGAAGTAATGACCGTGTTGTTCCTGGCAGTTATGGGCTGGAAAGACTGGAAGAAAAAAGAAATTTCACTGTTGCTGACAGGTACTTATGGAATCATTGGTCTTGCCTTTAGCATTTATGCAGAAAGACCACTGGAAGACTGGCTGCTGCCATTTGGTGTGAGCCTGATGATACTGGCGGTAAGTGTTCTGACCGGTGGAGAGATTGGAATGGGCGATGGCTGGATTTTTCTGGCACTAGGAACAATGCTGCATACAGAAATGTATGTAAGAATGGCATGTATCGGAATGTTGATCGCAGCGGTGTATGCGGGAGTCCTTCTGGTTATATGCAAAAAAGGACGCAAGACAGAAATTCCACTGGTGCCTTTCTTACTGTTTGGATATCTGGGAGGATTATTGCTATGAAAGCCAGAAAAGGAAGTTTTACAATAGAGGCAGCCTGCGTGATGTCGCTTGTGCTGATAACGGTAATGGGAGTTTTATATCTTTCCTTCTTTGTACATAATCGTTCCTGGCTGACGGCTGCAGCGTACGAGGCGGCACTGGCGGGAAGTATAGAAGGTGTACAAAAAAACGGACAGATATATGAAGCCGCTTCTGCAAAAGCACAGGAACTTGGAAATGTGGGATTCTTTGGCGCAGAGAATCTGTCTTACCAGGTCAGCGATGGAAAAACAGTAAAAGTCTCCTATCAGGCAGATACAATCGCTGGGTTTGGAGGTTTTCGCTGGGTACTGCGGACGGAGGGCAGTTCAAAGATCATTCGTCCGGCGCAGTGGATCCGCAAAGTAAAAGTAGCATCTGAAATCGTGAAGGATACAGAATAATAAGAGTACAGGATCATATAGGAGAGTGTAAAATATGTTTGCAGAATATAAAAGAGATGTAAGTCATAATTATCTGATCCTCCATGGGGATGAAACAATCAATACCACTTCTTATCAGGTACGGATCCTGACAGGAAATATAATGTCTTCTATATTAAAATGCCGCATGCAGGGACTGGATGGAACATGGCTCTTTTATTATGATATCACTTCAAAGCAGTCGCTGGCATCTTTTTACGAACAGCGTAAACTGCAGGGAGAAGATCTGGAAATGATTTTGAAAGGATTTCTCCATGTAATAGAAGAAATGGCAGAGTTTCTTCTGAATACGGAACAGCTGGTGCTTTGCCCGGAATATATTTTTCTGGATGTGGAGAAAAAAGAGGTTTCGTTCTGCTGTCTGCCGGATTATCACCGTCCGGTGCAGGAACAGTTTCGGGAACTGACCGAATATTTGTTGCCCAAACTTGACCATGAGGATCCGACAGCCGTAAATCTTGGATATGGAATTTACCGAAAAGCCATGGAGCCAGGGATGCAGCTGGAAAATATTAAGGAATTGCTTTATCGATCTGAGAACAGTAAAGAGAAAATTGCAGAGAGCGATACAAAAATCAGAGATAAGGAAGAGTACGTGGAAGAAATGGAGGAGCCACCGCAATTTTTTCAGGAGGAAAAAAAGGAGAAAAAGGACAGGAAGTGGCAGCCTGCAGCCGGGTGTGCAGTGGGGGTTCTGTTCCTGCTGGGAATTCTCATTTTCCGCTATCTGGGATATTTTCCGGAAATTCCAATAGAAGTTGTATTGGGAGCGGCAATACTCCTGATGGGAGTTGGGGCAGGATGGACCTGGATGGAAGAAAAAAAGAAGAAAAAACAGGAACAGTCTGCAGAATGGAGAAATAAAGTACAGCGGGAACTCGCCGGAATGAATATAGAAAAACATGAAACAGAAAGAAACAATACAGGGAGAAAAGAAATAAAAGATATAGAGCAAAAGAGTGAAAAACAAAACCGTACAGAACAAAATTCATGGGAATGTGAGAAAACTGGTGAGGATACAGCAGAACAGGAAACATATGGTGAAACGGTAGTTCTTTCGGCAGGACAGCTGTCAGGTACAGCCAGCCTGGTAAGTCGGGAACCCGGAGAACTTCCGACGGTTTATCTGGAACGGGAACTGACCGTGATCGGAAAGCTGGAACAGGCTTCGGATGTAGTGATCTCGCTTCCGACAGTCAGCCGGGTGCATGCAAGAATACGCAAAACAGGTGAGAACTATTATCTGGCAGATCTGAATTCCAGGAATGGAACTTCTGTTAATGGCAGACTGCTTGGGGCAGAGGAAGAATATTTTCTGCAGGATGAGGATCAGGTGGATTTTGCTCAGGCAAGATATGTATTTCTGAAGGGATAGATAACTTCTGAAAAGAAAATCACCGGACATGAGGGTTCGAAGGCAGTATTTCGGACAGCACAGGTGAAGTGTTGCCTTGCCACAGGGAACGGCATCTGCTAAAATAGACGAACAACAGCAGAATACATATGTATTCTCTGAATACAAAAACAGAGGAGAGTAACCTGTGGAAGAATTACGCAAAGAGCCGGTGACTGCCGGACTGATCCTGTTGAATATTCTGGTATTTTTGATCGTGGAATTTACAGGAAGCTCCCAGAATACCATGCATATGCTGGATTGTGGAGCTGCCTTTACACCAATGATCATTCAGGGTGGAGAATATTACAGACTGTTCACCTGTATGTTTCTGCATTTTGGAATTGAACATCTTCTGAATAACATGCTGGTTTTATTTGTACTTGGGAGCAGACTGGAACAGGTAATTGGAAAAATAAAATTTCTGTTGATCTATCTGATCGGTGGAGTATTTGGAAATGTGATTTCTTTACTTATCGAATTACGTACGCAGGATTTTGCTGTATCAGCAGGAGCATCCGGAGCGGTGTTTGCAGTTATGGGAGCCATGATCTATATTGTCATTCGCAATAAAGGATGGCTGGGTGATCTGTCTATGAGACAGATTCTGGTCATGGCAGCTTTTTCTCTGTATTTTGGTTTCGCAAGTACGGGAGTGGATAACACAGCCCATGTAGGCGGGATGGTGTCCGGGTTCTTTCTTGCAGTGATTTTTTATCATCCTGGAAGAAAAATATAAAAGGAAGTACCTTCTTTCGGAGTGCTTTCTACACATAGTGTACCCTGGTGGGCTTCAATGATCTGCCGGGTGACAGCAAGCCCGAGGCCAGTGCCCCCGGGCTTGTATGTTACGAAGGGACGAAAGGCGTTTTCAATCTGGTCTTCTGTCATGCCACATCCGTTATCCGAGATGGTGATCTGGACACCGTCCGGAACGGCAGAAGCGGAAAAAAGGATTTTGCCGTGAGTATGCTGGATAGATTCCTGCGCATTACGGAGAAGGTTAAAAAGAGCCTGACGGATTTTTGTCTGATCCAGACTGATCTGGGGAAGATCACGGGGGATGTCAGTCTCAAAGGAGATTCCAAGGTAGTCCAGTGCCGGTCGAAAGGAACTGGTAATTCGATCCAGGCAGATACTTAAATTTGTCTGTACAAGGGAAATGTGACCGGCATTTTGATATCTGGAAAGTTCATCCAGCAGCTCACGGATATAGTTCAGATTTTCCATAATGTTATCCCAGTGTTCGTTGAAACAGAGCTGTGGCTGTGAATCCGACAACATCTGCATTTCGCTGGTGATCAATGCCAGCGGATTTCTTATTTCATGCGAAAATGTGGACAACATCGACTGAAACTCTTTTTTTGTTTGTGTGATAATGTTTTTTTCCTGCATAATCTGTCACCTCAATCTGAGTATATTATGCAAAAATATCGGAATCAACAAATTTCGTATTGAAAAAATCGCGAAAATACGAGACAATAGAAAAAGAAAACAGTTTATTTGTAAGGAGGACTACATCATGGAAAACTGTATTTTTTGTAAAATTGCAAACGGAGAAATTCCATCCGCTACTTTATATGAAGACGAAGATTTTCGCGTAATTCTGGATCTCGGTCCGGCTTCAAAGGGACATGCACTGATCCTGCCCAAAGCTCATGCAGCCAATATTTATGAACTTCCGGATGAGACTGCCGGAAAAGCAATGATCCTTGCCAAACATATGGCAACCAGGCTCAGAGACGGACTGCACTGTGACGGGTTTAACATTGTACAGAATAATGGAGAAATTGCCGGTCAGACTGTATTTCATTTTCATATGCATCTGATTCCGCGTTATGAAGGTGATCAGGTCGGACTTACATGGAAACCGGGAGAACTGACAGACGAGATGAAGGAAGAGATCCTGGCAAAAGTCAAAGCATAAAGAAAAGAGTACAGATACAGATGATAATTGAGAATTTTGATGATTTTTACGATCACTACCAAGGATTCTCAGCATATGTCGCTTTTTGCATCACAGAAGATTACGAGCTTTCAAAAGATATCAGTCAGGAAGTTTTTCTGGCATTATTTAAAGTGAAAGAAAAACTGGATTATTCCAGACCTGACAAATTGAAAGCACTGGTGATGAAAGCGACATCCAACAAATGTATGGACTATTATAGAAAAGCCTCATCCAGACAGGAAAGTTATACGATTGATGATGAGGAAAATGCGTATGAGCCGGTGGATGAAAAGAGTAATCCAGAGGCAAGAATACTTCGTATGGAAGAAGCGAAATATCAGAAACTTGTACTGAACAGACTTCGGAAGAGGAATCCGATGAATTACGATATTCTGGTCAAAACAAAATTCCAGGAACTCTCAGCAGCAGAAGTGGCAAGTGAGTATGGGATTACACCGAATAATGTAAATAACAGGAATCTGCGGTCGAAAGCCTGGATAATTGAAGAAATGGAAAAGATATGCAGGCAGTCACATCGATAACTGCCTGCATCCTGCTATTTGTTTATTTTTTTGATAAAACACATTCCTCGATCAACGAAACGATATGATGGATGGAATCCATCTGTTTGCCTGCAGACATTGCTTCTTCGAAAGAATGACGGTTGTCATACAGCTGATGGATCGTATCCAGAAGTTTCTCATCAGTGATTTCTTCTTCCTCAAGTACCATGCTGAATCCCTGTTTTTCGAAAGAACGGGCATTCAGGATCTGGTCACCACGACTGGCATTTGCAGACAGCGGAATCAGAAGATTTGGTTTGTGAAGAGCACTGATCTCACAGATGGCGTTTGCACCTGCGCGGGAGATTACCACGTCAGACAGGGCAAAAAGATCCGGAAGTTCTTCTTTGATATATTCATACTGAACATAGCCTTCGGTACCTTTGAGGGTTTCGTCCATTTTGCCCTTGCCGCAGAGATGGATAACCTGGAAAGCTTTCAGAAGTTCCGGGAGAATCTTGCGGATATGGTCATTTACAGAGGCTGCACCAAGGCTTCCGCCGATCACCATCAGTACCGGTTTGTCAGAAGTAAATCCACAGAACTGACGGCCGGCTTCCTTATCACCTTTCATCAGTTCCTGACGGATCGGCGTGCCGGTCAGTACGGCTTTATCTGCCGGAAGACTGCTGACAGTCTCAGGAAAGTTACAGCATACTTTAACGGCTGATGGAATACACAGTTTGTTGGCAAGTCCCGGAGTCATATCTGACTCGTGGATGATTGCTGGAATCTTGCAGCGTTTGGCTGCAATTACAACAGGGACGGTAACGAAACCACCCTTGGAAAAGACTACATCGGGTTTCAGTTTTTTGAGAAGCTTCTTTGCTTCATGGAACCCTTTTAATACCCGGAAAGGATCGGAGAAGTTCTTGGGATCGAAATAACGTCTCAGCTTACCAGATGAGATCCCATAATATGGAATACCCATTTCTTCAATGAGTTTACGTTCGATACCTTCGTAAGATCCGATATAGGAAATCTGATATCCGGCAGCTTTGAGTGTCGGGATCAGAGCAATATTTGGTGTAACATGTCCGGCAGTACCGCCGCCGGTAAGTACAATATGTTTCATAGGGAAAACCTCCTGAAAATCATTTTATTACCAATAACTATGAACCACCGGGGAAGAATTGTCAAGAAAGAGATAATATCATGAAAAAAGAGTTTGAGAAAGAACAGAACGACAATCAGATAGATGATGCATTCCTGGATATGCCGGATATGGAGGATGACGAGAAATTTCGTCAGTGGCTGGAAAAGGAATATCTGAAGGAAGCAGATGCCATCGAGGAAGCTCTTTTTGATGGCAGAAAATTTGAGGACAATCAGGATATCGTAGAGAAACTGAGCGTTTCCAGAGAAAACTTCTATCAGCGTGCCAGAGAAGAAGGTCTGCTGGAGGATACGGCAGATGAGAAGGCAGAAGATGAGAAGAATACAGAAGAAGCAGTGCCTGAATCTATGGAAAAGAAAATTCTGGAATTCAGAAAAAACGCAGGTGTATCAAAGGATGCTGCACGTGATGCGAACAGAAACTCCGGCAAAAGGAAACACAGTTATGTGCGCTTTGGCAGAATCGCCGGAATCGCGGGCCTGTGCCTGATCTGCGTGTTCGCTGCAAGTATGAGCAGCGAGGCGAACCGGAAGTATCTGGTGAACAGTGTGCGGATATTGAGCGGAAATGACAGCCAGTTTATTTCATATAATGATGACTCCAATGAGAATGCAAGCACAAAAGAAAGTGATGCGATTGCGGATATAGAAGAAAAACTGGATGTAAAGATGCCAGAGTTTTATTATCGGCCGTATGGGATGGAGTTTTCTATGTATGAAATAAGTGAACCCACTTCTTTTGCGTATATTAAATATAAATTGAATGATACAAATGTATTATTTTATGTAGATAAACAACAAAAAAATAAAGCAAGTGATATTAGTAGTATAAGTGGAAAAGAAAAAATAGTAGACACAATATCAAAAGATTGGGGAAGCATAGTAGTAAAAGAAATAGAAGACAAGTCGGATAAGCAATCAACATATACGGCAAATTGGATTTATGAAGAAAATTCATATACTATAGCTGGAAAAATAAAATTTAATGAAATAAAAAAATTAGTTGAATATATGAAATTTTAGAGTGATTTTTTTGAATTTCTTACGTATATAGTTATGTAAAGGTTGTTTACATGGCGAAAGGAAGTGAGAAATGAATATCTGGAAGAAGATTCTGGGAATCAGTCTGGCAGTTAGTTTATCTGTTGGAATGAGTATTGCACCGGTATATGCAGATACTATCAGCATTCTCGATGAGATCACAGATGAAGAGACCACAGAAGATTTTGCAGAAGATACTTCAACGATTCTGGCAAGAAGCAGTTATCTGAATCTTGGAAATGTAAAAATTCAAAAAATTTCCAGCAATGAAATTTCAATTTTCGGATTGACGGATTGTCATAAAAAGTGTAGTAAAGTATATCTGTCTTTGTTTTTGGAGAGGAAGGTCAATGGAAGCTACGGAACTTATAAAATATGGGAATTTACAGCGAACAATGCATCAAGTTTGAGTAAAACAATCGACGTAGCAGTTCCATCAGGTACATATTACCGTGTGCGTGGATACCATGCAGCCAGCCAGTCGGGTACAAAAGAATCTACCTCTACGCTGACACAGGGTATCATGGTCAAATAATGACCATTGGAAAAGGAAAAAGGAAGAAAAGAAGAAAAATATTAATCAGTAATCCGTGAAGTGCGAAGAAGGTCGCAGGATGCAAAATAAATTTATGTAAACACCGTTACCGTCCGGAGACATCAACGTACTCACAAATCATGTCGGACTCGTCAGAGTTCACATTATTCATGATCTTATGCGCAAAGGAATAACATAATCATACGCGAAAGAGGATCATTTAACCATATCTACAAAATCATATGAACCATACAAAACAAGGCGGGACTTCATACACCCCGCCTTATTTGGTTACTGTGAACGGAGTGAACAGTAACCTTATTTTACATAAATAAAGGTATGAGAATTGGAATCTTTCTGAAATAAGGTATATTGCAAATTAAAAGAACATATGCTATAATGCCAGTAGGCAAAACGATAAGATGTGTTCACAGTAGCACAGCAAAAACTCCCCAGAGTTCGCACCTCTGGGGAGTTTTTATTCCATTTTGGCGAGGCGGCTTAGACCTCAGGCTGGCTACTAGCTGCTATTTTCCATCCAGCCATTTGCAAATGTAGTAGGCGATTACACTTGCCAGAATGGAAAGCATAAACGATAAGATTGAATTCACAATAGCATACCCCCTTTCTGTACCTGTCTAGGGGTAGTAGCAGAAATATTATAACATGGAAGAATAGTCGAAAAAAATCGATTTTAGTAATGGTATATTATTGTTTTTGTACAAAAAGACTGTTAAAAATCGACTAAATCGTGTATAATGATTACAACAATATACATTTGGATGATTTTTCAGACAAAGGGGGTTCGCACATGAAGATTACCTTTATTGGGGCGACACATGAAGTAACCGGAAGCTGTTATTATCTGGAAGCAGCAGGAAAGAAATTCCTGGTAGACTGCGGTATGGAACAGGGGCCGGATTACTACGAGAATCAGGATATTCCTGTAAAGGGAAGTGACCTGGATTTTGTTCTTCTGACCCATGCACATATGGATCACTCCGGAAATCTTCCCGCTATTTATGCAAAAGGTTTTCAGGGCCCGATTTATGCAACACAGGCTACCTGCCACCTTTGTGACATTATGCTTCGAGACAGTGCCCACATTCAGATGTTCGAGGCAGAGTGGCGTAACCGTAAAGGACGCCGCCAGGGCAAGCCGGAATTTGTTCCTGCTTACACCATGGAAGATGCGATGGGCGTTATCCAGAATTTTGTTCCGTGCCCGTATGAAAAAACCATCAAACCGGCAGAAGGAATCAGCGTTCGCTTTGTAGATGCCGGCCACCTTCTTGGTTCTGCAAGTATTGAGATCACGATTCAGGAAGATGGCAAAGAGAAAAAAATCGTCTTCTCCGGCGATATCGGTAACCTGAATCAGCCACTGATCAAGGATCCGGTTTATCTCCATGATGCAGATTATGTAATCATGGAATCTACTTACGGTGACAGAAGCCACGGTGAACGCCCGGATTATATAGCAATGCTTACCGAAGTGATCCAGCATACTTTTGACCGTGGTGGAAGCGTTGTCATTCCTTCTTTTGCAGTTGGCCGTACACAGGAAATGCTGTATTTTATCCGTCAGATCAAGGAAGAAGGACGCGTGCATGGACACGATAACTTTAAGGTCTATGTCGACAGCCCGCTGGCAAATGAAGCGACAACGATCTTTAATGAACATATTTATGACTGCTTTGATGAAGAAGCTATGGCACTGGTCAAAAAGGGAATCAACCCGTTGATGTTCCCGGGATTAAAGACCTCGATTACCAGTGACGATTCAAAAGCGATCAACTTTGACGAAGACTGCAAGGTTATCATTTCCGCGAGCGGTATGTGCGATGCCGGCCGAATCAAACATCATCTGAAACATAATCTGTGGAATCCGAACAATACGATCCTGTTTGTCGGTTATCAGGCAATCGGAACGCTTGGCCGTGCCCTGATCGAAGGTGCGACCGAAGTTAAACTGTTTGGTGAGACGGTTGCTGTAGGCGCAGAGATCCGTCAGATGCCGGGTATCAGCGGTCATGCGGATGTGAATGGCCTGATGACCTGGATCAAGGCGTTCAAAGAAAAGCCGGAAAAAGTATTTGTCACCCACGGCGATGATGAAGTGACCGAGATCTTTGCAAGAAGACTGCAGGAGGAACTGGGACTGGATTCTATGGCACCGTTCAGCGGAACCGTCTATGATCTGGCGAACAATACCTGTATCTATGAGGCACAGGGAATCAAAATCACGAAAGCTTCTGTTTCTCCGAAAGCAAGCAGAGCCGCACGTGCATTCCAGAAGCTGGTTGCTATGGGACAGCGCCTTATGTCTGTTATCCGAAAGAACGAAGGCATGCCGAACAAAGACCTGGAGCGTTTCAGCAGAGATATACAGTCGCTGTGTGACAAGTGGGACAGAGATGATCTCTCCTGATGTTTAAATCCGGCTGTTATAACAGAAATTATAGATAAATAATATAAAAAGACTGCCGTTTCTTTGATTGGAAATAAAAAATCTTCCAGTCAGAGGAGCGACAGTCTTTTGCATTGGGTTTCGACCCGAAATTTTAAAATCAGTTCAGAGCTTCTTTCAGAGCTTTTGCAAGCTGATCCGGGCAGGATGTTGGTTTGAAGCCACAACGAATCCCTTCCATTCTGCTGATAGCTTCTTTGGCATCCATGCCTTCTACCAGTCTGGCAACGCCCTGTGTATTACCGGAGCAGCCGCCCTGGAATTTTACATCATGAACTTTTCCTGCATCGTCGATCTCAAATGAAATGGCGCTTGAACAGACACCAGATGTTTTATATACCATAATCTTAACCTCCTGAGTTCAGTTATTGTAAATAATAACAATATATTTTTCCAATAAGTATACCAGAAAAGGACAAAGCGGACAAGTCTGCCGCAGATTTTCCAGAGGAATTCCCCGTGAAGCAAAAAAAGTTTCCATATAAACGCAACATTTGCTATAATAGACTATGCTATTCACAATCAGGGATGATAACAGATTACAGTGCCCGGCTTTTCAGAAAAAGGGCACGATGATAAAGGAGATTACAATATTATGAGATGTATTGGTATTATAGGAGCAATGGAAGTTGAAGTAGCAAGTCTCAAAGAACAGATGAAAGATATTCAGGTGACACGTAAGGCTTCCATGGAATTTTATTCAGGTATTATCGAAGGAAAAAACGTAGTTGTTGTCCGTTCTGGAATTGGTAAGGTCAATGCAGCAGTCTGCACACAGATTCTGATCGATGATTTCAAAGCAGAAGTAGTGATCAACACCGGTATCGCAGGAAGCCTGAATGCAGACATCAACATTGGAGATATCGTTGTTTCCACAGATCTGATCCATCATGATATGAATGCCGTTGCATTTGGTTATCCGGTTGGACAGATTCCGCAGATGGAAGCTTTTTCTTTCCACAGTGATGATGCACTTCGCGCACTTGCAGTAAAAGCATGCAAAGAAGCAAATCCTGATATCGGAGTATTCGAGGGACGCATTGCATCCGGTGACCAGTTTGTGGCAGACCAGGGTGTCAAAGATTTTATTACAAAAGAATTTGGAGCATACGCTGTTGAAATGGAAGGCGCGGCAATCGCACAGGCAGCATATCTGAACAATGTACCTTTCCTTGTGATCCGTGCAATTTCTGACAAAGCAGATGGAAGTGCAGAGATGGATTATCCGACATTCGAAGCGCAGGCAGCAGAGCACAGTTTCAAACTGACACTCCGCATTCTGAAAGACATTCAGGGCTGAAGCACACTTGAAAAGATTCTGCATAGAATGTTATAGATGATGATGAAACAGGAGCCTGTCCATGTATTATGACAAGTTTCTTCCATTTTATATGACGTATGCAGATTCTTCTCTTTACAGCAGAGAGAGAATACAGGAGCAGGAATTTGCTCTGATGAAATCTTATTATCCGGAAACTGCCCGCAAAATTCAGGAAAAAGTTGAAGAAGAATGTCAGCTTATGGATTATGAGGGAAGCAGACTTTATGATGAGCATCCGGACAAATTTATGATGCATCGGCTTTACAGGCAGATACGTTCTCAGGTAGACGGAGAAATGGCAGCGCAGGAGATTCCTGATGAATTTCTGGATGAACTGATCCAGGTGCTTTTGTATCAGGAGATTTCCAGGCGCCGGTGCAGACGACGCAGATACCGTGGATTCTGACAGTTGAGCGAATAAGAACACTGCAGTTCGTAATGCCGGAATCCGATGGTGTACACAGGGGCATTACAGAGGGATTATGAAAGATTAAATATGATGACATTACAGGAATTTTTGGAAAAACAATTTGATGAAAACCTGATGCTTGCAGTCTTAAGCGGCCAGCGGAGCAAGGAAAAAGAGGCTCCTTCCAAGGTGCGGATCCGCCAGATAGAACTGAAAGGCAGCGTCTGTTATCAGGCATCCTCCACGGTGGGAAGCAAGGTACTTCACTCCAATTACAGCAGAGAAGAAGTAATCGCATATGTGGAACAGAGTCTTCAGGAGGGTGGCTTTTCCCAGCTGCAGGTGCAGGGAAGATGCAAAGATGGCAGTGTTCTTGTCAGCAAAAAGGGTAAAATAACTGTCAAAGTGAAAGAGCATCAGGCGAAAGAGCCTGTTCAGATTCTGGCACACAATCGTGTGAAACAGTATATATTGAAGGAAGGAACTCCGGTTCCATTCTTGATGGATCTGAGAGTTATGAATAAAGAAGGAAAGATCCATCGTCCGGCTTATGACAAGTTCAAACAGATCAACCGTTTCCTGGAGTTTATTGAGGATATTCTTCCGGCATTGTCCAGGGAGCGGGAGGTCACGATCCTGGATTTTGGATGTGGCAAATCATACCTGACATTTGCCATGTATTATTATCTGAAGGAACTCAAAGGATATGACGTTAATATCATTGGGTTGGACCTGAAGGAAGATGTGATCCGGAAATGCAATGGACTGGCAGAAAAATACGGATATGAGAAACTGCATTTTCTGTGTGGTGATATTGCGGAATATGAAGGTGTGCAGAAAGTAGATATGGTGGTAACGCTCCATGCATGTGACAAAGCAACCGATTATGCACTTGCCAAAGCGGTTGAGTGGGATGCGCAGGTGATTCTGTCTGTTCCATGCTGTCAGCATGAACTGAATGACCAGATTCAGAATAAAATGCTTTCTCCGGTGCTGAAATATGGACTTCTGAAAGAAAGAATGTCTGCACTTCTTACAGACGGAATCCGTGCAGAACTTCTGGAATCGAAGGGATACAGTACACAGATTCTGGAATTTATTGATGTGGAACATACACCGAAGAATCTCCTGATCCGGGCAGTAAAGACAGGCAGACCCCGTTCGGGTGAAGCTCTGAAAGAGATGACGGATGCCATTCATGGACATCTGACTCTGGAAAAACTTCTCTATCCGGATGGATTTGGTGCGAAGGAGGGAGTATGAGAACCATAACAAGATTTTTGAGAAGGTTTTTAATACTTCTGATCGTGTTTGTAATAGGAGTAGCGGGAACTGCTTTTCTCATGAACAATGAGACAACGGATGATCGTTCCGATATGAATAATCCGACGTTGCCGGAAGTAATGGTAGATTTTAACGGTACGCTGGCAAACAGAATGTATGGATATCGCCAGCCGATGGAAGCTGATTTTGTCCGCGACAGTGTAACACCGCTGGATACAACGAAAAAACTTACGATCGCTGTTAATCCTTATGAGGAAAAAATCAAAAGTCTGTCCTATGAAGTGCGTACTTCGGATGGAACCAAGATCGTTGAGAATCGTAAGGTCAAGAGTCTTGACAGCTCAGGATCTGACGGATATCTGCGCGCACAGATCGAGATCAGTTCCGGTCTTTTGATGAATCAGGAGTATTCTCTTCAGATCTCGCTGGATACCAGTGACGGAGAAGCGTATTATTACACAAGAGTAGTTTCCAGGTCTTCGACGAATACGGAGGATTATTTGAAGTTTGCTTCCAGTTTTGCACAGATGTGCATGGATAAAAACTCTGCAGACGGGCTTGCGTCCTATCTGGAATCTACAGAATCTTCTTCGACAAATTTTACGGCTGTGACGATACAGTCACCACTTTCTACGATCAGTTGGGGAAATTTAAGTCCGCAGATATCCAAGAAAGGCATTCCGGTCATTAAAGAGATCAATGAGACGACGGCGAGTATTTCGCTGGAATATGAGATAAAGGCAGCCAACGAAAACGGTGGTGCAGAGTATTACAATGTAACGGATTTTTACCGGCTTCGCTATACGGATACCAGAATTATGCTGTTGGATTTTCAGCGAAGCGCAGATCAGGTATTTGATCCTCTGCAGACAGTGATCACAGATGATGGGCTGCTTCTTGGAGTCCGGGACAAAAATGTCACGATGCTTTCCAATGAAGATGGCAGTGTGACTGCTTTTACGCAGGAAGGTGCCTTGTGGACTTATGCACCGGATACCGGCAAATTTGTAGATATCTTTGATTTCCGCAGAAAATCAAACGGAGATTTTCGTGATTCCAGAATGGAACATGATATCAAGCTGCTGGGCATTAATGACAGTGGGGATCTGGATTTCATGGTTTATGGTTATATGAACCGCGGAACATATGAAGGATATTGTGGTGTTGGAATCTATCATTATGACCATGATCAGAATGTTGTAGAGGAACGCGTGTTTATTCCAACGTCAGAATCATTTGAATTCCTGAAATCAGACCTTGGAACGCTGAGCTATGTGAATAAAGATAATCAGCTGTTTCTTTTGCTTGCAGGCAGGCTTTATCAGATCAATATTGATGAAAGCAGTTATGATGTGCTTGCAGATAATATTGATGGAAATCAGTTTGCGGTTTCGGCTACCAATGCACATGCAGCATGGCGGATCAGTGACGGGGATCAGGCTGGTCAGGTAGAATTCATCGATTTTGATACGCTGGAAACAAGAAATGCTACACCGGATGCAGGACAGAGCCTTCGTGTGCTGGGATTTATGAATGAAGATGTGATCTATGGAATCGTTTTGGACGGTGACAGTCTTACAGATGAAAACGGACATACTACAGATGGAATTACTTTAATTAGAATTGAAGGTTTTGACGGAACTGTCAAAAAGGAGTATCATCAGGATGGATATTATATTACAGATGTGACGGTCGGAAGTACCCTTATGCAGTTTAATCTTTCTGAAAAAACTGGAAGCTCTTATACTGTGAAAAATAAGGACAACATCATGAATAATCAGGCAGCGGCAGCAAAGGTTGTTTCTGCTGAACAGAGCAGTACAACCCGCCAGGGCGTGATCGTCAAGCTGGCATTTGACAACAAACCGGAAACAGACGAACCGTTGATTCTTACTGCAAAGATGAAAAATACAGGGGAAAAAACAGTTCAACTGGATGTTGACAAGAGTCAGATCAGTAATATTTATTATGTATATGCAAAGGGCGGACTGGATAGTACGTGGACAGATCCGGCACAGGCAATTCTCCATGCAGACAGTCTGACAGGTGTGGTTCTGAACCGGGCACAGCAATATGTATGGGAACGTGGAAATATGAAAACACAGCTGACGCTGAATACAGAGGATGTTCCGGAGATCATTCGAAGTGGTTCCTGGGACAAAGACGTTCTGCAGCAGGGACTGGGAGATTCAGGAACGGTGATCGACCTTACCGGATGCAGTTTGGAAAATGTACTCTATGAAATCAGTGCACAGCGTGCGGTTATAGCCAAGACCGGTGCAGATTCCAGTGTAGTGATCGTTGGATACGATCAGTACAATACCTGGCTTCTTGATCCGGCAACAGGCGAAGTAAGTCCTTACGGAATGAACGACAGTACAGCGTTATTCCAGGCAGCAGGAAATGTCTTTATTTCCTATCTTGATAACCAAAAATAAATTTAACAGGGGGACAGGCTTATGTTAAGCAAAAGCATCACGAAACTTGTACAGTATGGAATGGAAACAGGGCTGGTACCGGAGTGTGAAAAAAATTACACCATCAATCTTCTTCTGGATGTATTTCATGAAGACGAATATGTAGAACCGGAAGAGAGCTTTTCTGATGTAGATCTGGAAGAAACTTTAAATGAACTTCTGGATGAAGCCGTAAAGAGAGGTCTGATCGAAGATAGTGTTGTGTATCGTGATCTTTTTGATACAAGACTGATGAATTGTCTGATGCCGCGTCCGGCGCAGATTCAGAAAGAATTCTGGGATAAGTATCAGAACAGTCCGCAGGAAGCTACCGATTACTTCTATAAATTAAGCCAGGACAGCAACTATATTCGCCGCTATCGTGTAAAGAAAGATCAGAAATGGAAAGTAGACAGCCCGTATGGCGAAATTGATATTACCATTAATCTTTCCAAACCGGAAAAAGATCCAAAAGCGATCGCAGCAGCAAAAAATGCGAAAGCAAGCAGCTATCCAAAATGTCTCCTTTGTCCGGAGAATGAAGGATATGCAGGTCGTGTCAATCATCCGGCAAGACAGAATCACAGAATCATTCCGATCACGATCAACGATACACCATGGGGCTTCCAGTATTCTCCATATGTATATTACAATGAGCATTGCATCGTGTTCAACAGCAAGCATACTCCGATGAAGATTGATAGAAACACCTTTATCAAACTGTTTGATTTCGTAAAACTGTTTCCTCATTATTTCCTGGGATCCAATGCAGATCTTCCGATCGTTGGTGGTTCTATCTTAAGTCATGATCATTTCCAGGGCGGACATTATACATTTGCAATGGCAAAAGCTCCGATTGAGAAGCATGTGACGATTCCGGGATTTGAAGATGTGGAAGCCGGCATTGTCAAATGGCCGCTTTCCGTACTTCGTATCCGCCACAAAGATTCTGCGCGTCTGGTCGATCTGGCAACTCATGTACTGGAAGTATGGAGAGGATATACCGATGAAGCTGCATTTGTTTTTGCAGAGACAGACGGAGAACCGCACAACACGATCACACCGATCGCACGTAAAGCAGGCGATATGTTTGAACTGGATCTGACTCTGAGAAACAACATCACAACAGAGGAAAATCCGCTTGGTGTATATCATCCGCATGCAGAGTATCATCACATTAAGAAAGAAAATATCGGTCTGATCGAAGTTATGGGGCTGGCAGTTCTTCCGGCAAGACTGAAAGAAGAACTGGAACTTCTGGAAGAATACATTCTGGATGGAAAAGATATCGCATCCAACGAAAAGATTGAGAAACATGCCGCATGGGCAGCTGAATTTCTTCCGAAATACAAGGATATCAACAAAGAGAATGTTCATGAAATCCTTCAGAAAGAAGTTGGTATTGTATTTACACATGTTCTGGAAGATGCCGGTGTTTACAAATGCACACCGGAAGGCAGAGAAGCATTTATGAGATTCATCGAATCATTATAAAAAAACACATAATATACAAAAGACAGGGACTTAAGGCGCAGAGCTTTGAGTCCCTGTCTGCATATAAAAAGCACAGACGGGACAGTAGCATATTACAGTCCGGAAACAGAACTGTGTTAAAATGACATTATAAGGTATGTTTGGAGAATGTGAAAACAGTGCGAAGGAAATTCCGGCAAAGGAGGCATGGAATGAAGCAAAAATATGTACTTACAGCAGTGGCGGTTGTGGCTGTCGGAGCGGTGGCATTGGGTACGGTCCCGATGTGGGAAGGGACGAATTCTGTGAAACAGGAGGAGACCAGAACGAGTATTATTGAGGATCCGGTAAATACAGAAACAGAAGGAACCGGTACGCCAACGCCTCTTCCGACGACGGCCCCGGTTACTGGAATTTCTCATACGGACAGTTATGAAGATCTTTATGCCCGGGTAAAAGAATGGCAGAATAATTCTTCATACAGTAATGTTCAGCCCCGCATCATGACTGTTGAAGAGTCAGCAGATGCGGCAGGGACAGACTCGGCTGCTTCAAATTCCAGTATGGCGGCAACTATGCCGGAAGAACCGATTGACCAGGAATATGGCTTTGATCCATCATCAGAAGGTAAAGATTATTCTACGACCACCACACAGGAAGAACTGATTGATGAGGCAGATATCGTAAAAACAGATGGCAGCTGTATTTATGCCATGGACAGTAAAGGAACATTGCGTATTGCAGATGCAGCGTCCATGAAATTACTCTGTGAGATTAATGGAGAGAACAGCTCCGATTATAAGGAAATGTATGTGGATGGTAATTGCCTGCAGCTGATCTGTCAGCAGGAAGATTATATAACCTATAAAGGCAGTATAGATCTTCCGTCAGCAAATGCAGGTGGAGAAAAGAATACAGATGGAGTCCGAACCAGTTATAGTATGCCGGTAACTACTGTGACAGTAGAAACCTATGATATCTCAGACAGGGAAAAACCCAAAAAGACAGGCGTTTATCATCAGGATGGAAGTTATCTTTCCTCTCGAAGAACTGATGGAAGAATGTATCTTTTTACATCATATACTCCGGAAGTCGGAGACAGCGCAGATCAGTTACAGTACTATGTGCCAAGGTGCGGAGAAGAGTATATTGCCTATGACCATATTTACCTTCCGACACCGGAAAAAGATTTTTCTTATAATGGCAGGATATATCTGGTAGCAGGGGCTGTCGCACAGGAGAATCCGGATCAGGCAACAGATGTTATGGCCGTTGTCAGCAGCGCAAATATTTTTTATGTCAGTGAAAATAATATCTATTCAGCAACAGAAATCTGGAATGACCGGGAAACTCGTACGGAAATTGTACGAATCGGCTACAGAGACGGGAAATTTACCGACGGGGCAGCAGGTTCTGTAGTGGGGGAACTTCACAACAATTTTTCCATGAACGAGGCAGATGACTGTCTTCGCATTGTAACCACTGTTGAAGGCTGGGATAAAGATTATAGTAATTTTTCCAGAAGTAATGGATTATATGTGCTGAATGAGAAACTCAAAACAATTGGAAAGATTGAAGACCTGGCAGAGGGAGAGCAGATAAAGGCTGCACGGTTTATGGGAGATACAGGATATTTTGTCACATATCGAAATACGGATCCTCTTTTTGCAGCAGATCTTTCTGATCCGAAGAACCCCAGGATTATGAGCGAACTGAATATTACCGGATTTTCTGAGTATCTGCATTTCTACGGAGAAAATCAATTGCTGGGAATCGGCTGGGAAACAGATCCGGATACAGGCAATGTGACGGGGATGAAATGTTCTATGTTTGATATTTCCGATCCATCAGATGTCAGAGAAACAGACCGTTTTATATTAAAGGATGTTTCATTTTGTGACGCGCTTTATAATTACCATGCGATTCTTGCAGCTCCGAAGAAAAGTCTGTTCGGGTTTGCTTATGGAAACTATGGAGATAACACTGATGTATATGACAGCAGTGAGAATTATTATTATGCACTGCTTTCCTATCATGATCAAAATGGATTTGAGCCGCAGATGTATCTGAATATCAATGACAGTGAACTTTTTGCAGGCTCCATGAGTTATCAGGATTATTGCAGAGTACGCGGCGTGTATATCGGAGATATGTTTTATCTGGTAACAGAGAAGGGAATTGTTTCTTATAATATACAGAAGGATTATGAACAGACCGGAACCCTTAAATGGGAAGCTTAAACGCAATAAAACCATGTTTCTCCTGTATTTACTCCTTGCAGTAATCCAACGAATAGTCTATACTAGAAAGCAATTGGATGAGAATGAAGACAGAGAGGTATAGATTATGAAGCTCACAACTGTAAAAGAAATTTATAAAAACAGAGAAGAATACCTGAATAGGGAAGTAACTGTAGGAGGATGGGTACGAAGCGTACGTGGTTCCAAGGCATTTGGTTTTATCGTACTTCATGATGGTACTTTTTTTGAGACACTGCAGGTTGTATATCACGACAATATGCCGAATTTTGCCGAGATCAGCAAGCTGAATGTAGGCGCTGCTATTATCGTCAGGGGAACTCTGGTTCCGACACCGGAAGCAAAACAGCCGTTTGAAATTCAGGCTGATGAAGTACAGGTAGAAGGCGCATCTGCACCGGATTATCCGCTTCAGAAGAAACGTCATACTCTGGAATACCTGAGAACCATGACACATTTGAGACCGAGAACAAACACTTTCCAGGCGGTATTTCGTGTACGTTCCCTTTGTGCATACGCGATCCACAAATTCTTCCAGGAAAGAGGTTTCGTATATGTACACACACCGCTGATCACAGGAAGTGACTGCGAGGGTGCGGGAGAGATGTTCCAGGTTACTACACTGGATATGAAGAATCCTCCGCTGAATGAAGACGGTACTGTAGATTACAGTCAGGATTTCTTCGGCAAAGAGACTAATCTTACAGTAAGTGGTCAGCTGAACGGTGAGACTTATGCACAGGCATTCCGTAATATTTATACATTCGGACCGACTTTCCGTGCAGAGAACTCCAATACAACACGTCATGCTGCTGAGTTCTGGATGATCGAGCCGGAATGTGCATTTGCCGATCTGAATGACAATATGGATCTTGCAGAGGACATGCTGAAATACGTGATCCGTTATGTGCTGGAGAATGCTCCGGAGGAGATGAACTTCTTCAATTCCTTTATCGACAAAGGACTTCTGGATCGCCTGAACCATGTAGTGGATTCTGAGTTTGGTCATGTGACTTATACAGAAGCAATTGAACTTCTGGAGAAAAACAATGACAAATTCGATTACAAAGTATTCTGGGGATGCGACCTTCAGACAGAGCATGAGCGTTATCTGACAGAAGAAATCTTCAAGAAACCTGTATTTGTGACAGATTATCCGAAGGAGATCAAGGCATTCTACATGAAACAGAACGAGGATGGCAAGACAGTTGCTGCCATGGACTGTCTGGTACCTGGAATCGGTGAAATCATTGGTGGAAGCCAGAGAGAGGATGATTACGATAAGCTGAAAGCACGTATGGATGAGCTGGGACTGAAAGCAGAAGACTATCAGTTCTATATGGATCTCCGTAAATATGGTTCCACACGTCATTCAGGATTTGGACTGGGATTTGAACGCTGCGTAATGTATCTGACAGGTATGGGCAATATCCGTGACGTAATTCCATTCCCAAGAACAGTTAACAACTGCGATTTATAATAAGGAGTAGTTTTTGCATGATTAGATTTATTCATCTTTCAGATGTACATCTGGGGGCAGTCCCTGACCGGGGCTGTCCGTGGAGTCATGAGAGGGAAGAAGAAATCTGGGAAACATTCCGCCGGGTCATTGTGGGTATCCGCAAGAATCCGGTGGATTTGTTGTTTATAGCCGGTGACCTTTTTCATCGTCAGCCTCTTCTCAGGGAACTGAGAGAAGTTGACGATTTGTTTGCGTCTATACCGGATACCAGAGTTTTTCTGATGGCAGGAGATCATGACTACATAAAAGAAGATTCGTTTTACAGAAATTTTGTCTGGTCACGGAATGTAACCTTTTTTGACAGGGAACAGCAGTCCTGTGTGGAGATCGCGGACAAACAGATTTTTGTATATGGGCTGAGTTATGAGCATCCGGAGATCCGTACACCATTATATGATGAATGGAAACCTCAAAATAAGCCTGGCTTTCATGTGCTGCTCGCACATGGTGGTGAAGTCGGATATTGTCCGATGGATTTTACAAGACTGGCAGCAGCAGGATTTGATTATATAGCGCTTGGGCATTCTCATAAACCACATACAGTATGTCGCGATAAGATTGTCTATGCAGGTGCACTGGAACCACAGAATCGAAATGACGTCGGAAAGCATGGATATATAGAAGGGGAATTTGACGGGGAAACCGTTAAGCTGAAATTACGCCCCTTTGCACTTCGTTCTTATCAGAACCTGGTTCTTGCGGTAGATCAGAATACCACACAGTATGCATTGGAAGATATGCTTCGGAAGGAAGTTATGAAGCGGGGCGGAAGAAATATATATCGTCTGATCATTAAGGGAAAACTTTCTCCGGATAATGTCCTCCTGCCGGAACGCCTTCACGGACTGGGAAATATTGTGGAGATCATGGATGAATCAAGACCTGCGTATCAGCTGGAAAGCCTGTATCGCCAGTACAGGGGGACACTGATCGGGGACTATATCAAAACTTTTTTAAAGAGAGATCTGACAGTAGTGGAGAAAAAAGCACTCTACTATGGACTTCAGGCACTTTTGACTACAAAAGTCCTGACCAGTGACAGGAAAAGAATATGAAGATCAAGCAAATTGAAATTAAAGATTTTGGAAGTATTTACAGGCAGACGATTGCTTTTTCTCCGGACATGAATGTACTGTACACGGAGAAAGAACGAACAAGAAGAGAAATCCAGGCTTTTATAGAGAGTATGCTGTTTGGAAGGACGGATGTTCCTTATGCAGGGGTACTCTGGTTTGAGAGTGGCGGGCGCAACTACCGGCTGACACGAGATCTTCACAGAGAAGAACCTTACAGTGAACTTCTCTGTGAAGAGAGTGGAGAGCTTCTTGATGCGGACCATATCAGTGAGGAAAAAATGGCACTGGGTATCAGTGAAGCTGTATATGAGAATGCAATCTGTATTTCTCCATTGAAAGGTAATACCGGGGCAGAAATCGTACGTGAAGTGCAGAAGCAGATGACCGGCTTTCAGACAACGGGAGACTGCTCTGTGGATCTGGGTAAAACCTCCCAGAGGATCAAGATGACAAGAAAAGGTTACCAGGTGCAGGTGGAACGCCGCAAAAGGGCAGACCAGCTGGCAAAAGAAAAAATTTCCGCACAGATTAAAAGTATACGCAGAGAGATCCGTGATACTGAGGATCAGAAGAATCAGCTTGGAGAACAGGAAGATGCTCTTCGTATGAATGAAGAAAGTAACGGATATCATCTTCTTGACGAACGAATCGGGGCACTGGAAACAAGAAATCAGGCACAGATCGCGGGAATGTGTGTGACTGCATTTCTGGCGCTGGCAGGGGCGTTGCTTCTGGCGCTGGAGGCAGGAAGTACGATTCCGGCGGTACTGGTAGGAATTTCCGGTATTTTGGCGTTTATTGCAGAACTGAATTTTGAAATGCGTACAGTACGTGAACTGGAAAAACGTAAAAGAATGAAGTCCAGATGGATTACAAGACAGAATAAGCTGGAAGGCGGCCGCAGCAGTCTGGATGAAGAATTACGTGAAAAAAATATGGAACTTTCCAATCTGACAGAAGAACTTCGTGAAATGGAAGAGTATGCGTATCTGCCTCTGATGGAAGAAGTCGAGATTGATGCGCTGAATCTGGCAATGGATACGATCGATAAACTGTCGGAACAGATGTATTGTCAGACAGGAAACAGACTGGTGAGGACGATGTCGGAGACTCTCAGCGGAATTACCGGTGGTATCTGTCATGAACTGATGGTTGACGATGAATTTCATATCAGCGTTGATACAGGGAAAGAAGTACTGCCGATTGAAAATCTGCGTCTGATCATGGTTGAACAGATCTATCTTGCGATGAGACTGGCCGCAGGAGAACTCCTGTGTGGCGCAGAAAAGCTTCCGGTCATCTTTGATGAAATGTTCTGTGCTTTCGATCCGGAAAGGCTGAAAGCAGCTGTTTTATGGCTTACAGAGTCTTCCGGTCGTCAAGTGATCATAAGTACAAGCAAAAAACAGGAATTGGATGTGTTGCAGAAAACAGGAATTTCTGTCAATGAGATTTCTTTATGATTGGGAAGAGAATAAAAAACACCCTGCATTTCCGCAGGGTGTTTTGCATTGTGCTGTGAAGAAGTGACAGGATTTATTTGTCATACTGAGCCATGTAATTATTGACGCATTTTTTGATTCTGTCTGCAGGGTTGAGCAGATGGCTGACAGACATATCATGATTCAGTGTATCAATGATCAGAGCGATATATTTACTCAGATCGCAGCTGATATAGTAGTCTCTTGCGAGAAGCTCCGGATCCTGATAAACAAGGTTTGTAGTAAGCAGTTTATCAAAGGTTCCTTTTGCGTATGCGGCGTCGAATTTTTCCATTCCCTCTGTGAAGAGTCCGAAAGTTGTGCAGATAAAGATCTTACCGGCACCACGTTTTTTCAGAAGAGATGCAATCTCCAGAATGCTGCTTCCTGAGGAAATCATATCATCGATCAGGATAACATCTTTGCCTTCAAGTTTTGGGCCGAGGAATTCATAGGCTGCGATTGGGTGACGGCCTTTAACTACTTTGGTGTAGTCGAGACGTCTGTAGTACATACCCATATCTACACCGAGAACGTTTGCAAGGTAGATCGCTCTGCGCATGCTTCCTTCGTCCGGGCTGATGATCATGAAGTGATCATTGTCAATATGAAGACCTTCTACATTATTGAGGAGAGCCTTGATGAACTGATAGGACGGCTGGATAGTTTCAAAACCATGCAGTGGAGTTGCGTTCTGTACACGTGAATCATGAGCATCGAATGTAATGATATTTTCTACGCCCATTTTTGTCAGTTCCTGGAGTGCGGACGCACAGTCAAGGGATTCACGTCCGATACGTTTGCTCTGGCGGCTCTCATAGAGATATGGCATGATGACATTGACTCTGCGGGCTTTGCCGCCGACTGCAGCAATGGCACGTTTCAGATCCTGAAAATGATCATCAGGTGACATCATGTTGGTGTATCCGCTGATCGTGTAGTTGATACTGTGGTTGCAGACATCAACCATAACATAAATATCGTCACCACGTACGGATTCACTGATCTCGCCTTTTCCTTCACCGGAACCGAAACGAGGGGTTTTGACATTGATGATATAGGAATCACGCTGATATCCTTCAAAAGCGCAGGTGCCTAATTCAGGGTTCTCACGCTCTTTTCTCCATTTTACAAGCCATTCATTTACTTTTTCGCCAAGGGGGCGGCAGCTATCGAGGGGAATAAGCCCCAGCCTTCCTACAGGAAGTGTTGTCAGTTCCTTGTTGTTTAACTGTGCCATCGTTTATTTTCCTCCTAAAAATATTTTCTGTATTCGGATGTCTTTGCCGATAAGCTTCAGCATCTGGTAATTACTTGCTATCCGGGAAAAAGTTCTCTCGGAATAGGTGGCTGAAAAATCTTCAAGTTTCAGATTTGTAGATATGATCGTGGATTTACGACGGGAAATACGTTCGTTAATACACAAAAATAACTGCGAGGAGACAAAACTGTTGGTAAGCTCTGTCCCAAGATCATCTATGATCAGAAGATCACAGTCAAGGATAAAATCATCACCCGGGTCTGTTTCGGATTTTCTGGAAAAAGCTGTCTGAGCCAGACGGTCAAACAGATCAAATGCAGAAAAATACAGAACACAGTGTGCGGTTTTGAGAAGCTCGCTGGCAATACAGTGAGAGAGAAAGGTCTTGCCTACTCCGGTGCTACCGTACAGAAATAGGTTCTGTGCGCGCTTGTCAAAATCATCTACAAAGTTCCGGGCAGTATTATAAGCCCGTTTTGCTGTTTCGCGGGCTGTTAATCCGGTTGCTTCGTTCTTCATTGTATCAGAATACCAGTCAAAAGAAAAGTGTTCAAAGTTCTCTTTTTTGAGAATCTCTTTAAGATTTGACTGTGTGTACAGTAATTCGACCTCGGATTTTTTGAAACAGGAACATTTTTGTCCGTCAACATAGCCAGTATCCTGACAGAGTGGACAGAAATAATGAGGTTCCAGATAATCATCAGAAAATCCGTTGCTGCGAAGAAGTGTACGGCGTTCCTGAGCCAGAGCGGCCACGTCTTTTTTGAGATCTTCTACAGTATCGGATTCACCCTGCAGAAGAGAACGGGCTTTTCTGGCACTCAAGGCTGCAACCTCCTGATCAATCTCCAGCAGGCGTGGAACACGGATAAATGCTTCTTTGCGGCGTTCTTCCAGATCATGCTGCACCTGGGACTGACGCCGGCTGTATTCTCTCATAATAATATCATACTGAAAATTCTGTAAAGCCACGGTACTCTCCTTTACTGGGTTACTGTTCACTTCGTTCACGGTAACTTTACTGGTTCAATAGATGCTTCTCATATTCGTCGAAGTTGTATTCTCGCTGCTGGAAGTTATTGAAACGGTTATTGGAAGGCTGTGCAGGTTTGGAGGATGCTGCTTTCCGGTCCTGACGGCGTTTCTTGTGTTCGGTATCCAGAGTATGGATGTCATCGATCGTATGTACATCTTTCTTTTTCCAGCCTTCCAGAATCTTGTCTGTATACTGGAAGCTGGCCTGACCTGTCTGAAGGACAGTACGGTTGCAGGCTTCCTGGATGACCTCCATGGAAAAGCCATAGGTTCGAAGCCAGGTGTCCATCAGTGTGATCTCTGTCTCTACGGGATTGCGGTTGGTGATTCCGAGAGCCTTGAGAATAGAAAAATAGTCTTTATTATATCGGGAGCCGGACTGCTTGGCTTCTTCCACAGAGGTAATTCCCTCCTCAGCCCAGGCAAGAGCCACCTTCTCGATGTAGCGGATGCTCTTGTGATTGTGGCCCACGCAATATTCAATCAGATATTCGATCAGGTCAGCAGACATGCCAAGGCCATCATAGAAGAAAAGCATCTTTTGAATTTCTGTAGGTGAAAGTGTTTTGCCAAGATATTGTTCGGCTACATAAAGAAGCTGGATGATATCTTCGTTTTGTTTCAGTTCATTTACACGGTCCGGAGTAAGTGCTTCTGTACGGACAACAGGCTGGTCCTTCGGCTGTTCGGAAGTAACGGAAATCTCATCCTGCACGGCATCCGTCGGACTGGAAGGAGCTACAGGAGTGAGAAGAGAAATTCCGCAAAGCTTATTATTGTCTGTGAAATCAAGAGTAAGAAGCTGCTGTTTGGCCCAGTATTTCAGTGCACGGAGAATATCTCTCTCGGTGCAGAGAAGACGGTCTGCCATCTGCTCCAGACTGAAAGAAACCGGAGCACTGGAAAGTGCACGCAAAAGGTAGATATATACTTTTACAAACTCTCCATTAGCTTCCGGCATATAATTATCAATAAATGTGTTCGATAAGATCGTAACCTCCGGGAGGGAGGCATTATGTAATGTGATCATTGCCATGAAATATCGCTCACTTTCCGATGCTGTTCATTTCATCAGGATATTACCTGTGAACAGTTATGACTTTTCCGCAATAATGCGGCTGTTTTGGAACACTTGGATTATAGCACAACATTTTTCAAATGAGAATAGGCGATTTTTCTACAGAGGATTTCCACAAATGAATGTGGATAATGTGGATAATGTGGAAAGTACATGGAGGATAAAATTATGTGCAACCGCGAAAAATGGCGAAATTTCGTATATTATCGCAAAAAATATGAAAAATCGACAAAATATTATGTGAACCAGTTTTGCATAAAAAATCCACATGCCATACGCATATAAAAATGTGTATAAACATGTGGATAATGTGGATAACTTATTTGCCAAGGAGCTGTTCACCAATATTTACAACGTCTCCGGCGCCCATAGTTATCAACAGGTCGCCCTGTGTACAATTTTCTAATAAAAAGTTTTCAATCTCGTCGAAGGTCGGGAAGTATTCACATGGAGTACCGAGTTCGACGATTTTTTCCTGCAGATTTCTGGAAGAAATGCCAAGATTATCCGTTTCACGTGCAGCATAGATATCAGCCAGTACGACGTGATCTGCAAGGGTAAGAGCTTTGGCAAATTCCGGAAGAAGGGCTTTGGTACGTGTATAAGTATGAGGCTGGAATACACACCAGATCTTCTTATGTGGATAATTTTTGGCTGCGTGAAGGGTGGCTTCAATCTCTGTCGGATGATGCGCATAATCATCAATGATCGTTACATCGCCAATTTTGCCTTTATACTGGAATCTGCGGTCTGTACCGCCGAAATCTTTCAGACCATCAAAGATCACTTCTGTAGACAGGTCAAGAAGCTGTCCTGCAGCGATAGATGCCAGAGCATTGGATACATTGTGAATGCCAGGCACTTTCAGAGAACATGTGCCCAGGTCTTCTCCGTTGTGAAGAACATGGAAGGTTGCATGGCCAAGTTCGTCATAAGTAATGTCTGTGGCTGTGTATTCAGCATCGTGTTCCAGACCGTAGGTGATCACTTTACATGGAAGATTTTCTGTGATCATTTCGTATTTTGGTGTATCTGCATTAATGATGAGTGCACCTTCTGCCGGGAGAAGTTCTGCAAATGTGCGGAAGGAATGACGGATATCATCAATATCTTTGAAGAAATCAAGATGATCCGCATCAATATTCAGAATGATCCCGATGGTTGGGAAAAAGCTCAGGAAGCTGTTGGTATATTCGCATGCTTCTGTCAGGAAGGTTTCAGACTGTCCAACACGGATATTACCGCCGATTGCAGGCAGGATACCGCCTACACTGATGGTCGGGTCACATTCACCTTTGAGAAGAATGTGAGAAAGCATGGATGTGGTCGTGGTTTTGCCATGTGTTCCGGCAACTGCGATGGAAGTATCATAGTTGCGCATGATCTGACCAAGAAGCTGCGCTCTGGTCAGCATCGGAATGCCTTTTTCTTTTGCACATGCAAATTCCGGGTTATCCGGGTGAATAGCTGCTGTATAGACAACCACCTGAACAGAATCGGAAATATTGGAGGCGCGTTGACCATAGTAAATTTTCGCACCTTTGCTTTCCAGAAGACTGGTCAGAGGGCTTTTTTTGGAATCAGAACCGGAAATTGTAAAACCTTCTTCAAGAAGAATTTCAGCCAGTCCACTCATACTGATGCCGCCGATACCAATGAAATGGATGGAGAGCGGTTTATGAAAGTCTATCTGATACATAATAAAAATCTCCTTATCTTTAATGCTTTTTATTATACCTCTGTCAGATAAAAATGAAAAGTGTTACTTTTTATGAGAACAATGTGCAAATATACCAATATAATAGAAGAATAATTGTGCAAAACATACATAAAAAGTACTGTATTGTTTTTCTGAAGTAAAAAAAACGTGTGCAAAAAATATAAAAAACAGAAGAAAAAATCAAAAAAATTGTAAATTATGTTCACGGATGCAAAAAAGTATGATATAATGGAAAATCATAACATACAAGAGGTGATTGCGAGATGATGAAAAAAGAAATGATCGCCATGCTTCTGGCGGGTGGTCAGGGCAGCAGACTGGGAGTACTGACACAAAAGGTTGCGAAACCTGCAGTCGCTTTTGGCGGTAAATACCGCATTATTGATTTTCCATTAAGTAACTGTATTAATTCTGGTATCGACACAGTTGGTGTACTGACACAGTATCAGCCGCTGCGTCTGAATACGCATATCGGAATTGGTATTCCGTGGGATCTGGATCGAAATGAGGGCGGAGTTACGGTACTTCCTCCATATGAGAAGAGTACAAACAGTGAATGGTATACAGGAACCGCTAATGCGATCTTTCAGAATCTGGATTACATGCAGCAGTACAATCCGGATTATGTATTGATTTTGTCAGGTGACCATATTTATAAAATGGATTATGAAGTGATGCTGAATTATCATAAGGCAAACAAGGCAGATGTCACGATTGCCTGTATGCCGGTTCCGATGGAGGAAGCCAGCCGTTTCGGCATCATGGTAACTGATGGATCAGGGCGTGTGACAGAATTTGAAGAGAAACCGGAGAAACCAAGCAGTAATCTTGCTTCCATGGGAATTTACATATTTAGCTGGCCGGTACTCAAAGAGGCACTGATCGCGCTGAAAGATCAGAGCAACTGTGATTTTGGAAAACATATTCTTCCTTATTGTAAAGAGAACGGACAGAGACTGTTCGCATATGAATACAATGGCTACTGGAAAGATGTGGGAACACTTGGATCTTACTGGGAGGCCAATATGGAGTTGATCGATATCATACCGGAGTTCAACCTTTATGAAGAATTCTGGAAGATCTACACCAAGGGTGATATCATTCCACCGCAGTATATTGCAGAAGATGCCGTGACAGACCAGTGCATTATAGGCGAAGGTGCGGAAATCTATGGCGAAGTTCATCATTCAGTGATCGGACCAAATGTAGTGATCGGTAAGGGCACTGTGGTACGCGATTCGATCATTATGAGAAATACAGTGATCGGAGAAGATTCCGTTCTGGATAAAGCAATCGTGGCAGAGAATGTTACGGTTGGCAATCATGTAACACTTGTATGTGGCGAAGAAGCAGAAAATGTGTTGAAGCCGGCTGTATATGCATTCGGACTTGCGACTGTGGGAGAACAGAGCGTAATTCCGGATAACGTTAAAATAGGAAGAAATACTGCAATATCCGGAGTGACAGCGACAGAAGATTATCCGGGAGGAATCCTGGAAAGTGGACAGATCATTAAAGCAAAGGATGGTGAGCAGGCATGAGAGCAATTGGAATTATTCTGGCCGGCGGAAATAACAACCGCATGAGAGAACTGTCGGACAAGAGGGCGATTGCAGCGATGCCTGTTGCAGGAAGTTATCGAAGCATCGATTTTGCCCTGAGCAACATGGCAAATTCCCATGTTCAGAAAGTTGCAGTTCTGACGCAGTACAATGCAAGATCGTTAAATGAACATTTGAGTTCCTCAAAATGGTGGGATTTTGGAAGAAAGCAGGGAGGTCTGTTTGTATTCACTCCTACGATTACCAAGAATAACAGCTTATGGTATCAGGGAACAGCAGATGCCATTTATCAGAATATTGATTTTTTGAAAAAGAGTCATGAACCTTATGCAATCATTGCATCCGGTGACTGTGTGTATAAGATGGACTATAATAAAGTCCTTGAATATCATATTGCGAAACGGGCAGATATTACAGTTGTCTGCACAACATGCCGGGACCAGAATGAGGTAGAGCGCTTTGGCGTGCTTCGTATGAATGACGATGGCAGAATTGTGGAGTTCGAAGAGAAACCGATCGTTTCTTCTTATAATACAATATCAACAGGTATTTACGTTGTAAGAAGAAGGCTGCTGATCGAACTGATCGAGCGGGCTGCACAGGAAGGCAGACATGATTTTGTAAATGACATCCTGATCCGTTACAAAAACCTGAAACGAATTTATGGTTATAAGACAGAGGATTACTGGAGTAATATTTCTGATGCAGAAGCTTATTATCGTACCAATATGGCATTTCTGCAGCCGGAGATCCGTAATTATTTCTTCAGACAGGAACCGGGAATCAAAACAAAGATCGACGATCTTCCGCCGGCCAAGTATAATCCTGGGGCAGAGGTGAAGAACAGTCTTGTTGCGAGTGGCTGCATTATCAATGGTACAGTAGAGAATTCAGTACTGTTCAAGAGTGTATATGTCGGCAATAATTGTGTGATAAGGAATTCAGTGATCCTTAATGATGTGTATATCGGAGATAACACTGTCATAGAGAATTGTATTGTTGAGAGCCGGGATACGATTCGGGCGAATTCCAGCTATAAAGGCGAAGACGGAAAAGTCAGGATCGTTGTTGAAAAAAATGAACGCTATGGATTATAATTGCTGAAGACAGCAGCTTGTAATCTGTAAAATAAAGAAATGCGTATGAAAATGAAAGGGGCAGGCACGATGAATATTACAGACGTACGTGTGAGAAAAGTTGCGAAGGAAGGAAAGATGAAGGCGGTCGTTTCGATTACGATTGATGAAGAATTTGTAGTTCATGATATCAAAGTAATTGAAGGCGAGAAGGGACTGTTTATTGCAATGCCGAGCCGCAAAGCTACAGATGGTGAATACAGAGACATTGCGCATCCGATCAATTCCCGTACCAGAGATAGGATCCAGACACTGATTCTTGAAAAGTATCAGGAAATGCTGGATGCAGAACCGGAAGAGGAACTGGAAGAAGCAGTTGAATAAATACAGTGGCTGCAGACAGATCAGCCGATTTTTGAATCTCTAAATAAGAAATAATAAGATCCGGGGACATGGGATAAATCCTGTGTTCCTGGATCTTTTATGTTTCTGGAAAAATATGTAAAAAATGAAATGATTCTGTAATAATTTAGAATTTTGGAGGCAAAATCTACTGGATTTCAGGGTATAAAAATGTGAAATGTTACATGAATGTTACAAAAATGAAATGAAAGTATTGATTATTTGTGAGAATGTGTTATACTTAACCTACAAAATATTTAAGAGGTGTTTTTATGAAGAGTAAGAAAGTTCTTTCACTGCTGCTGGCATGTGCAGTGACCGTATCTATGGGAACAACCGTATTTGCTTCCACAGAAGATCAGATTGCAGCTGCACAGGCACAGAAGCAGGAAGCACAGGCAGGACTTGCGCAGGCCCAGGCGAATATCAGCGGGCTGGAAAGCAAGAAACAGGAACTGGAGTCCTACCTTGCAGAACTGAATTCCCAATATAATGAACTTACAGACAGTATTTCACAGCTCAGCATTGAGGCTGCCGAGAAAGAAGAGGAGCTTAAGAATGTAAAGGCTCAGCTTGAAGTGGCAAAGCAGAATGCACAGGACCAGTACGAGGCAATGAAGATTCGTATCCAGTACATGTACGAGCATGGTGGAAGTACTATGCTTGAAATGCTTTTGTCATCTGACAATCTTTCTGATTTTATGAATCAGGCAAACAATGTGGCTACAATTTCTACATATGACAGAAACATGCTGAAGAAATATGAGGAGACACAGGAAGCAATCAAGACTCAGGAAACTCAGGTCGAAGAAGAGTCTGCTTCTATTGGAAATCTTCTTACAGAGAAAAGCTCTAAGCAGCAGGAAGTACAGAATCTGGTGGCATCGACCAGTGACAATATCAATTCCTATGTAAACCAGATCAGTGCAAGTCAGGAAGAAGCAGATGCTCTTATGACTCAGGTGAACAGTGCAGACAGTAGTATTTCACAGCTGATGGAAGAGGCTGAACAGGAAAAAGCTGCTGAAGCTGCAGCGGCAGAAGCAGCAGCCGCACAGGAAACAGCAGAAGCTGCACAGGATGAAAATACAGATGAAGAAACAGATGAAGAAACAGATGTAGTGGATGAATCTGGATATACTTCAGAAGCACAGGATACTTCTTCCGGCAGTGAAGATACCACATATACAGAGGATACATCTTCAACGGACAGCAGTGATTACTCCGAAGATACATCTTCAGACAGTGCAACAGCTGAAGAGACGAGCAGTAGTTCTTCTGATACAAGTTCTTCAGAGACCAGCTCTTCCAGTCAGGGAACTTACCTTGGTAATTTTAAACTGACAGGATACTGTAACTGCGCACAGTGCTGCGGAACAGCTGGAAATGCAACCGCAAGTGGTACAACACCAGTGGCAGGACGTACTGTTGCAATGGCAGGGGTACCGTTTGGAACCAAACTTCTGATCAATGGAAATGTTTATACAGTAGAAGATCTCGGAACTCCTTATGGCCATGTTGACATTTACTGTAGCAGTCACAGTGAGGCACTGAGTTTTGGATTACAGTATGCGGATGTATACCAGTTAAATTAAATATAAGAATAATAAAAAGAGCTGTCTGGTTTGACCAGACAGCTTTTTTGACTGAAAATATATTGTTGAGTATCACAGATATGGAGTTCCTGGGATTTCCGGATAGCTGCCCATGCCGATCAGAAGTTCCAGTCCAACCTGACGGGCTTCCAGTACCGCTGCTTTAACAGCACTGGCATCGCCGGAGATACCGAGAATCACTTCGTTAGAGTGACTGGTTCCGATACTTGGCGTCATATAACAGGTGATATTTACGGCAGATGCTTTCATAGCGGTATCGGCCATTACAAGACCAATTGCAGCAGGAGATCCTGCCATGAAGCCGAAGGCCTCGCCTGGTACGGCATGAAATGCTTTCTGCAGTGCAGCTCCCGCGCTTGCGGAATAAGTGAATTCCAGATGACCGGATTCGCTGATATAAAGCTCTCCTGCATTTTTCTTTGTAAGTTCGAGGCCAAGCTCGATTGCATGACGTACATCTGAAACATCGTTGCCGCCGATTACAATATAGTTTCCATGACCACCCCAACCTTTGGTGTCTCGTGGAAACTCAATGGAAAGAACTTCGGTGTTGGTTGCTTTTACGGCATCATCGATTGCTGTGATCTGTCCGGCAGCACCGGTTCGGGAACTGAAAAGTCCAAGGGCGTGGTATTTCATTCCGACATTCATTTCTTTTAATAATGTATCATCAATACCGGAAATCACCAGTCCGATCGTATCCAGGACGGTTGTTCCGACAAATTCTGTTCTTGTACAGTGCGTACTGATACTTTTTACATCGATCATAAGAAGACTCCTGTTCCGCCTGTTTGATGCAGACGTTTTTTCTTTATGCTTGTTAAATAAATATCTTATTTATAAATATAATCTATTTTATGCTTACTTGCAAGAGAAAGAATGCGCTAGGAACTGCTGAATAAGCTGACTGGGATTCGTGACTAAATTTGTGACCGTTGATTTCACGCCCATTTTCCGGAATCTCTTTTTAAACGCAAAAAAACACCGAAACTCTTGATTTCCAAGAATTTCGGCGCCCCTGCCAAGTAGTCGAAGTGACAGGATTTGAACCTGCGGCCTCTGCGTCCCGAACGCAGCGCTCTACCAAACTGAGCCACACTTCGTTATTTGTTTTTGTTTCGTCGTTCAACGCAAGACATATTATATTATAGAGATATGGAAATGTCAACAGGCTTTTTCAAAAAAGTTACAAAAAGTTTTTTTGTTGATTTAAATTATTATATAGTATATTTTGTTTACAGGATTCAAACAAATTAAACAGAAAAAACCTGGCTGACTTTTCCAGTATAAAGAATTGTGTGGATCACACTGCGTTCTGTATATGCATAACAGTCTCAAAATCTCCAATACACATTGGACGATAATAAAGGAATCCCTGAATCTCATTACATCCTTCATTTTTAAGGAAATCAGCGATTACTTCTGTTTCCACACCTTCGCACACAATTGATTTGTGCATGCGCTTCAACATATGGAACATTTTCTGTGAAAGATAGAGATTCAGAAACAGAAGCATTGCCATGAGCCCAAGTGTGAATTCACAGAGATAAAGAGTATTTTTGCTTAAAATAAAAAAACCGTAGCGCAATTTGTACTACAGGCAACGAAAATATAACAACAAATGACAGATGAAATTTTATTTTAAATCTTTGAAAAAGTCTCCTACTTCACAGTCCAGAATCTTGGCCAGAGCAACCAGTTCGCTGACTTTGATATTCATACGATTGGTTTCAATCTTGGCATAACTGCTCTTGGAGATCGGAATACCCATCAGATTCATTTTTGCAATGACCTGATCCTGTTTGAGTTTACATTGGTAGCGCCTTTTCTGAATATTGCTGCCAATACTCATATCCATTCTGATCTTCTGTATCATATTTTCTCCATATCCTAATATTTCGCAATAAAGAAAGTTCTATGTATTGATGATAGAGAAGATTTTAGGTATAATGTTTCGTGATAAGGAAACATTTGCAATCAGATATCGCAGTAGACAAAAAATATGATCAGGAAATACTGGAAGGATGAATGAGGAAAATATGGATAAAGATTGGATAAAAGCAGTGACACTCCTTTGCATTATTGCACAGAACAATGCGGACTCTATGAAGCGGTCCGTTCGATATGCAGAGATCATGAAAAAGGAATACGGACTGGATGCCGAAAAATTTCAGCGGATTTATGACAGCTGGTTTTGCAGTGGTGAGATTCAGGAAAAATACCGGATTAAGGATTCGGTTACAGGAAGAGAACAGAAACTTCCTCTGTATCACAAAGGAGTAGATGGTATGTGCAGGATGCTCGAAGAAGGTATCATAGATGAAAAGGAATTCTTTGAGATATTCTGGGAAACACCTTATGAAACCTTGAAAGAAAATGAAAAGTATACAGGATTCTATCCTTCACTACCGGGTTGCATTGCATCGGCTGAAGGAAAAAATCAGCTGAAAGAAGAGATGCGTACTGCTTTGAAGAAATGGATTCGGTCAGCATTCTATATGTGGAGGGAAAACAATATCCTGGAAGAGTGATCTTCCGGGATTTTTTGCATATATATAAGTGATATGAAAAAAACGGGAGGAAGCTGCTTGGCTGAGTACCGACGTTTTGTGGCTTATGTATATGAATACCAGAAAGAGAAGAAGGGAAGCAACTGTGGATTTGTAAAAATAGAAGTACGGGGTGAGATCTGCAGAATCGAACTGCATCTGCAGTGTCCGGGACTGATGCCGGAGTCCACATGCAGTGTTTATGGATTTGTACGGAACAGGGGGCTGTTGGACGGAATTCTTCTTGGAGGCTGTGTAACGGGAGAAGGTAAGGTGGAGTGCATTCTGGAAATATCTGCAGGGAATATGGGAGACAGTGGAAAATCTCTGGATGAAATGGGGGGAATGATTTTTGTAACAGAGCAGGGTGGATTTTTTGGAACCGAATGGGATGATCAGATGATCCGGCCGGGAAACTTCCGAGTGGTGGAGAAAAAGATGATACCGGAAACGCAGCCAGATCTGTCGGAGACAGAGAGAAGCTCTGAAGAAGAAATTGCAGAATCAAAGACAGAGGCACCTGAGCAAGATAGGGATGACCGGACGGAGCAGGCAGAAAATGTACAGAAGGAAGAAACAACACAGCAGGAACTGCACTCGCAGTCTGTGCAGGAATCAGATGCTTCAGATCTAGTTTCTGAGGAAATGCTTCATGAACATGATAAACCACACCCATCGTGCCCTCTTCCGGGGACTCCCTGCGATGCTTTTTCTGACGGGGAGCTGAGTGACTGCCGTAAGATCTCACCACAGGATCTGTGTCATCTTGGACGAAGGGCCTGTATGCTTCGAAATAATCGCTTCGTACAGTATGGCTCTTATAATTTCGGACATCTTCTTTTGTGCAGAAATAAATGTGGCCAGATGGTTCTTGGCATCCCTGGGGCGTATGATCAACAGGAGCGCTTCATGGCAAATATGTTTGGCTTTCCATATTTCAAAGAAAGCAGACATATTCAGATTCCGGGAAGGAAAGGTGGATATTGGTATCGTTTAATCGATACCTCGGATTTCGACAAGTGGGATGGTCGTCAGTAAAATTTCGCGGAAGTGTTCAAGTTCTTCAAGGGAATAACTACTGAAGCCAGGCTGCAGGACTTCATCGGAGTCTCTGTAAGCCTGGAGATAGTAGGCTTTGGCTCCTTTCAGCCATTGGCCGATCTGAATGAAATCATTTTCATTATGTAGTTCCTTTACAACTGTGGTCCGAAATTCGTAATCGAGTTTTCCGTGGAGCAGAAAAGAAACAGTTTCCTGAATGGCGGTCAGATCCGGATGCATCATGCCTGTGAGAGAAGGATAATTATCAGGACAGGCCTTGATATCCACGGCTGCCTTTTGAATCAGTCCTCTTTCGGCCAGATGCTTCAAGACGTCAGGCCGAGTTCCGTTGGTATCCAGTTTGACAGGATACCCGAGGGCATGTATTTTGCAGATAAAATCTTCCAAATCAGAAGCAAGGGTAGGTTCTCCGCCGGAAATACAGACACCGTCCAGAATTCCGCGGCGTTTTTTCAGGAAAGAGAGTACTTCTTCTTCCGGGATCACTGGTTCATCTGCCGGATGCAGTACAAGAGAACTGTTCTGACAGAACGGACAGCGGAAGTTGCAGCTTCCCAGAAAGATCGTAGCGGCTATCCTTCCTGGATAATCCAGTAAAGTTGTTTTGTTTAATCCATGAATTGCTGGCATAATTATCATTCCTGTCTTTAGAAAGTTGAGTAATCCGACAGTTTGCAGTGCCGGACGTATGAATTCTATTTTAAATTTTCCTCATTGATTTTGCAACCGACTTTTACTATACTGATTTGAAAAGAGCAACAACGATCAGGAGGAGAATCTTTTGACAGAACAGGAGCGTTTTATGAAAGAAGCCATCCGACAGGCAAAAAAAGCGCGGGCACTGGAAGAAGTGCCGATTGGCTGCGTGATCGTATCGGACGGAAAAATCATTGCGAGAGGATACAACAGAAGAAATACAGATAAAAATACATTGTCACATGCGGAACTGAATGCGATCCGTAAAGCAAGCAAAAAACTGGGCGACTGGCGGCTGGAAGGATGTACGATGTATGTGACACTGGAGCCATGTCAGATGTGCGCCGGAGCACTGGTACAGTCCAGAATTGATGAGGTTGTGATCGGAAGTATGAACCCAAAAGCAGGCTGTGCAGGATCGGTCCTGAATCTTTTGCAGGTAGACAATTTTAATCATCAGGTAAAAATTACCCGTGGTGTTCTGGAAGAAGAATGTTCGATGATGCTGTCGGATTTTTTTCGGGAACTCCGCGAAAAGAAAAAACGTCTGAAAATGCTTGCGAAGCAGCAGGCAGAACAGGAACAGACCCGGGCTGATTAAAAAGCAAGCCCCTTGTTTTTTGTTCCGGAAGTGATATGATAAGAAAAAGAAAATACGAGGAGGATTTTGAAATGACACTGGAAGCATTAAGAAAAGACATGGTTGCTGCCATGAAAGCAAAAGATAAAACAACGAAGGATGCAGTGTCTTCACTGGTATCAGCAGTAAAAAAAGCTGCCATTGATGAAGGCTGCAGAGAGGATGTTCCGGAAGCACTGGTTGACCGTGTGATCCTGAAAGAAATGAAAACAGTCAAAGAACAGCTGGATACCTGTCCGGAAAGCCGTGATGATCTTCGCGCTGAATATCAGGCAAGATATGATGTGATTGCAAAATATGCGCCACAGCAGATGAGCGCAGAAGAAATCCGCACATACCTGGAAGAAAAATTTGCAGATGTGCTTGCCACCAAGAATAAAGGTCAGATCATGAAAGCGGTTATGGGAGATCTCAAAGGTAAAGCAGATGGCAAACTGATCAATCAGGTCGTTGCTGATATCTGTAAATAAAAAATGTGCATAAAGTCTGATCCCAAAAACAGACTTTAGAATAAACCAAAATTTTAAGCCAAAAACATAAGACCGGAGACAGAAGGAAAGAGAATTCCTCTGTTTCCGGTCTTATTGCATAAAAAAATACTCTATGGAAATGATATCCACAGAGCAGAATAATCTTTTTTCCGCGCGCCGCACTTCGAAATGTTCCCATGAACGTTACCTTTACAGTTAACTCGGCCCAGGCACCCTCACGGCACACAAGAGCTTCTGCTTAGTGCTGCTACATTCCTGTCCTGACACGGTTCACAGATTCCTGTTGCGTGAGACCCAAACGTCAACGCCACTTATAAAGGGCAGCTCCACAGGAGACAAACCTCAGATTGGCATCACCCCTGCTGTAGCGGATTGCAGGTACAGGGCACCGCTATCTCCCCGGCTGCGCGGACTTTAAGTATAGACGATTTTTGAATACTTGTCAAGTAGGGGTAAAGTATTATATAATAGTAAACAACACTTACGTTACTGTTCACTCCGTTCACAGTAACTTGGTCAAAATGCATTCCAAATCACCTTCGGTGATGGCATTTTGCCCCGTATGTCTCGGGATTTTGCCATATTCATGGCAAAACACCTCGCGGGATATTAGCTGTGAACAGTTACACACTTACACTGTAAGGAGGAAAATCTACGATGATCAAAAGAATTGGTTTATTAACAAGCGGTGGTGACTGCCAGGCTCTGAATGCAACTATGAGAGGTGTTGTAAAAGCCCTGTCAAATGCAGTGGAAGACCTGGAAGTTTATGGATTTGATGACGGATATAAAGGACTGATCTATGGAAAATATCATATGCTCACAGCAAAAGATTTTTCCGGAATTCTGACCCGCGGTGGTACGATACTTGGTACATCCCGTCAGCCGTTTAAACTGATGCGCGTGCCGGATGAAAAAGGACTGGATAAGGTTGAAGCTATGAAGCAGACCTATTACAAATTGTGTCTGGACTGTCTGGTTATTCTTGGTGGAAACGGAACGCAGAAGACAGCCAATCTTCTGAGAGAAGAAGGTCTGAATATCATTCATCTGCCAAAAACGATCGATAATGATATTTATGGAACAGATATGACATTTGGTTTCCAGAGTGCGGTAAATATTGCTACGAATGCAATCGACTGTATTCATACAACAGCAACATCTCACGGCCGTGTATTTATCGTTGAGATCATGGGACACAAAGTCGGAAGTCTGACTCTCCATGCAGGTATTGCCGGCGGTGCAGATATTATTCTGATTCCGGAGATTCCGTACGATATCAAGAAAGTATGTGCTGCGATCGAGAAACGAAATAAAGCAGGAAAACGTTTTACGATCCTTGCCGTTGCTGAAGGTGCAATTTCAAAAGAAGATGCAGAACTTCCGAAGAAAAAATATAAAGAAAAACTCGAAGTCAGAGCGAAGAAATATCCGTCTGTTTCTTATGAGATCGCGGATCAGATCAATCAGGTGATCGGCAGCGAAGTACGTGTTACAGTTCCGGGACATATTCAGCGTGGAGGAGAACCGTGTCCGTATGACCGTGTACTTTCTACAAGAATCGGTGCCGGTGCAGCAGAGGCAATTCTGGATGAAGATTACGGAATTATGATCGGCGTCATCAACGGCAAGATCAAGAGGGTTCCGCTTGCTGAATGTGCGGGCAAACTGAAAATGGTTTCACCGAAAGATCAGATCGTCAAAGCTGCCAAACAGATCGGTATCAGCTTCGGAGACTGACAGGAGTTATAACAGAGAGAACAACGACCGCCGCGGGAGTTTTCCTGCGGCGGCTTAATGCCTGAGAATATTTCTGCAAATATGATATTCCCGGGCAGCAGGAGAGGAGTGTATTCATGAGTTATACTGCCCTGTACCGAAAGTTCAGGCCCGATAATTTTGAAGACGTCAAAGGGCAGGATCACATTGTGACCACGCTTACCAATCAGATCAACGCAAACCGTATCGGACATGCATATCTTTTTTGCGGAACAAGGGGTACCGGTAAAACAACGGTAGCCAAGATCCTGGCAAAAGCAGTCAACTGTGAGCATCCGGTGAATGGAAGTCCTTGTAATGAATGTGAGATGTGCAAAGCCATTCAGGCGGGTACTTCCATGAACGTGATCGAGATCGATGCTGCCTCCAATAACGGTGTGGATAATATTCGAGAGATTCGGGAAGAGGTTACGTATCGCCCGACAGAGGGCAGGTACAAAGTATATATCATCGATGAGGTGCATATGCTTTCTACTGGTGCGTTTAATGCCCTGCTCAAGACACTGGAAGAACCGCCGTCTTATGTGATCTTTATTCTGGCAACAACCGAGGCCCACAAGATTCCGATTACGATTTTGTCCAGATGTCAGCGGTATGATTTCCACAGGATCTCAATCGATACGATCGCCGCACGGTTGTCAGAACTTCTGAAAGTTGAAGGCGTGGAAGCAGAAGAAAAAGCAATTCGTTATGTGGCAAAGGCAGGAGACGGATCCATGCGAGATGCACTCAGCCTTCTGGATCAGTGTATTGCGTTTTATCTGGGGCAGACACTTACCTATGATAAAGTGCTGGATGTGCTGGGCGCTGTCGATACAGAAGTATTCAGCAGACTCCTTCGCAAGGTGCTTGCCGGAGATGTGACATCTGCAATTCGCATTCTGGAAGAGCTGATTGTGGGAGGAAGAGAACTGAGTCAGTTTGTAGGTGATTTTACCTGGTACATGCGGAATCTTCTTCTTGTCAAGACTTCGGATAATCCGGAAGAAGCGATAGATGTTTCTTCTGAGAATCTGAAACTTCTCAAAGAAGAGAGTGAGATGACGGACAGTGATACATTGATGAGATATATTCGTATTTTTTCAGATTTGTCCAATCAGATTCGTTTTGCAACACAAAAAAGAGTGCTTGTGGAAATTGCTCTGATCAAACTCTGCCGTCCGGCAATGGAGACGAACCTGGATTCTGTTCTGGATCGTATCCGTGTACTGGAGCAGAAGATAGAGGAACGCCCGGTACAGCAGGTAGTCGTACAGAGTGCGGCAGCACCGGGAAGCGAAGCAACAGCTGCGCAGGCAGAACCGCCGAAGCCGCCACAGAAGGCTGCTCCGGAAGACCTGCAGAAGATAGTGGCAAGCTGGAAGATGATCGTTGGACAGACTACAGCAGCTTTCAAACAGGCGTTGCTTCAGTCTGTGCCGAAATACAATGGAGAGACTGGTGAACCAATACTGTATGTGGAATTCCAGACACCTCTTGGCAGGCTTTATCCGGATGATTCTGACGCAAAGAAAGAATTGCAGACGATCATTGAACAGAAGCTTGGAAAGAGCATTGAACTTCATATGCTTGTAGCAGAGGACCACCAGCAGACAAATCTGACACAGATCACAGTCGATCAGGCAATCCGTGAGAATATCCATATGGATGTTGTGATCGAAGAAACACCTGGATCTGAGCCGGAAGAATAAATATTATCAAAGAATCCCGCACAGGCGGTTTTCATATATTAAATATCATCAGGAGGATTTATAAAATGGCAAAACGTGGAGGATTTCCGGGCATGGGAATGCCGGGTAACATGAATAATTTGATGAAACAGGCGCAGAAAATGCAGCGTCAGATGGAAGAGAATCAGAAGGCTCTGGAAGAAAAAGAATTTACAGCAGCAGCAGGCGGCGGAGCTGTGGAGGTTACTGTTTCCGGTAAACGTGAAGTGACAAAGGTAAAACTTGCAGAAGAAGTAGTTGATCCGGACGATATTGAAATGCTGGAAGATCTGATCGTGGCAGCTACGAATGAGGCACTTCGCAAAGTTGAAGAAGAATCAGCAGCAGTAATGTCAAAACTGACAGGAGGACTCGGAAGTTTAGGCGGAGGCCTTCCCTTCTGATGGAATATTACAGCACACATATCAACAAGCTGATCGAACAGCTGTCTCATCTGCCGGGAATCGGACCGAAGTCGGCGCAGAGACTGGCATTTCATATTATGAATATGCCAAAAGACCAGGTTGAACAGCTGACCTCTTCGATCACGGGTGCTCGTGAGAAGATCCGTTACTGCAAGAAGTGCTGTACGCTGACAGACCAGGAACTCTGTCCGATCTGCAGCAATCCCAAGAGAGATGCGAGTACTATTATGGTTGTAGAAAATACCAGAGATCTTGCAGCTTATGAAAAAACCGGCAAATACGAAGGGGTTTATCATGTGCTTCATGGTGCAATATCGCCGATGCTGGGAATCGGACCGGATGATATCCGTCTCAAAGAACTTATGAAGCGCCTGCAGACAGAAGATATCAAAGAAGTGATCATTGCCACCAATTCCAGTCTGGAAGGTGAGACAACTGCAATGTATATCAGTAAGCTGATCAAACCTACAGGAATCCGTGTCAGCAGGATCGCAAGTGGAGTTCCGGTAGGCGGAGACCTGGAATATATTGACGAAGTAACGCTGCTTCGTGCGCTGGAAGGAAGAGTGGATCTCTGATACAGCTTCACGCAGACAGCAGAAAGAGAGAAAGAATATTGGCAAAAAAGAAGGCAACTTCCTCACAGGTGGCAGAAAAAGCCGGAGTTTCACAGGCGACTGTTTCTATGATTCTGAACCGCAGAAGCAATGTTTCTTTTTCGGCCGAAACGGTGGAAAAGGTAGAATGTGCAGCCAGAGAGCTGGGCTATGAACTGCCTCATCGCAAAAACAAAAGCAACACAAGAAAAGAAAAACTGATCGTTGTACTGTGTCCTACGCTGACCAGTCCTTATTATGTACTGCTTCTTCAGGGAATTGAATCGGTTGCCAATGAGAAGGGGTATGGCGTTTTTACCTGCAACACACAGAGAGATGCGGGGCTGGAAGAAAAATATCTGCGTATGATCAGCACGATGGACCCGCAGGGAATCATCTATGCATGTAATCCTCATCCGGACTTTCAGAAAAAGGTGGAGGAACTGGCAAGGAGGATTCCCCTTGTTATTATCAGCAATAAAGAAAAGACAACGACAGTAGACGCGATCAACCAGGACAATACAATGGTCGGAAGATTGATGGCACGCCATTTGCTGGATCTGGGGCACAGAGATGTGGCATTTATCACACCGCCTCTGACCAGACGACAGTGGCAGCGCTCCAGAAGAGTGGATGGTTTTGTGAAAGAATATGAGAAGGAAGGACTGGCTGGGCATGTATTGATCAAAGCAGCAGATGAATCTGTTGACCGTACGCTGCCAAAAATGGATTCGGAATATTCTATGGGATATCAGCTGACAATGGAATTGTTGAAAGAGGACAGAAACTTTACGGCAATTGCCGGCCAGAACGACATGATGGCTCTTGGCGCGATCGATGCGCTGGAAGAATCCCGAATACGTGTGCCGAAAGATGTTTCAGTCATTGGATGTGATGATACTTTTTATTCTGGCATCCGGAGACTTTCGTTAACAACGATCGATCATTTTGTTGCGCTGAAAGGCAGAGATGCCTGTGATATCATTATTCGCAAGATCATGATGAATGACCAGTTTTATTCGGCAGGACTGCAGCCAACCAGTCTTTATAATATTGAATATACCCCGAAACTGATCACTCGTAAGACGACTGCCTATGCAAATACAAAAAGAAAGATTCCGGATCCGGATGGAATGACGGAAAAAATAAAATAAATATGTATAATAAAATTATTATTAATAATTTGATGTAAATATCAGTGAGACTACTGAGAAAACTTGGATTTTCAAGGCGCTTATAGATCAAAAATCGTAAATAAAGCAATAATTTATTTATAAAAATTGATATTATTAATAGAAAATTTATTAATAATTCTGGCGCCTCTTGACCTTCATGTTTGGTCTGTTATAATGAAAATATCAAAAAAACAGAGCAAAAACTCAGGAGGGAATTAAAATGAGATTTTTTATCGACACAGCAAATGTAGATGACATTCGTAAGGCAAATGACATGGGAATTATCTGTGGTGTTACCACAAACCCGTCCCTGATCGCAAAAGAAGGAAGAGACTTCAACGAAGTGATCAAAGAAATCACAGAGATCGTTGACGGACCGATCAGCGGAGAAGTAAAAGCTACAACAACAGATGCAGAAGGTATGATCGCAGAAGGACGTGAGATTGCCAAGATCCATCCAAACATGGTTGTAAAGATTCCTATGACAGTAGAAGGTCTGAAAGCTGTCAAAATTCTTTCAAAAGAAGGAATCAAAACAAATGTTACTCTGATCTTTACTGCCAACCAGGCTTTACTTGCTGCAAGAGCAGGTGCTACATATGTATCTCCGTTCCTTGGAAGACTGGATGATATCTCCACAGACGGACTTCCGCTGATCCGTCAGATCGTTGAAATGTTTGAAGTTGCTGGAATCGATACACAAATCATCTGTGCAAGCGTTCGTCATCCGATCCATGTAACAGAATGTGCACTGGCAGGTGCTGATATCGCAACCGTACCATACAAAGTTCTGGAGCAGATGACAAAACATCCTCTGACAGATGCAGGAATCGAAAAATTCCAGAAAGACTACAAAGCTGTATTTGGTGACAAATAATACATATTATATATAAGATGTGAGAGGAATCCCACCTCTGCAGGTGGTGAATCAGTGGCGGGATTCTTGAATTTTGTAAATACAAGGTCATGGTGCAGCGTGAAGTTGGTGAATTATATCCTTGTACTTGACTAATGTCAGAATTAATTGTAGCATAAGCATGTTATGGATTAACTATGGGCGAAATAGTTATTCTTCAAATTATTAAAAGGAGAAATTGAACATCATGGAGAAATTAGAACTTCAGAAAATTGCGAACGAAGTCCGCAAAGACATCGTGACCGCAGTTCATGCTGCAAAAGCCGGCCATCCGGGCGGATCTTTATCAGCAGCAGATTTATTTACATATCTGTATTTTGAAGAAATGAACGTAGATCCGAAAGATCCGAAGAAAGCAGACAGAGATCGTTTTGTCCTTTCTAAAGGACACACAGCACCGGGACTTTATTCTGTACTTGCGGAGAGAGGATATTTTCCGAAAGAAGATCTGAAGACTCTTCGTCATCTGGGATCTTATCTGCAGGGACATCCGGATATGAAACATATTCCAGGTGTAGATATGTCCAGCGGATCTCTTGGACAGGGAATCTCAGCAGCAGTAGGTATGGCACTTTCTGCAAAACTGAGCAACGAATCCTACAGGGTGTATACACTTCTTGGCGATGGTGAGATTCAGGAAGGTCAGGTTTGGGAGGCAGCTATGTTCGCAGGCTTCCGTAAACTGGACAACCTTGTTGTGGTTGTTGATAATAATGGACTTCAGATTGATGGAAAAGTAGATGAAGTTTGCTCTCCATATCCGATTGATAAGAAATTTGAAGCATTTAATTTCCATGTGATCAATGTAGCAGACGGAAATGATATGGATCAGCTGAAAGCTGCATTTGACGAAGCAAAGACTGTCAAAGGAATGCCTACCGCAATCATTATGAAAACTGTCAAAGGTAAGGGTGTTTCCTTTATGGAAAACCAGGCCGGATGGCATGGCAAAGCTCCGAATGATGAGCAGTATGCACAGGCAATGGAAGATCTGGAGAAAGTAGGTGAAGCATTATGTCAGAAGTAAAGAAAATCGCTACAAGAGCCAGCTATGGCGCAGCTCTGGTAGAGCTTGGAAAAGAACATGAAGATCTGGTTGTTCTGGACGCTGACCTTGCTGCAGCTACTCAGACAGGAATGTTCAAAAAAGAATTTCCGGAAAGACATATTGACTGTGGTATTGCAGAGTGCAACATGATGGGTATTGCGGCCGGACTTGCAACAACAGGCAAGGTTCCGTTTGCAAGTACTTTTGCAATGTTTGCTGCAGGCCGTGCTTATGAACAGCTTCGCAACTCTGTTGCATATCCGAAATTGAACGTAAAAGTAGGCGCTACACATGGTGGTATTTCTGTTGGTGAAGATGGTGCTACACATCAGTGCTGCGAGGATTTTGCACTTATGAGAGCAATCCCTGGTATGGTTGTTATGAGTCCTTCTGATGATATTGAAGCAAAAGCAATGGTAAAAGCTGCATATGAGCATGTAGGACCTGTATATATGAGATTTGGCCGCCTGGCAGTTCCGGTAATCAATGACAGACCAGACTACAAATTTGAAATGGGCAAAGGCATCGTTCTTCGTGAGGGAAAAGACCTTACTATCGTTGCAAACGGACTTTGTGTGGCAGCTTCTCTGGAGGCGGCGGAGAAACTGGCAGCAGATGGAATTGATGCAAAGGTAATCAATATCCACACGATCAAACCACTGGATGAAGAACTGATCGTAGCAGCAGCCAAAGAGACCGGCAAGGTTGTTACAGTAGAAGAACATTCTATTATTGGTGGTTTAGGCGGAGCTGTATGCGAATGCCTTTCTGAAAAAGCTCCTGTACCGGTTAAACGTATCGGTATTAATGATGTATTTGGAGAATCTGGTCCGGCAGTTGCTCTTCTTGAGAAATATGGCCTGGATGCAGAAGGTATTTACAAACAGATCAAAGAGTTTGTCTAAAATCAGATTGAGGGATCATCAGCAAAATCCCGTTGGAGATTTGTTCTGCAATGGAAATAACAGTTGACAGACGGGTGGTCTGGAGCGTTAGCTGTTCCAACATGCCTGCTGTGTTGACGATTCCTGTAATATGAATATGGCCGACAGGCGGCAGTTTTTTATGAACGGCAGCACCTGGGTACAGTGCACCATTAGCGATGGTCACATATCCCAGGTGCTTTTTTTGTCCCAAAGAAGCATCAACAGCAATGATCAGGCTGTCCGGATGCCGGGAAAGAATCTCTTTGCGTGTGTCACAAAGGTTTAATGCATGTACAGGCTGTACAAGTGTTCCGTAAACATATATTCCTGGAAAACAAAAGGAACTGAGCCGATGACCAACATAGGGACCAAGACAGTCGCCTGTGACACGATCGGTTCCAATACAGAGAAAGACAAGATCTGTCCAGTGATGGGGATAGGAAAGAATGCATTTTTTTAACAGAACAGAGATTTCTCTGGAACAGTCCTGCTGATTTGTATTGATATAGAAAGCCATAAAAATTCCTCACGATGGTTGAGCATCAGCTGGATGCTATAAATGGATCTGTCGGTTCTGCTTTATTGTATCCGCAGCAAAAGAAAAATATGCACCATGCAGAATATGTCGTTAAATTCTTGGGGGTGTCTCTTATATTATGCTAAAATCTGCATTTCCTGTATGGTATTCTGATGCCTGAAGGGGTGATATATATGATAGAGGTTATCTACAAAGATGAAAAACAGACAGCAAAAGGAAATGAGGAAAGTTTTAACCTCCCCAAAAATATACGTCAGATAGGAATTCCGAATGAAAAATACCGGATTTATATTGAAGATTATGTATACACTTTCCTAAAGAAAATAGCAGAAAAGGCGGAAGAAGAGGAAAAAGGTGCGGCTGCTGTTTTTACGGGCGAAATAAAATGGAATTCAGGTACAGGCTATCTGTTTATCAGGGGAGCTCTGACGGCAGAGGCAGGGGAGATTTCGGCAGAGCATGTAGAGTTCAGTGATCTTACATGGCAGAAACTTCATGAGGAAATAGAACATTATTTTGCAGGGCAGGAAATTATAGGGTGGTTCCTGACGCAGAAATCTCTTCAGATGGAAGTGACAGAAGGCGTGCAGCGGATCCATATGAAACTTTTTGGCGGAGAAAAAGCGCTTATGCTGATGGATCCGGTAGAAAAAGAGGAGGCTTTTTTCTGCTATGACAATGGCAGATTGTTGAGACAGAGTGGATATTATATTTATTATGAAAAAAATCCGCAGATGCAGGCGTATATGCTGGAAAAGAATCCGGAACTGAATCAGCCGGAACAGGAGCTGGTTGCAGACGACGCGGTTAAAACTTTTCGAAAGATCATTCAAAAGAAACATACAGAAGAAACGCAGGAAACAGAAGAAAGAGCTTCTGTTTTTTCTTATGCGGCAACAGCCTGTCTTGTGTTGGCTGTGCTGACGGTTGGTGTACAGTTTTATCAAAATTATAACCATAAGAGTATAACGGATACGATCACGGAGACGGTTTCCCGAACTGCAAATTCAACGGAAGTGACAAAAGCGGAAAGGCAGACGGAAAAAAAATCAGTTACGCCAACTTCTGCGTTGAAAAAAGATCTGACTCCGATTCCAGTGTCTCCGGCGGCGACAGAAACACCGCCAGTAACATCAATGGCTGCTGAGGATAATGCTGAAACTGATACAAAAAACGTTTTGAATTCGGAAAAAGAACAGGAAATCTATCGGGAAGAATCCGATACCAGAAAAGCGGAGCGGAGAGTGAAACAGGAACAAGTGGAAAACAATGCTGCTAAGAACAAAATAAGCGAGGATGTGACGGATAGCGCAGTGACTTCATCAGCAGAAGCGGGAACATCATATGTGATCAAACCGGGAGATACCTTATATCAGATCAGTATATCCAGATATGGTACAATGGAAAAAGTGGCTGATATCTGTCGGGCAAATGGTCTGACAGAGGAGGAAATTATTTATCCGGGGCAGATAATTGTATTGCCGTAGAAAATTTGATATAATAAAAAAATCAGGAATGCTGTGAACAGAATGAGCAGTGACCGATTAGAAGATAACGGATGACTGGTCGCAGGAAATACCTGCGATAAAGT
>NZ_CP102265.1:1175000-1360000 GCF_025147765.1 Blautia obeum ATCC 29174
CCCACCCGGCAGACCGCCCCCGTCAGTGCGTGTTTGGCGGCACTTCCAATGCCCTTGACTTCCTGCCCCTTGACCGTTCAGGCAACCGCCGTTTTATCCCGGTCATGGTGTACCCGGAGCAGGCGGAGGTTCACATTTTGGAGGACGAAGCCGCTTCCAGAGCCTATATCGAGCAGATGTGGGCAGAAGCTATGGAGATTTACCGAAGCGGCAGGTTCAAGCTGGCTTTCAGCCCCACCATGCAGCGGTATCTCAAAGAACACCAGCGGGATTTTATGCCGGAGGACACCAAAGCCGGAATGATACAGGCGTATCTTGATAAGTACACCGGGAGCATGGTCTGTTCCAAGCAGCTTTACAAGGAAGCCTTGAACCACACCTTTGACGAGCCGAAGCAATGGGAAATCCGGGAAATCAACGAGATTATGAACCAGTGCATTACCGGCTGGCGGTACTTCCCGAACCCAAGAATGTTTTCCGAATATGGCAGACAAAAGGGCTGGGAGCGTGAAAACCCGGCAACGGACTCCGGCAACCCGTCTGAAAAAACGATGGATGGTTTTGTGGAGGTCACAGAACAGATGGAGCTTCCATTCTGAAAATGACCGCCCGTTGCACCCCCTGTTGCTATCCCGTTGCCGAGCCGGTTGCCGGGGAAAACCCCTTATTTCCGGGCTTTTCTCCCTTATAACAACCAAAACAACAGAAAAATAAAAGAAAAGTATAAATAGTAACCATCGCCAGATTGAGATTGTTTGCAAGGTCTTTTGAAGCCCGTTGCCGGACTTCGTTGCCGACACCCTCTGTCTGGCTATTTTCATGTATGGAGGATAACTGCCTATGGCAAAAAACAAAACAGAGATTCATGTGACCACTGTATTTGACGGGGAACTGGACGCAACCGATGTGTTCGTCAGCCTGATTTCCCAGAAATACGGTAAAATAAATACAAAAGAATATCTTGCTAAAAAGAAAGATATAGGCTATAATGAAGATGAGGTTCAAAAGAGCCAGATACCGTCTGGATTGTGTGGGTAAATGGCTATGATGAACGAAATGGAATACAGAACAATCGGTTCGGCACTTGCCGGGGGCTATCGTGCGGCGGTCTATTGCAGGCTGTCAAAGGACGATGACCTGCAAGGCGAAAGTGCCAGTATCGCCAACCAGCGGGATATGCTGGAAAAATACTGCGAAAAGCAGGGATGGGAGGTTGTGGCAGTCTATCAGGACGATGGCTTCACAGGTCTTAATATGGAGCGTCCTGATTTACAGAGGATGTTGAGAGCTATTGAGCGCAGGCAAATCAACCTTGTCATCACGAAAGACCTCAGCCGACTGGGGCGTAACTATCTGCAAACCGGGCATTTGATTGAGGACTTTTTCCCAAGAAACGGTGTCCGCTATATTGCCATGAATGACGGTATCGACACCCTGCGGGATAACAACGACATCGCCCCGTTCAAGAATATCCTGAATGAGATGTACAGCAAGGATATTTCCAAGAAAGTCCATTCCTCTTATCTTCTGAAAGCGCAGAAAGGACAGTTTACCGGGTGTCTTGCCCCGTTTGGGTATCGGAAAGACCCGGAGGACAAAAACCATCTGCTCATTGACGAGGAAACCGCCCCGATTGTGCGGCTGATTTTCGGATATGCCCTGAACGGTCATGGTCCGAACTATATCCGCAGACGGCTGGAGGAAGAAAAAATCCCCTGCCCCACATGGTGGAACCGGGAACGGGGGCTTCGCAACACCCGAACCAAATGGGAAAAGAAAGACCCGGAAAACGGGCGGTATATGTGGGACTTCTCCGTTATCAAAGACCTTTTGATGAATCCCGTCTACACCGGTGCGATTGCTTCCCAGAAAAAAGACTACCGTTTCAAAATCGGCACAATTGGGGAAAAGAAGCCGGAGGACTGGATTGTGGTGGAGGGACAGCATGAACCGCTGATTGACCGCATGAGCTTTGACATTGTGCAGAACAAGATGAAATCCCGCCAGCGTCCGGGGCAGACCGATGAAATCAGCCTGTTTGCCGGATTGTTAAAATGCGGCGAGTGTGGGAAGTCGCTGACGGTACGCTACACAAACGCAAAACATCCCCAGCGGATTTATTCCTGCAAGACCTACAACGCCTTTGGAAAGAACCACTGCACCCAGCACCGGATTGACTATGACACCCTTTACAGCCATGTGCTGCGGAAAATCCGGGAATGTGCCAGAGCTGCCCTGATGGACGGGGAAGCGGTTGCCGACCGCCTGACCAATACCTGTGAAGCAGAGCAGCGGGAACAGCGGGAAGCAATGGAACGCTCCCTTACAAGGGACGAGGAACGGATTGAGGTTCTGGACAAAATGGTCATGCGGCTTTATGAGGATATGATTGCAGGGCGTATCAGTGAGCAGAATTTCAACACCATGCTGGAAAAGACACAGACCGAGCAGACGGAGCTTAAAGCAAAAGTGTCCGAGGGCAGAAAGCGGCTGTCTGATGAAGTCCAGCTTGCCAATGACGCAAAACAATGGGTGGAAGCCATTCAGGAATATGCCAACATCACAGAGCTGGACGCAGCCACCCTTAACCGCTTAATCAAAGAAATCGTCGTGCATGAACGCATTGACGAAGATAAAACAAGACACATTTCTATCGAAATTCATTTTAATCTCAAACCCATCCCGGAGGTGGAACAGGTCACTGCCTGACCTGTCCCGCCGGGACGGTTCTCTAAAAAACACCATATAGATTTTTTGTACGCCGCCGCCCGCCATCGAGCAGAGTTTTACACCTAATTGGGGATAAAACAGTTGATGGCGGGCGGTGGCATCGTACTGATTGGAATAAACCTGATTCCACAGCTTGCAACTTTGTTTGGATAAATAAATGGGTGGAATAACCGAAAAAATAACAGAGTTCATAAAGGATCTGCTAACAGGCTGGATCACATCAAACCTGGATACCATGTTCACCGATGTAAATACCAAAGTAGAAACGATTGCTACAGAGGTTGGGAAAACACCCCAAAATTGGAACAGTGGCATTTTTTCCATGATAAAAAATCTGTCGGATAATGTCATTGTCCCCATTGCGGGGATGATTATTACATTTGTACTGTGTTATGAGCTGATTTCCATGATTATGGAAAAAAACAATATGCACGATACGGATACGTTTATGTTTTTCAAATACATTTTTAAGATGTGGGTAGCGGTATATCTGGTTACTCATACTTTTGATATTGCGATGGCAATTTTTGATGTAGCGAATCATGTGGTATCCAATGCTGGCGGTATGATAACCGGTTCCGCATCTATTGATGTTACAGAAGCATTGAAAACGCTTCTTGAAACGCAGATTGAAGATATGGGAATCGGAGAATTACTGGGGCTTGGTCTGGAAACGATGCTGGTCAGTTTATGTCTAAAAATCATATCAGTCCTGATTACCGTCATTTTATATGGACGAATGATAGAAATATATCTTTATGTCTCTGTGGCACCTATTCCGTTTTCAACATTTACGAACAGGGAATGGGGAAGTATTGGAAATAATTACGTGAAGGCATTATTAGCGTTGGGATTCCAGGGATTTTTTATGATGGTATGTGTTGCGATTTATGCAGTTCTGGTAAATGCTATTACAGTTGCGGATAATCTTCATACAGCTATCTGGTCAGTTGCAGCATATACAGTTATTTTATGTTTCAGCCTGTTTAAGACCAGTTCCCTGGCAAAATCAATCTTCAATGCACATTAGGAGGAAACAAGAATATGGCATATGTTCCAGTGCCGAAAGATTTTTCAAAAATAAAGACAAAATTAGCACTGAATTTAACTAAAAGACAAATTATATGTTTTTCTCTGGCAGGAATTTGTGGTGTTCCGGTCTATTTGCTGACAAAAGCAGGACTGGGAACAGATGTGGCAGCAACGCTTATGATCATAGTGATGCTGCCATTTTTCTTTTTTGCAATGTATGAAAAGGATGGATTTCCAGCAGAGAAAATATTGCTTCACATTATCCGGCAGAAATTTTTAAGACCTGGAATCAGGGTCTATCGTTCCCAAAACTTATATGACCGGATTATAGAGTACGATAAATTAGAGAAAGAGGGTGCATGGCTTGAGAAAAAGGCAAAAGAAGCCAGGGAAGCGAGAAATCCGTTCCATTTCCTTAAAAAAGCAGACCGAAAAAAATAAGAAACAGAAAACCGGACTTACGAAAGAAGAAAAAAAGCGTCTGAAAGAACTTCGGATGATAAAAGCGGAGAATCAGAAGAAGAGGAAGCCTTTTACAGCGCAGGATACGATTCCATATAAGGAAATATATAAGGATGGTATCAGCAGGACAGATGATAACTATTATTCAAAGATGGTGCAGTTCTACGATATAAATTACCAGTTAGCGCAGAATGATGATAAAGCGGCTATTTTTGAGAACTATTGTGAGTTCCTGAATTCATTTGACAGCTCTGTTGAGGTACAAATTACATTTCTTAATCAACAGGTGAATTTTGATGAGTATGCAAAAAATATTGATATTCCAGAGCAGGATGACTGTTTCAATGATATTCGGAAAGAATATTCGGATATGTTGAAAATGCAGCTTTCCAAAGGAAATAATGGGCTTGTAAAAACAAAATATATTACATTTTCCATTAAGGCGGATAATCTGCGAAATGCAAAATCCAGGCTGGAGAGAATTGAAGCCAGTGTGTTGAATAATTTTAAGGTGATGGGAGCCATGGCAGAGCCTTTAAATGGGGTAGAACGTCTGAAAATTCTGCATGATGTGATGAATATGGACACAAAAGAATCTTTCCATTTCCATTATGGGATGGTTGCAAAAACAGGTCTGCAGACAAAAGACTTTATTGCACCTACCGGATTTGATTTTCGCAATGACAGCTATTTTCGGATGGGACAGACTTTTGGATGCGTGTCATATTTACAGATTACATCACCAGAACTTACGGATAAACTGCTGGCAGATCTGCTGGATCTGGAAGAGAATCTTATCATCAATATGCACCTGCGTCCAATTGATCCCAAGGCAGCTATTAAAAGCCTGAAAAGTACGCTGTCAAATATTCAGAAAATGAAAATTGAAGAACAGAAGAAAGCGGTCAGAAGCGGATATGATATGGATATTATTCCAACGGACATTTCTACATACGGAGAGGATGTGGAGGGATTGCTCAATGAAATCCAGTCCAGGAATGAGAAACTTTTTGAACTTACTTTTTTGCTGATGAATACAGCGGACAATAAGAGAAAACTGGACAATATTGTGTATCAGACTGCAGGAATCGCCCAGAAATATAATTGCAATATACGGAGACTTCAATATCAGCAGGAACAGGGACTTGTGGCATCACTACCACTGGGAATGAACCAGACTGGAATACAGAGAATTATGACTACGACTTCTACAGCAATCTTTGTTCCGTTTACCACACAGGAACTTTTCCAAGGCGGTGAAGCTCTTTACTATGGCTTAAATGCACTGTCAAACAATCTCATTATGGTGGATCGGAAACGATTGAAAACACCTAACGGCCTGATTTTGGGTACTCCTGGTTCCGGTAAGAGTTTTGCAACGAAAAGAGAAATTCTCAATGTTTTCCTGATTACAGACGATGACATTATTATCTGTGACCCGGAGGGAGAATATTTTCCGCTGGTAAATGCCTTAAATGGTGAAGTTATTAAAATCAGTGCAAAAAGTAATGATTACATCAATCCTATGGAAGTGAACCTGGATGTTATTTATCATCCGGAGAAATACAGGATTAATGGCGATGTGGAGGATATTGATACCATTATTGCTGATAAAGCAGAGTTTATCACATCTTTCTGCGAGGTCATTATGAAGAAACCTCAAAATGCAGAATTAAATGGTGATGAGGTTTCCATGATTGACCTGTGTGTAAAAGACATTTATAAAAAATATCTTTACAATGATCCAAAACCGGAAAATATGCCGACTCTGCAGGATTTCTATGAACGTCTGAACTTTTATGCACCAGATAAACCAGCAGCACAGAACATTGCCAACAGTCTGCAGTTGTATGTAACAGGATCGCAGAATGTATTTAACCATCGAAGTAATGTCGATACGCAGAACAGAGTGGTATGCTTTGATATCCGGGAACTTGGAACCACACTACGAAAAGCAGGGATGTTGATTGTCCAGCATATGGTTTGGACAAGAGTATCACAGAACCGCAGTCGCAGGAAATCAACCCGTTATTATGTGGATGAATTTCACCTTTTGCTGAACCAGCCACAGACTGCTAATTATTCTATTGAAATGTGGAAGAGATTTCGTAAGTGGGGTGGAATCATTACAGGAATCAGTCAGAATGTAACAGATTTTCTTGGCTCTCTGGCAGTAGAAAGTATTGTGGGAAACAGTGATTTTATCCTGATGTTAAATCAGCACAGCGGGGATCAGAAGATCCTTGCGGAGAAATTGAATATTTCCAAGCATCAGATTTCTTTTGTAAATAACAGTAATGCAGGAGAAGGGCTGCTTTTTTACGGAAATGTAATCATACCTTTTGCAGACAGATATCCGCAGGATACCAGAACCTATGCTTTGATGAGTACTAAACCGGATGAGATTCAGACTTAACGGACAAAAAAGCAGAGGTGAGGTACATTGGGAAAACAAAAATATACGGCGAAAGAGAAGAAAGTCAGCCGTATGACCAGAAATGGTCTGGTTGAGGAAAATCTTGCAACAAAGGAGACCAGAAAAGTTACAAACAGCGATCAGGAGTTGCCTTATAAACAGAAGGATGTAGAACAGGCATTTATTACTTCTGAAAAGAAGAAAAACTCTCATAAAAAAGCTGAAAAGAAACAATTTTCCGAAAAAGTTCAGGAGGGAAATCCTGCCAAAAAAGAAGAGGCTGCAAACAGTCCTCCGGGAAAACGAAAAACACAGGGACGGTACAGATATCGGGACAAGCCTGCAGGTGTATCTGTGGATTCAGCGGTAGAAATACGTGAGCGCAAAGAAAAACACAGGAGCCAGTATCAGCGACAGAAAAAGAAACAGCAGAGACTGCAGTTTGGAAAACTGGAGACAGATGGAAGTCTGAAGAAAGAAAAGAAAACTTCGGCTGAAACAGATGGAGGACATTTTCAGGCAGAGAAGAATGATGTTTCTACAAACCGAAAAAAAGGAAAGCAGAAATATAGCCGAAAAACAATAAAAACTTATCAGGAAGTGGATAAGGCTGCAAGAAAACAGGAAGCTGAGAGGCAGAACAAAATTCCGAAAGATTCTGTTTATACCAAGAAAACAAATGAGGAACAGAAAGCAAAGGTAAAGTACCATTTATATTTCGACAAAAAAACAGGGAAAACGGATGGTAAAAAGAAAACCTTGTCTTCTGTTCCAAAGAAAGCATTAAAAAATGCAGTATATCAGAAAGCAGGCGAAGACGAAGAGGAAAACAGTGCTGTAGATGCAGCACATAAGCTGGTGCGTTCAGGTGAGTGGATATTACAGGAACATAGCAGTAGAAATATCCGGAAGAACCGCAGTCAGATACATAAAGAAAACCGTTTAGAGCAAAGAGCCTGGAAGAGTGCATCCAGGTATCAATATCAGAAATATCTGGAAGAACATCCAGAGATGCAGAAAAAGCTGATCAGAAAATTAATACAGAAGCAGAGGATTAAGCGAGAGTATCAGATGGCATACCGGGCTGGGAAGATTGCAAAAGAAACAAAAGACACCTCAATCCGGTCAGTAAATCTTGCTACTAAAATTGCAAGAAAGGCACAGGAAGTATTTGTAAGAAATGTAACTACTCTGATCTCAATGGGGTTGTTATTGATTTTGCTTCTTTCCGTAATGACAGGATTTGCTTCCTGTTCGGCTATGTTTTCTAATGGAATTTCTACGGTAATCGCTTCCAGTTACATTGCGGATCCGGACGAAATTGAAAAAGCAGAGTTGTATTATACGCAGTTGGAAGCCAGTCTTCAACAGAAAATAAACCAGATGGAAGCCCGGTATCCAGGAAAAGATGAATACAGATATAACATTGGTGAAATCGGCCATGATCCCCATACATTGATCAGTTATCTGACTGCCAGGTATGGGGATTTTAAGTTTGATGAGATAAAAGGAGAACTGGAAACAATTTTTTCTTTACAGTACGGAATCACCGTAGAGGAAAAAAGTGAAACCCGGCAGGAAACATCTACAATACAGGTAGGGCAGTCATTGGGAAATGTTGTGACCAGTGGATACTGTAACTGTCCTATCTGCTGTGGCGTGTGGAGTGGAGGACCAACTGCTTCAGGGGCAATGCCACAGGCTAATCATACGCTTGCGGTTGATGCTGCAAACCCATTTCTTCCAATGGGGACGAAAGTAGTGATGAATGGGATTGAGTACACCGTAGAAGATACTGGAAACTTTGCCCAGTATGGTGTCCAGTTTGATGTTTATTATGATAATCACGCAGTAGCTGAGGCACATGGTCATCAGACCTGGGAATGTTTTCTGGCAGAGGGCAATCAGAACTCTGTGGAAGTTACCCGTACAGTAACTGCAGATGTACTGAATGTTTCTGTTCAGGCAAAACCGCTTAGAAGTGTTATTCTGTCCAGAATGGAAGAGGATGAGCAGGAAATTTATGAAGAGGTCTATTCCAACAGAGGAAATTTACAGACATATAAAACTCCGGTTGAGTTAAACTGGTATGCCTATATCAGTACCTATTATGGGTATTCTGTAAACAATGGAACCGGGCAGACACAACTTCACAGAGGTGTGACGGTTAATGTACGACAGGGGACAGAAGTGAAGTCAGCGATGAATGGTTTTGTTGTAGATGTAGGATATAGCGGAACTTTTGGAAATTATGTAGTTACGCAGGATAAAAAAGGTGTGCAGATTAAATACGCTTATCTGCAGAGCATTTCGGTAGCAAATGGTCAGGAAGTAACAACAGATACTGTAATTGGTACAACGGGAAGTACAGGAAGTGCAACCGGAAGCCAGTTATATTTGGAACTGGTCAAAGATGGGGAATATTATAATCCTGTTTTTTATATCAGTACCGGAGATAGCGGGCTGTATGGTGGAGGCGGCAGTTATGATGATGAGACTGTGCGGAGATTATTTGCGGAAGCAGACAAATATCTTGGTATGCCGTATGTATGGGGCGGTTCCAGCCCGGAGACTTCTTTTGACTGTTCTGGTTTTGTAAGCTATGTGTTTACCAATTCGGGTGTCTGCAATATGGGAAGACTTACTGCACAGGGAATTTATGACATTTGTATGCCTGTATCACCAGAAGAAGCAAGGCCAGGAGATATTATCTTTTTCACTGGGACGTATGATGCGGGAGAGCCGGTTACCCACGTAGGAATTTATGCCGGAGATGGACAGATGATCCATTGTGGAAATCCAATTCAGTATACGTCCATTAATTCTGCATACTGGCAGTCTCATTTTTATGCTTTTGGCAGGCCATAAGGAGGGGCGTATTTGAACATTGAACGAATAAAAGAAGAACTTGCAAGAACCTACGTTAAGATTGAAAAGCTACAGAAAAAAGCAAGGGATCTGGAAGAACAGAAGAAACAGGCAGAGGATATGGAGTATCTGAAAATTATCCGAAGCAATGGAGTTTCCGCAGAGGAACTTCAGTTGATGATTGATATCAGCAAGGAGGAACAAAAAAAGATATTGGAAACCAGAGAAAAGGAGCAGACAGAAAATGAAGAAATTTCATAAAAGAGCAGCTGTATTTTTAACCGCAGCTACGTTAGCAGGACTTCCGGCAGGAGCTTTCTTTTATAGTTCGCCCGGAAGTCTGACTGTATGGGCAGATAATGTAGAAGTGGAATCATCAGAAGAAAGCAGCCCGGAAGATGTTGATTTTTCAGATGGATCAGAAGTTGAAATTCATGCAGATCCAGTGGAACAGGCACAGGAAGATGCAGGAAATGATGTGACGGAAACACCAGAAGTAGGGATTACCTTTACAGAACCCGAAGGCTGGCAGACAGATACGGCAACCGTAAAAATTCAAGTGGAAGATACAAAGAATACAGGTGCTTTTTCTATTGCAAAAGTAGAAGCAAGACTTTCAGAAAATGGAGGATGGTCAGACATAACCGGAAATATGGAAGTATCCATCTCTTCTAATTGTAGTGTTTATGTGAGAGTTACCGATCAGAATGGAAATACTTATGAGCAGAATCGTTACATAGAGTGTTTTGATAAAACCAAACCAACTATTATTGCGGCTGCGAAGAATGGGATACTGATCGTGCAGGGAGTTGATGCGGAATCGGGAATTGCTGCTTTGTATGTCAATGGAAATGAATTCACAGAACTGACGAATAATACGTTAAATGTCCGTTTGCAAAAAGCGGATACTTCCTATGAATACTTTACCCTGCAGGCAAAAGACAAAGCAGGAAATATGTCAGAGATCTATAAAGTAGGAAACCCTTATTATGAAAATCCAGATGCAGTAAAAGAGAATACAGAGGTTTCCGGAACGGAGCAGAATGCAGCTTCTTTGCCAGCCGATGGAACTGCAAGTAAGCCCACCAGTGCTACGGCAACCGTAACGGAACATCAGACAACGAACGAGACTGCTACTGCACCAACAGAACCAGAAAACACAGGAAATGAAACGGATACAGAAGCAGATACCGGACGGGTGCAGGGAGAAAGTTCTGCTTCCGGCATGACAACAGGAACAGTTCAGGACAAAGGGGGAAAGGAATTTTATACGATCAAGACAAAAAGTGATAAGGTTTTTTATCTGATTGTAGATAAGGATAAAACGGATGAAAATGTTTATCTTCTTACAGAGGTAGGCGAAAATGATCTTTTGAACTTTACGGATACCAACATGGTCACACTTCCACAGAACCAGGCTATTGCAGAATCCGCACTGCCACTTGAAACAGAGAAGATCACAGAGACACCGGAACCAGAAGTTACGATCATACCGGAAGAAAAGGAAGAACCTGAGAAGAAAAGCAATAATTCCGGCACGATTTTATTAATGCTGCTGGTTCTGGCAGGAGTTTGTGGTGCTTACTATTATTGGAAATTTATGAAAGGAAGAAATACTTCTTTTGATTATGAAGAGGACGAGGACGACGATGAGGAGGAAGAAGATACAATTCGTGAGGATGATGAAGAATTAGAAGAATATGAAATGGAAGGTGAAGTAGAAGACGAAGAATCAGAGGAATAACTTTGTTTCACTTAATTACAGCGACAGGTGCAGAAAGGAGATTGAAAATTGCAGCTTGTAATTGCGGAAAAACCCAGCGTAGCCAGAAACATTGCGAAGGTGCTTCATGCCACAAACGTAAAAGATGGCTACCTGGAAGGAAAAGAATATCTGGTTTCCTGGTGTATTGGGCATTTGATTGAACTGGCTAGTGCGGATCAGTACCGGGATGACTGGAAAGCATGGAGATATGAGACACTTCCTATGATCCCGGAGAATTGGAAATATCAGATCAAAGAAAGTACCAAAGGGCAGTTTCGGATTTTAAAGGAATTGCTTCACAGAGCAGATGTCACAGAAATTATATGTGCAACAGATGCAGGAAGAGAAGGGGAGTTGATTTTCCGTCTGGTATATAACCAGGCAGAATGTAAACTTCCCTTTAAAAGACTGTGGATTTCTTCCATGGAGGAAAAAGCAATTCTGGAAGGATTTCAGCAGCTGAAAGATGGACATGAATATGATGATCTTTATTATTCTGCAGTGGCGCGAAGTGAAGCAGACTGGCTGGTAGGAATTAATGCCACCAGACTGTTTACGGTACTGTATCACCATCGGTTGATTGTAGGTCGGGTGCAGACACCTACACTTGCAATGCTGGTGGAACGGGAAAAGAGCATCGAGAACTTCCAGAAAGAGAAGTATTATCTGGTTCATCTTCTGATGGATGGATTGGATGCTGTAAGCAGCCGGATAAAAGAGAAAAGTGCTGCCGTTCAGATGATGGAGGATATGAAGGATGAAACTGCACAGATTCTTTCAGTAAAGAAAGAGAAGAAAAAGGTACAGCCGCCGAAATTATATGATCTGACCACATTACAGAGGGAAGCAAATCGTCTTCTTGGATTTACGGCACAGCAAACCTTGGACTATACCCAAAGCCTTTATGAGAAGAAACTGGTGACGTATCCAAGGACGGATAGCCAATATCTTACAGATGATATGGAAGAAAATGCTCTTCTGGTTGTCGGGGCAGTAAATAGTATGTTTCCTGAAATGTCAATAAAGGGTTCAGAACCAGATATAAAGAGACTTTTGAACAGTAAAAAGGTATCAGATCATCATGCAATTATACCAACGGTAGAAATTACAAACATGGATTTAAAAGCACTTCCGGGTGGAGAAAAGGAAATTCTCATGCTGATTGCATCAAAGTTATTATGTGCATCGGAACAGGAATACATATATGAGAGTATTAAGACTGAAATTTCCTGTCATGGAGAACTGTTTACTGCATCTGGAAAGAATGTTCTCCAATATGGATGGAAAGAAGTGGAAGAACGGTTCTTTAAATCATATGGGAAAAATGCAGAAAAGCCAGAAGAGGAGGAAAGTGATTTTCCAGATATAAAAATAGGACAGGTATTTGAATGTGTTGTTGTAAAATTTAGTGAACATTTTACAGCACCGCCGAAACATTATACGGAGGATACGCTCCTTAGTGCCATGGAACACGCTGGAAGCTCGGATACGATAGAAGACGCAGAGAGAAAAGGGCTTGGAACTCCGGCTACCAGGGCAGCGATTATTGAAAAACTGATTGAGAAAGGCTTTATTGAGCGTAAAAAGAAGCAGATATTACCTACAGCAGATGGAAGAAATCTGATCAGGATTCTTCCGGAAATGATCAAATCACCAAAACTTACAGCAGAATGGGAAAATGATCTGACACTGATTTCCAGAGGCCAGAAAAATGTAGAAGAATTTCTCTTCGAAATTGAAAAAATGGTTACCAAATTGGTAAGTGATAATGGACAGCCAGTGGAAGAATACCAGAAACTATTTTCAGATGGTCGGAAAGAAATTGGAAAATGCCCAAGATGCGACAATAAGGTTTATGTGGGAAAGAGAAATTATTATTGTTCAGGAAGTGATTGCAGTTTTACTTTATGGAAAAATAACCGATTTTTTGAGAGTCAAGGAAAAACACTTGATGAAGCAACTGTCAGGAAGCTGCTGAGTGAGAAGCAGGTGCATTTCAAAGATCTGGTATCAGAGAAAACAAAAAGGAAGTATGAAGCAACTATAAAGATGGAGGTTTCAGAAACCGGAAATCCAAAGTTTCAGTTGATTTTCCCGGAACGGAAGAAAGGAAAAAAGAATGAAGAATAAAAAAAATATGAGAAGATTTTTGTCGGGATTCTTGGCAATGCTTACAGTGTTATCTACAATGCTATCTCCAATACTGTCCTATGCGGCAGATGTAGTGCCAGTGCCAGAAGAGCCACCGTTATACGAAGCGGTAAAAAATGAACTTGATGCAGATGAGGTGGTAAAAGCAAAAGATCTGGAACTGGAAACAGGCAGTATTTTTGAAGTGGAGAAAGATTTTACCGGACTGGAAATACCAGATGAAAAAAAGGTGAAGATCACTTTCCATGAGGCAAAAAATGAGGAAAAGCAGGACTTTACAACAGATTACGAAGATACATACAAAGCTGTTTATTATGTAGAGCCAGTAAGTGGCCACCCAATTTATCAGATCAATCGTAAGCTGATTGTAAAGGAAGCGGTGGTGCAGGTTGCTGAATCTGAGAATCAGGAATCTGTAAGCAACCAGGAAGATGAGAATGAAGCAGAAGGCGAGGAACCAGCCATAGGCACTGCAGAGAGTGAAGAACCTGTGCAGGATGAGGTAAATGTAGAAATTCCGTCAGAGGATGAAATCTATGAAGAAGTAACTCCGACAGAAATTCCGGTTGAGGAAGAGCCAATAGATACACCAATCCCGGAAAACCCGTCTGAGGAAGTTTCAACAGAAGAACCTGCCATAGATGATAATCCGGATACAGACAGCACATTTGAAGAAATTACAGATACAGATCCGGAAGAAATGCCAGAGGCGACAGACGACTCTTTTACAGATGGAACAGAGAAAACAGAAGATGCAGATGGAAATTATCAGGTAAATATTGTTCGTGGAGAGGAATTTCATATTGAGCTGAACCATGAAGATGGACAGTATCAGCCAGGAGAAACCGTTGTTTTTTCCGGAGATATGCCGCAAGGCAGCTTAATTGCAGTAGGAACAACAAAAGTACAGGCAAACCAGACAGAGAATACAGAAGATTTATTGTATTCTGAGGTGACTTATCACGAAGAATCGGATAAATTCAGTTTTGAAATGCCAGCAGATGACATTGATCTAAGTGTTTCCATGGATCAGGCAGAAAACGGTATCATGTTACTTGCAACCGATACTCCATGGGATGATGCAACAAATATTGAAGCAAATAAATATTACTATTATTCAGATGGCCAGCTTCATCCGTTTGATACAGTTATGGGACAGGGTGGAAATGACAGCTACAAATATGTTCGTTACAAAGCAGGCGGAAAGACTTATACAGTAAATGCGTATTGTATGCAGCACTCCATGCAGTCACCTCCAAGTGGGACAACATATAAAAATATGGTTGAACTGGATGAAGGCGGAGATGATAAATATTTGAGAAAAGCCTTATTCTATGGATATGGCGGTCCAGGATGGGGACATACATTCAATGGATATAATGTAAAATCCATTATGGAAAAATATGGATGCAGTTCTGAGACAAGAGCCATGCAGCATTACCTGGTTGACTATTTATATGATGGCGAATCCGGATTTGGAGGTGCGCTTTCTACAACCGCTAAAAATATGCTGAAAGAGATTAAAGCAGCTCTTGCTAAAATGCCTGATCCGACAGCAATGAAACTTCTTCCAGGACTTTCCGTTAATGCAACGGGAAAGGAAACTGAAAGTTTTACCTGGAAGGCAAATGAAGCATTTACCATTACCATTCATCTGGAGAACGGAGTAAGCCTTGTTAATGAAACCACAGGAAAAACGGCATCTGGAAATGTCACTGTAAAGGGTGGAGAGAAATTCCATCTTGTAGCTACAACAGCCAATATGGGCAGTCTGAAAGGAAAGTATGCGATCACTTCCAATTTTCCCCTGGATTTCCATGCAATGCTTTTAAAACTGGAGAGTTCACAGGACATTGGTTTTGGCTACTATACAGATTCCTCTGACCTGCAGATTACAGTTGACTGGCCGGAAGAAGCAGTTATTGAAATTACAAAGAAAGATGGAGATACTGGAAAAAATCTAGCTGGAGCCGTGTATGGGGTATATAGTGATAACGCCTGCACAAAGCTGATTGTTAAGATGCCGCCAACAGACAGCAATGGTTCTTCACGTGTAACTCTTACCAAGACACAGGATACTGTTTACTTAAAAGAGATTACAGCACCGGAAGGTTATGTTGTCCAGGCTTCTTCGTATGGAGTGAAATTAGTAGTTGGCAGTACAACCAAACAGACTGTAACGGACAAAGAGCAGAAAGGAAATCTGACCGTTTATAAAGAGGGAGAAGTTTTTGTAGGAGCTGTATCTGATGAAAATGGAACTTCATTCCAGTACGAGAAACGCCGTCAGAAAGGAGCCGTTTATAACGTATATGCTGCCGAGGATATTGTAACAGCAGGTGGAAAAACAGTTTACAAAAAAGGCGCAGAAGTAGCGAAAAATCTGATCACAGGTGAGGACGGTTCTGTAACGGTAAAGAATCTTCCGCTTGGAAGCTATAATGTAACAGAAGCACAGGCCCCGGAAAATTTTTATAATGCAAAAGAAACAAAAAAAGTAACCATTTCTTATGCAGGGCAGACTGCAGAAGCGGCTTTCTCAGAGACTACCTTTACAAATGACCGTCAGAAAGCAGTGGTGCAGGTGATAAAGAAAGACAAAGATACTGAAAATACACTATCCGGAGGGCATTTTGCTCTGTTTGCAGCGCAGGATATGAAAACTGTGGATGGAAAAGTAGCAGTAAAAAAAGATGCTCTGATTGAGACTGCAATTACTGGTACTGATGGAAAAGCAGCATTTAAAGCAGATCTTCCAGTGGGATTTTCTTATTATGTAAAAGAAGTCCAGGCTCCGGCTGGTTATGTCAGAAATGAGAAAGATACTTATTCTTTCCAATTCAGTTATACCAATGATGAACAGGCAAAAATTTCTTTCAGTCATACTTTTGTGAATGACAGGGTCAGTGCTGCAATCTCTTTGAATAAAAAAGATGCCGAGACAAAAGAAAATAAGGCACAGGGAGATGCTTCCCTGGAAAATGCGGTGTATGGACTTTATGCAAGAAACGACATTACCCATCCAGATGGAAAGACAGGCGTTATTTATAAAGCCGGAAGCCAGATTGGTACGCTAACTACCGATAAAGAAGGAAAAGCAAGGATAGAGAATCTTTATCTTGGAGAGTATTACATCAAGGAAATTACCCCATCCGTAGGATATCTGGCAGACGAGCATGAATATGATCTTGTATGCAGTGATGAAGGTGATCTGACAGCGGTTGTAGAAAAAGAGTGTACCTCACTGGAAACGGTGAAGAAACAGCCGTTTGAACTTATTAAAGCTGCCAATAATGGAGACACAGATGCTGCATTACTATCCGGAGCTGGATTTAGTGCATATTTGGTATCTTCTTTGGTGGTAAAAGAGGATGGAAATTATGATTTTTCCTCTGCAGAGCCGGTTGTGATCGGTGAAAATGGAGCAACAGAAATTTTTACAAATGAGAAAGGTTATGTAAAATCCATTGCAATTCCATATGGAACATATCTGGTGAGAGAAACTACAACACCCCATAATTACAAACCTGTAGATGATTTTATTGTCCGGATTACAGAGAATAAACCAACAGAGCCGCAGACATGGAGAGTTCTTTTGGACAAAGAATTTTCTGCAAAACTGAAAATCATCAAACAGGATGATGAGACTAAAAAATCAGTTTTAATTCCGGGAACAGAGTTTAAAATTTATGATATGGATCATGAAAAATATGTAGAGCAGGTAACTACATACCCGACAACTGTTACACATACCTCATATTTCACAGATATAGATGGATATCTGATACTGCCTCAGAATTTAAAAATTGGTCATTATAGAATCGAAGAGGTAACAGCACCGGACGGTTATACCATTAACAAAAATTATGTCGAAATACAGGTGGATACCAATACCCTGTATCAGACGGATCCGGTTTCAGGTGATGCGGTCATTGAAGTGGTATATGAGGACCATTCGGTGAAAGGAAAACTCACTGTACAGAAAAAAGGAGAGGTTCTTTCGACCTATAAGAATGATTTTAGGTATGAAGTTCAAAACCTTTCCGGTGCAGTATATGAAGTATATGCTGCAGAGGATATCTATACAGCAGATTTCCAGAAAGATGATACAGGAAAAAGAATCCTGAAATATGCAAAGGGTGAAAAAGTTGCAGAACTGACAACGGATGAATCCGGAAAAGCAGAGCTTGATAATCTGCCTCTAGGAGAATACAAAGTTGTAGAAAAGACTGCACCGGAGGGATTTGTATTAAATGAAGAAGAACAGAAGATTTCTTTCGTCTATGCAGACCAGAATACACCAGTGATCTCACAGAGTGCAGAGTTTATAAATGACCGCCAGAAAGTAGAAGTGTCAGTTGTGAAAAAAGATGCTGAAAATGAGAAAGGGCTTTCTGGAGCAGAGTTTGGTCTTTACGCAAAAGAGGATATAAAAGCAGGGGATAAGGTACTGGTAAAAGCAGACGAACTGCTTACAAAAGCGGTAACAGGTGAAGATGGAAAAACTGTTTTTGAGCAGGATCTGCCATTTGGAACTTATTATATAAAAGAACTGGCAGCACCAGATGGTTTTGTATCTTCAGATGAGCAGATTGAGGTGACTGCGAAATATCAGGGACAGGAAGTAAAAACAGTAAAACTGGAAACCGTTTTTAAGAATGAGCCGACAACAACTGAATTTACGAAATCAGATATTACAACAGGTGTGGAACTTGACGGAGCAACACTGACGGTTTTGGATTCAGACGGAAAAGAAGTAGAAAAATGGACTTCTGTAAAAGGAAAAGCTCATGTAATAAAAAGACTCCATGTGGGAAAAACCTACACACTTCGGGAAGAGTTTGCACCATATGGTTATCTGCAGGCGGAGGAAGTGAAATTTACAGTTTCTGATACTGCAGATGTTCAAAAAGTAGAAATGAAGGATGCTGTTCCGGTTGGACGAATCATCATCAATAAAAAAGGTGAATTTGTCAAGGAAGTTACCTGGAAAGATATGCTGGCAGGCGGCATGGACGCAGCATTTGGCTATGTTACAGGTTCTTTGAAAGATGTTACTTTTGAAATTTATGCAGCGGAGGATATCAAGGCTGCAGATGGGGAAAGCAGTGATTATTATAAAAAGGACGAATTGGTAGCAACAATTACGACAGATGCTCTTGGATATGCAAGATCAGAAGATCTTCCTTTAGGCAAATATTATGTAAAGGAAAAAGAGACGGCGGATGGATATGTTCTGGATGGAGAAATCAGAGAGGTTGATCTGACTTATCGTGATCAGAATACTCCGGTTGTGACTTATGATGAGGACTGGCAGAATAACCGCCAAAAAGCAAAAGTAACTGTAGTTAAGAAAGAAAAAAATACAGACCGTGTTCTGGAAGGCGGAGTATTTGCACTTTATACAAAGAATGATATTTTAAATGCAGAAGGCGAAGTAATCCTGAAAGCAGATACCATGATCGAGCAGAAAGCTACGGATCAGGATGGAAGGATTGTATTTACGGCAGATCTTCCAATCAATGGCAACTACTATGTAAAAGAAGTGCAGGCTCCTGCTGGATTTGTGACAACAGAAGAAATCAAGGAATTTGATTTTGCTTATGCGGGAGAAGAGGTTGCAGAAGTATCCTTTGAGTTCACTTATGAAGATGAGCCAACTACTTTTGAAATCACAAAATCAGATATTACAACCGGGGAAGAATTACCAGGTGCAAAACTGAAAGTATCCGATTCAGAGGGAAACGTTGTGGATGAGTGGACTTCCGGAAGCACACCACACATCATTAAGGAACTGGAAGTTGGAAAGAAATATACATTAACAGAGACAATTCCTGCTGATGGTTATGCAACTGCAGAATCCATTACGTTTGTAGTAGAAAATACTGCAGATATACAGAAAGTAGAAATGCAGGATGATACAACAAAAATTCTGATCAGTAAAGTTGATATGACAGATGGAAGCAGCGAGGTCAAAGGTGCTAAACTGTATATTCTTAATGAAAACCAGGAAGTTATGGAAAGCTGGACATCTGGTGATCAGCCCCATTATGTAGAGAAACTTTCAGTCGGCACTTATACGTTGTTGGAGGAAACAGCACCGAAAGGCTATATTGTGGCAAATAAAGTGACATTTGAGGTTAAGGACACCGGAGATGTTCAGGGAGCCAAAATGGAAGATGAACAGGCAATGGGCAAGGTAATCTTAAATAAAACGGATAAAGATACCAAGAAGCCAATGAAAGGTGTAGAATTTGCCCTTTGTGACAGCAAAGGTAAAGTTCTGGAAACTCTGGTAACAGACAGTGCTGGTCATGCAGAATCAAAGAATTATCCGATTGCGACTTTTAAGAATGGGCAGTATAAAAAAGCAATCACATATATCCTGAAAGAAACAAAAACACTGGATGGCTATCAGCTTGATGAAACCGAGCATAAGATTCAGTTTGAATATGTCAATGACCGTACTCCTGTGATTGAATATACTCTGGATCTGACAAATAAGAAAGCTCCGGAAAAAGACACTCCGGAAACATCAGAAAACCAGGGAGTCAGCACTCCTGGTTCCCATGGTTCTGATGCGGCTTCTGTATCCAATTCACCAAAAACAGGAGATAATACAAATATTGCTATTTTTGTGCTGGCACTTGCAGTATCAGCAGGATGTCTGGGAACTGTAGTGACAGTTAAGAGAAAACGCAAATGATAATATAAATAGTGTTCTGGGGCTGTGGTTACTGCACAGCCCCATTTTGAAAAGGAGAAGAAATTGAAATTAGGAGCAAGAATAAGAAAAATCCGTATGTTTCGCAACATAACTCAAAAGGAATTGGGACGCAGATTAGGATATGGGGAAAGTAGTGCGGATGTGAGAATCGCCCAATATGAAAGTGGACAGCGTACACCGAAGCAGGAAACGCTTATCCGGATAGCAGAAATATTGGAAGTTGATGTCCGAAATTTTTTAAGTCCTGGAATTGCGACAATGGACGAATTAATGGAAACTTTATTCTGGATGGATGAAGAAAATAGAGGGCTTTTTCATCTGTTCCTGCTAAATGATTCAGAAAGTGAAACAGTTGGAATCACAATGAGGGATAAAAAAACAATGTCTTATCTGCAGGAATGGATGGGGAAAAAGCAGAAACTGGGCGATGGAAGAATCACAGAAGAGGAATATCTGGAATGGAAACTGCATTGGCCAGAGGATAAGAGAAAAACAGAATATAAAACCGTATGAAGTAAAAAGGAATTGCTTTGCGGAGAGTTACCTGTTAGAATATTACTGGAGTAACCGTGTACAGGGTTGGTAAAAACCTCCTGGATTTTCAGATCCCGTTAAGGGATACAGAAGAAGGGAGGTGGAGCGAATGGATACATACGAAGTCTTGAGCTTATTGTTCTTAGGCGGTACGTTTCTGATTGCTTTGCTTGCCTATTTGGATAATAGGGACAACAAGCGAAAAAAATAGCCTACCCTGTCTGCCAACAGGATAGGCAGCTCTCTTTGAGAGCAAAATAAATTAAAACCTAATCCAGGAGCATCCACCTTGTGGGCGGTTACTCTTTTCAATTAGAATATAGCATTTTCTCTCCGAAAAGTAAAGTACATTTTATGCAGCCAATTCTAAAAAGAGTAGGCTGTTTTTTATTGACAGGAGGGAAGTTAAATGTCTAAACTACAGGACATCCGAAACTTGATACAGGAACATGCCGTATCAGTGAGCAGTTCGCCAGGGGATTGGATGGATTATATGGACACAGCATCAAGGTTATATCGGTATTCTTTTTCAGACCAGCTTCTGATCCATGCACAGCGTCCAGACGCAACAGCCTGTGCATCACTGGAACTATGGAATGAAAAGATGTTACGCTGGGTAAATCGTGGTGCAAGAGGAATTGCCCTGTTTGATGAAACCTGGCAGAACACCAAACTTCGTTATGTGTTTGATATTTCGGACACCCACATGGTAGCCGGAGGCAGAAGCCCGTATCTGTGGCAGATGCAGGAACACCAGAGAGAAGAGATCCTTACGCATCTGGAAGAGGTCTATGGTCTGGAAGAAAAGGATACGGCAACCTTGCAGGACGCATTGATGGCGGTCGCAAGGGAGATGGTCAGTGACAATCTGGAAGAATATCTGGATGGATTGGAATATGCAGTAGAAAATACTTATCTGGAAGATTTGGATGAGGTGACGATCCGCAGTGATTTCCGCCAGCTGGTAACAGACAGTGTTTACTATATGCTTTCCAGACGATGTGGGATTGAGCCAATGGAACTTCTGGAAGAAGAGGATTTCATGCACATCACAGATTACAACCATCTGTCTGCCCTTACATTCCTTGGAAATGCAGTGAGTCAGCTCAGTGAGAGTATTCTGATCGATATTGGAAGAATTGTACATAAAATTTCTCTGGAAGAAGCGAGAAAAGAGGTTGAAATTTCAAAGGAAAGGAATTATAATAACTTTACCACGTTAATGCGTGAAACTAAAAACCGGGATGCAGAAACGAAAAAAGAAGAAAATATTGAAAATGAAGGAGGAACCGATTATGGAACTGACATATCATCGCAAGGGAGATTACCTGTTTCCGAATCTGACCGTCGAAGAGGAAGAAGTGACGATCGGGAAATACGGGATGCTGCGGAGGACATTTCTGAAGGAACACAAGAACAGCCTTTATCAGAGCCTGTTCCTAACCGGGAAGCTGAACAGCCATCTGGAACAGATCGAGAAAGCAGCACAGGAGAGAATGGACAGCCAGATGGAGAAATTACTGGAGAAGAATCCGGCACCGGACAAGGAAGCAGATCCGATGGCATGGACAGCACACATGAACGCACTGATGGCAACAGCGGAAGAGAGCATCTTGACGGAATTGGTATACAGTTAGTCGAAGATACAAGAGAAGATGGATTGAGTAAAGCAGAGGAAGAGATCGCCTCTGCTTTATCTTTGCCCGAATATCCAACCGCAAATGAACAAAGACGGCAGATCGAGGAAAGGGCAGCTGCCCTTTATGCCGGAGAAATCCCGATTCCAGAGGAAGTTGTTGATGAGATCTTACGGACAGGAGGAAACCGGAAAGCCAGCCAGCTCCGGATCATCTATAATTTCATGAGCGAACAGACACCGGAGGAATATACGGAGTTTGTAAAGCGTGAATACCGTAAAGGTGGAAAAGGCTTTCAGATTGATGGAAATGAATATTCAGTCTGGTTTGATGAAACTGGGATGCAGATCGCAGTGGGGCATACGGTTACAGACCATATCTTAGATAAGGCATTTTTATCATGGGAGGATGTCAGCGGACGTATCCATCAGCTTTTAGACCAGGGTGAATATGCACCACAGTCTGTATTGGATGCGGCAAGAAGTAATGCAGTAAAAGAACACGCCCAGGCTCTTGCCTATATGAAAGGGGATATGGCAGAAGGAGTAGCGGAGATTGTCTTTGACGAAGAGGACTTACCACATCTTCGCAGTATTTATCCAGAGATCACGGATTATTTAGAAGAAAAAATAGAAGATCCCCAGTGGCTTTCGGAACTGAATGAGAGACTGGATGCACTGGCAGAAGCCTATGAAATGGACAGCTCTCTTATGCGTTTCCATCACTATAATCCGATAAATATCTCAAAGCAGTTTCAGAAGTTTGCTGCGGAGGTCATCCCTTATCAGGCAAGAGATGGGTTTGCATGGAAAGAACATCAGATGTTCATTACCCAGGATGAGATAGATGCTTTTCTCGCAAGGGGTGGCCCTTATTCAAAAGATAGGCTCAAAACTTATTCTTTTTATTTGTTAAATGAAAATGAAAAATCCAGAACGGATTTTATTAAAGAAAAGTATGGAACCAATAAAAGGATTCATGCACTGCCTGATGTAGATGAGTTTTATGTAAATTATGATAGGAAAGGACTGCTTCTTGCAAGAGGTGATGATAATAGTCCATATACTTCAATTTCATTATCTTGGAAGAAAGTTGCCAATAGAATATCCTATCTGATAAAGAATGACCAGTTCCTGCAGGCAGAAGATTATGTCCATATGTCGGAGTATGAACGGGAACAGATGGCGAATAAGATACTTAGTTTTTATGCTCGTCTTCCGGAAGGAATAGACAGATCATTTACCAATGACTTTTTTGGGGATGTGTCGAGAGCAGAATTGATGGCAGTGTTGGAAGGAACAGAGCAGACAGAGGAACTGTTACAGAAGATGGATGCGGCATTGGCAGCTCTGCCATTGGATTTTGAAGCATATGGGACAAACTATCAGCAGAAAACAGAACTTCTTTCGGAACTTCATCAGTATGTAGAGGGGACTTACACAATATTCCCAACACCGGAAGCAGAACCATCCTTTGCGGGGCCGTCTGGTCATCAGATGACCATGTTTGATTTCTTAGATACTAAGTCGGTAACAGAACCGACCGTAGTAGATATGTCAGATGTAGAGGAAATAGAAGAGGAAGAGGTTACTGCCAAAGAAGATATTCCGGAAAGTCAGGAACAGGAAAAAGCTGTGTTAGAACCACACAACTTCCGTATCCAGGATAATGACCTTGGTGCAGGCGGTCCGAAGGCAAAGTATAAAACAAATATGGAAGCCATCCATTTGTTACAGACTTTGGAGAAAGAAGAACGTCTGGCAACACCCGAAGAACAGGAAATCTTATCCCGTTATGTTGGATGGGGTGGCATCCCACAGGCATTTGAGGAGAGTAACAGCAGCTGGGCGAATGAGTATCTGGAATTAAAGAATACCTTATCATCAGAAGAATACAGTGCAGCAAGGGCATCGACCTTAAACGCTTTTTATACGTCCCCGACCGTGATCCGAAGTATGTATGAAGTACTGGAAAATATGGGACTGAAACAGGGAAATATTTTGGAACCGTCCTGTGGTGTCGGTAACTTTATGGGACTGATCCCGGAGAGTATGGGCAAAGCCAATATGTATGGTGTGGAACTTGACCCGGTTTCGGGCAGGATCGCAAAACAGCTTTACCAGAAAAATAAGATTGCAGTACAGGGATTTGAGGAAACCAGTTATCCGGACAGCTTTTTCGACTGTGTGATAGGCAATGTTCCATTTGGGGCGTATCAGGTCAGTGACCGCAGATATGACCGGCATCATTTTATGATCCATGATTATTTTATTGCAAAATCCCTTGATCTGGTGCGTCCGGGCGGCGTAGTTGCAGTGGTAACTTCCAGTGGAACGATGGATAAGCAGAATCCGGCAGTGAGACAGTATATCGCAAACCGGGCAGAACTGCTTGGAGCCATCCGATTACCGAATAATGCATTCCAGAGAAATGCCAATACCAGCGTTGTTTCTGATATTCTGTTTTTCCAGAAAAGGGACAGGGCATCCCATCCATTGAGGAACCGGAATGGTTAAATCTAAAGGAAACACAGGAAGGCTATTCAGTCAATGCTTATTTTGCAGAGCATCCGGAAATGGTGCTTGGTGAGTTTACTACAGAAAGTACCCAGTATGGAAAGCAGGAAGTGACCGTAAAACCAAAAGAAGGAATTACCTTAGAAGAACAGTTAAAAGAAGCCGTCCAGAATATCCATGGCACGATCACGGAACTGGAACTTTCGGATACAGAGCTGGAGGAGGATGTTGTCTCTATCCCGGCAGACCCGGAGGTAAAGAATTTCAGTTTTACCGTAGTGAATGATGAAGTCTATTACCGGGAAAATTCTGTGATGAACCGCATGGAGCTTCCGGCAATGACAGCGGAACGTGTCAAAGGGATGGTGAAGATCCGTGATGTTACGAATGAACTGATCCAGTGTCAAATGGAAGAGGGAAGCGCTGAACAGATCACAAAGCTGCAGGAAAAACTCAATGAAGAATATGATGCCTTTACAGCAAAATATGGTCTTATCAGCAGCAATGCCAATAAGCGGGCATTCAGCCAGGACAGCAGCTATTGTCTTTTGACTTCTCTGGAATTTCTGGATGATAAGGGAGAACTGAAACGGAAAGCGGATATTTTTACCAAAAGGACAATCCGCAGGGCAGAAACGGTAACTTCTGTAGATACTGCCAGTGAAGCACTTGCGGTTTCTATCGGTGAGAGGGCAGGCGTTGACCTTTCCTATATGGCACAGCTTTCCGGGAAAACAGAAGAGAAGCTTACCGAAGAACTGGCGGGGGTAATCTTTAAGAATCCGATTAGTGAAAAATGGGAGCCATCGGACGAATATCTTTCTGGAAATGTAAGAGAGAAACTGCAGATCGCCAAACAGTTTGCAGAAGATCACCCAGAATATCAGGTGAATGTGCAGTATTTAGAGCAGGTACAGCCAAAAGATCTGGATGCGTCAGAGATTGAGGCAAGACTTGGAGCAACCTGGATTTCAGAGAACTATATCACACAGTTCATGGCAGAGACATTCCATACACCAAGATATTATGTAGGGAGCAAGGTCAAAGTCCAGTATGCCGAAGTGACCGGACAATGGAATGTTATGGGAAAGAATGTGGACAGCTACGGAAATGCCCTTGTCACTTCCACTTATGGAACACAGAGAGCCAATGCCTACCGTCTTTTGGAAGATGCCTTAAACCTTAGAGATACCAAGATTTATGACACGGTACAGGATGCCGAGGGGGAACACCGGGAATTAAACCGGAAGGAAACAATGCTGGCACAGCAGAAGCAGGAGCTGATCAAAGAGGAATTTAAAGAGTGGATATTTAAAGACCTGCACCGACGGGAAGATCTCTGTAAGATTTATAATGAACGATTTAACAGCATCCGTCCACGGGAATATGATGGAAGCCATATTCAGTTTGTCGGCATGAACCCGGAGATCACCTTGATGCCGCATCAGAAAAACGCAGTGGCTCATGTGCTGTATGGAAATAATACGTTACTGGCTCATTGCGTAGGAGCAGGAAAGACGTTCCAGATGATCGCAGCCGGTATGGAATCAAAACGGCTGGGACTCTCACAAAAGAATCTTTATGTTGTGCCAAACCATCTGACCGAGCAGTGGGGCAGTGATTTCCTACGTCTCTATCCGGGAGCAAATATCCTGGTGGCAACGAAGAAAGACTTTGAGCCGGCAAACCGAAAACGGTTCTGTTCCCGTATTGCGACAGGGGATTATGATGCCGTGATCATCGGCCATACGCAGTTTGAGAAAATCCCTCTTTCAAGAGAACGGCAGATTGCCATGCTGGAAGATCAGATCGCAGATATTACGTTTTCCATTGAAGAAGCGGCACATCAGGCAGGGCAGAATTATACCATCAAGCAGTTGGAAAAAACAAAGAAGAGTCTGCAGGCGAGGATGAAGAAACTCAATGACCAGACTAGAAAGGATGATGTAGTAACTTTTGAGCAGTTGGGTGTAGACCGGCTGTTTGTGGATGAGAGCCATAGTTTTAAGAACCTTTTTTTGTATACAAAAATGCGGAATGTGGCGGGTATCTCACAGACGGATGCACAGAAAAGTTCGGATATGTTTATGAAATGCCGGTATATGGATGAACTGACAGGCGGCAGAGGAATCACCTTTGCTACAGGTACTCCTGTATCAAATAGTATGACCGAGCTTTACACTATCATGCGTTATCTTCAGTATGACACACTCATGCGTATGGGTATGGGACACTTTGATTCCTGGGCGGCAACGTTTGGGGAGACAGTAACCGCAATCGAATTATCACCGGAAGGAACGGGCTATCGTGCGAAAACACGGTTTGCCCGTTTTTTTAATCTTCCAGAGCTGATCTCCATTTTTAAGGAAGCTGCGGATATTCAGACATCGGATATGCTGAATCTTCCTGTACCGGAAGCAGAGTTTATCAATGAAGTCTTAAAACCAAGTGAAGAACAGCAGGAAATGGTCAGTGCCTTTTCGGAACGTGCGGAAGAAGTAAGAGCCGGTCTTGTGAATCCAACGGTGGACAACATGCTCAAGATTACCAATGACGGAAGAAAATGTGCATTGGATCAGAGGCTATTAAATGAACTCCTTCCGGATGCAGAAAAAAGCAAGGTCAATACCTGTGTGGAAAATGCTTTTCAGGTATGGGACGAGGGAAAAGCAGACCGGACAACACAGCTGATCTTCTGTGACTTGTCTACTCCAAAAGGGGATGGGACTTTCAATGTATATGATGATGTCCGAAACAAACTGGTTGCCAGGGGAATCCCGAAAGAAGAGATTGCTTTTATCCATGAATACAACACGGAGGCAAAGAAAGCGGAACTGTTTGCAAAGGTACGGGCTGGACAGGTGAGAATCCTGATGGGTTCCACTCCAAAACTCGGTGCAGGTACCAACGTACAGGACAGACTGATTGCTCTCCATCACCTTGACTGTCCATGGAAACCGTCTGATGTAGGACGGATTTTGCGGACATTCAAAATAAAAAAGAATGTGGAGGTAACAGACAATGGCAAAATCATTATTTGAGGAACTGGGCGGCAAATACGAAAGGCAAGGGGATTATTTGATACCGTGCTTAACTGTACCCGCCGAAGAAGAACAGGCAATAGGCATCTGGGGGCAACGGCATTTAGATTATCTAAAACAGTACCGTAAAGTTACATACACCAATCTTCTTACAAGCGGCAGGCTAAACGCCTACCTTGCCGACATCAACAGACAGGCACAGGAACGCTTTGAAAGGCTCATAGAGGGTATGAAACAGGCACAGGGCATAACGGAACAGCTAAAGGCAGAAAACGCCTTAGAATGGACAGGATGCCTCAATAACATAAGGGCTTGTGCGAGGGAGATTGTGGAAAAGGAAATTATTTTTGCATAAACAGATGATTAGTGGCAGGGGGAAATCCTGCCGCTTTTTCTGCTTTAGTTTGTCAGCTTGACAAATAAAGGGTTAAGGAATATAATTAGATTCAGTATTATACAAGGAGTTAATAAATATGCGGCAAGGTATTCTTAAATAAACTGTCAATTTGATAGTGGGAACAAAAAGTAGCAGTCCCGTTTCACTTTTAATATGGGGCTTAGTTTTTTGTACCCAGTTTAAGAATACTTTTATCATGTAATTTTATATGCCCGAAAACATATAAGTGTTTTGGGGCTATTGGAGTTATTTACCCAGTGATAGGAGTATTTATCACTGGGTATTTTTATGCCCTTTTTTGGGTGTTGATAGGAGGAAAATCACATGAAAATAATTAACTTAGGCATTCTGGCTCACGTTGACGCAGGAAAGACAACATTAACGGAAAGTTTATTGTATACCAGTGGTGCAATTGCAGAACTAGGGAGCGTAGATGAAGGCACAACAAGGACAGATACAATGAATTTGGAGCGTCAAAGGGGAATCACTATCCAGACAGCAGTGACATCTTTTCAGTGGGAGGATGTAAAAGTCAACATTATAGATACGCCAGGCCATATGGATTTTTTGGCGGAAGTATACCGTTCTTTATCCGTATTAGACGGAGCAGTATTATTAGTTTCTGCAAAGGATGGCATACAGGCACAGACCCGTATACTGTTTCATGCACTACAGATAATGAAGATTCCGACAATTTTTTTCATCAATAAAATTGACCAAGAGGGGATTGATTTGCCAATGGTATATCGGGAAATGAAAGCAAAGCTTTCTTCGGAAATTATAGTGAAGCAAAAGGTTGGGCAGCATCCCCATATAAATGTAACGGACAATGACGATATGGAACAGTGGGATGCGGTAATTATGGGAAACGATGAACTATTAGAGAAATATATGTCAGGGAAACCGTTTAAAATGTCAGAACTGGAACAGGAAGAAAACAGGAGATTCCAAAACGGAACGTTATTTCCCGTTTATCACGGAAGCGCTAAAAACAATCTGGGGATTCGGCAGCTTATAGAAGTAATTGCCAGTAAATTTTATTCATCAACGCCTGAAGGTCAATCTGAACTATGCGGGCAGGTTTTTAAGATTGAATATTCAGAGAAAAGGCGGCGTTTTGTTTATGTGCGTATATATAGCGGAACATTGCATTTGAGGGATGTTATTAGAATATCTGAAAAAGAGAAAATAAAAATCACAGAGATGTGTGTTCCGACAAACGGTGAATTATATTCATCCGATACAGCCTGCTCTGGTGATATTGTAATTTTACCAAATGATGTTTTGCAGCTAAACAGTATTTTGGGGAACGAAATACTGTTGCCGCAGAGAAAATTTATTGAAAATCCTCTCCCTATGCTCCAAACAACGATTGCAGTAAAGAAATCTGAACAGCGGGAAATATTGCTTGGGGCACTTACAGAAATTTCAGATGGCGACCCTCTTTTAAAATATTATGTGGATACTACAACGCATGAGATTATACTTTCTTTTTTGGGGAATGTGCAGATGGAAGTCATTTGTGCCATCCTTGAGGAAAAATATCATGTGGAGGCAGAAATAAAAGAGCCTACTGTTATATATATGGAAAGACCGCTTAGAAAAGCAGAATATACCATCCACATAGAAGTCCCGCCAAATCCTTTCTGGGCTTCTGTCGGGTTGTCCATAGAGCCGCTCCCTATTGGAAGCGGAGTGCAGTATGAAAGCAGAGTTTCACTTGGATATTTAAATCAATCGTTCCAAAATGCGGTTATGGAGGGGGTTCTTTATGGCTGCGAGCAGGGGCTGTATGGATGGAAAGTGACAGACTGTAAAATCTGTTTTGAATATGGATTGTATTATAGTCCTGTAAGTACCCCCGCAGACTTTCGGCTGCTTTCCCCTATCGTATTGGAGCAGGCTTTAAAAAAAGCAGGGACAGAACTATTAGAGCCATATCTCCACTTTGAAATTTATGCACCGCAGGAATATCTCTCACGGGCGTATCATGATGCTCCAAGGTATTGTGCAGATATTGTAAGTACTCAGATAAAGAATGACGAGGTCATTCTGAAAGGAGAAATCCCTGCTAGATGTATTCAAGAATACAGGAACGATTTAACTTATTTCACAAATGGGCAGGGAGTCTGCTTGACAGAGTTAAAAGGATACCAGCCAGCTATTGGTAAATTTATTTGCCAACCCCGCCGCCCGAATAGCCGTATAGATAAGGTTCGGCATATGTTCCACAAGTTAGCTTAACAGCTTGCAAAAGTCATATAAAATGAGATTTGAAAGGATTAGAGACTAATTATGATGAAATGCGAATGGATATTGTGTCCTGTTTGTGGGAGCAAAACCCGTAATAAAATTAGGAAGGACACTGTTTTGGAGAATTATCCCCTTTATTGTCCAAAATGCAGACAAGAAAGATTGATTAAAGTTGACAACTTGAAGATAACTGTCATCAAAGAGCCAGACGCTTAAGACGCAGAGCCGATGAAATTGTGGAACAATTCACGAATCATCGGCTCTTTTTGTTTCGTATTTGAAAGAACAAACTCACCAAATAAAAAAAACGATATTCGGGTGGGTTATTTTGTTATACCCTAAATTACCCTCTGAATTTGTTTTTAAATTTGGAGGGATTTTTTTATGTCCTTTTTTCGGGCAGTTATCTATCTGCTCATACGAAGCAAAATTTATCAATACATAGCATATCAGAGAACGGCAGGAAACCAGTTAAAAAAATTTCTGCCAGTGCAACGGTACTTCTCACCTTGAAAGTAGAAGTACAATCTCCATACAATAGAATTACTATTTCCTATAACCGTAAAGGTCACAGAGCCTTTGCGGTTTTTCTTTTGTCGATTTTTGTTGGAAAGTGCCGTAGGGCTGTTTCTGATATGCGGTGTCGTTCTCCGCCTCTCCATCTGGATTTTTTACATTTCAAAAATTCAGATGGGAGGTATTTATGGTGAAATATGCACCAAGAAAGGTATATATCAGAGAAAGTGGCGGCTATGTGGAATTATCCTACACGGAGTTCTGCCGTTGCAGGGAATCCGACCAGACCTATATGGACAAGCTGTTTATCCCCATTCAAGGCTGTCTGCTTGAAGTCGTGAGGGAGCAATACACAGACTTCTACCGTGACAAGGAACGGTGGCGTTATCTGCAAAAATTAGATACAAAGAATAGACTGCTATCTCTCGACGGATTTACGGACAGCGAGGGGAATCCTCTGGACTTTATCACTGATGAAGCGGTGGACATTGCAGAAACCGTTGTCAATGCGGTCATGGTGGACAGGCTGAAAGCCGCCCTGCCTTTGCTGTCGGATAGTGAACAGGAGCTGATACAGGCAATCTTTTTTGACGGACTTTCCGAGCGTGAAGTCGGGGCGAGGTTGGGCATAACCCAGAGCGTTGTAAACAAACGCAAAGCCAGAATCCTAATAAAACTAAGAAAGATAATAGAAAATTAAAATTTAAGGCGTTCAGCCCCCTTGTTTTTTCCTTTGGGAAGATGAGGGGGCTTTTCTCTGCCCTCTCAATCAATTCTGATTGGAGGAAGTAAGAATGGCATACAACCACGGACGGGAGGACAGGAAATGGCGTATCTGGAAAGAAGCGGAGGAAAAGCTGCTGCGTGAGTGCGGCGTTGATGAAGCGACCATTGAGCAGATACGCATGGCGGACAGGGCAGACTTCAATTCCAACAGGCGGTTTTACCGATGGACGAATGACGTTGCGGAATATCTTGAGGACATGGCAGGCAGGGAGCGGCAGGCGGAAGTGGGTACGGTTGCGGAGTTACTGGAAGAGATTGAGAGCGAAAATCTCTATCAAGTATTAGTCACGGTGGACGGGCGTACCTTGAAAATCGTCCTGCTGAAAATGCAGGGGTATTCCACAAAGGAGATTGCCCCGCTTGTGCATTTGACGACTGGTGCCATCTATGCGAGGTTAGACCATCTGCGGAAGAAGCTGCGGAAAATTTTATAGCTTCTAAAACAGCCTGCCATCCTGCGGGCTACTGGGTGAGGGATGGAAATCCCCTCACTCATTTTTTGCAGGAGGACAACAGGATGGCATACAGGGTTAAGGCATACACGCTTCGGGAGGAATCCACGGAAAGCGGCACAAGGTATTTTATCAGCTTTAAGGACGGGCAGGGCAAATCCCACGAGTTGGAAGTGTCGGAACAGTTCTTTATGGAGTTTCGGCAGATGGAGCGCAGGAACAGGAATCTTTTCTAATGGGACGAGCGGCACAGGGAGTTTAACGAGGTATGGGACGAAACCCTTTACAGACGGGCGTTGCGTGTGCCTAAGAGCCTTGATGAACGCATGGTTGAGGAAGAACGGAATGAAACGCTCTATAAGGCGGTTGGGAGCCTTCCAGAGATACAAAGGCGGCGTTTCCTGCTCTACTACGAGTATGAGTTCAATTTTTACCAAATCGCCGCTATGGAGCATTGCACCGCTTCGGCAATACAGAAATCTGTTGCGATTGCAAAGGAGAAAGTAAAGGCGGAAATTGAAGAAATATCTCCAACCGTGACCGACACCGCCCGAAAAAGAAATCTGTTTTTTATTTGTGTGGGATTGGCGGCATTACATACTCTCACTTTTTTCCGTGGGAGTAAATCTATTTTTAAGGAGGTCAACGCCTATGTGCAACGAAAACAAAGACACCGCCCGAAAGGAGGAAAGCCATGCAGAAGTTACAGACAGTCAACGCCGAAACGCTCCTTTATGAACCGCTTGAGAAACCATCCTTTGTGGTGGACAGCCTTATCCCGACAGGCTTATCGCTGTTCTGCGGCTCACAGAAGATAGGCAAAAGCTGGCTCATGCTGAAGCTATGCTTATGCGTGTCGCAGGGAATCCCTTTATGGGATATGCCGACAATGGAGGGCGATGTGCTTTACCTCTGCCTTGAGGACACGTTCTGCCGCATACAGGACAGGTTATTTCGTTTGACGGACGAAGCAAGCGGGCGGCTCCACTTTGCCGTGGCAAGCTGCAAGCTGTCAGACGGTCTTATCGTGCAGCTTGAAGATTATCTGAAAGATTACCCAGACAGCAGGCTCATTGTCATTGATACCTTGCAGAAAGTCCGTACAGCTTCAAAAGACAATGCCTATGCAAGCGACTATGGGGACATCTCCCTCATCAAAGACTTTGCCGACAGGCACTCTCTGGCGGTCATTGTCGTACACCACATCCGAAAGCAGAATGACAGCGACGTGTTCAACAAGGTGTCTGGGACGACAGGATTAACGGGGAGTGCGGACGCTACCTTTGTTCTGGAAAAGGAGAAACGTGCGTCTGACACCGCCAAGCTGTATGTGACGGGCAGGGACACGCCTTATCAGGAATACACGCTGCGTTTCCGTGATTGCCGTTGGGAGCTTGTGGAGCGGAAAACGCAGGAGCAGCTTGCGAAAGAAACGATACCAGATGTCCTTTTTCGGTTGGTGGATTTTATGAGGGATAAGGAAGAATGGATAGGCACGGCAACGGAACTGTTAGCCGCTATGGGGGAAACGGAAACCATACCCACGGTGATTACGAAATGGCTGAATGAATACCGCACCACATTTTTAAGCGAGAACCGTATCTGCTACCAGTACAGCCGCAGGAAAGACGGCAGGCGGATTGCCCTTGCAAGGAGGGCGGGTGACAGCGGTGATGGTGGTGACAGCGATATTAGGATACCCCCCTGTTACTGTCATTGACGCTTAAAGCCATGTAAAGCTGGCGGCTCTGCCCTGCGGGTGACAGCAGTGACGGTGGTGACAGTGATTTTAGGATACCCTGCCGCTGTCATCCCTACGGGAGAACACCCCGTAAACGCAAAATGCAGGCGTGAGATTTACTCGCCCTTTTCGGTCGTGTAAAACCACCCCTGCGGTCAGAAAAATCATTCCGATTTTTCCGACTGCGTTTACAGGGTGTAACACACTACACTTTGCCCTGCAAAGTCGTGTGCCAGACGTTCCCTCTGGACTCCCTTAAGGCAGGGCTGTGCCCTGCTATCCTACGCCTTACGGCTTCGGATAAAAGAATGGCGGCATGACGGTGACGGCTCTTGCGAGGGGGGTATCCCAAAAACACCGTCATCATCGACATGACCGTCATGCAGGGGGTGAGGGTGACAGTTGCGGCAGTCGGCAGGGGGTATCCCAAAACTGCTGTCACCACCGTCACCGCTGTCACCCCAAAGGACGGTCACCCGCCGAAAGAAAGGAGGAATCCGCCTATGCCTTATGCAATCCTGCGTTTCCAGAAACGAAAAGCGGGCGGCGTTGCGGCTTGTGAACGCCACAACGAGCGGAAGAAAGAAGCCTACAAAAGCAACCCAGATATAGATATGGAACGCTCTAAAAACAATTACCATCTCATAGCACCACCAAAGTACACCTACAAGAAAGAGATTAACCGCATGGTAGCCGAAGCGGGGTGCAGGACAAGGAAAGACAGCGTGATGATGGTGGAAACGCTCATCACAGCTTCACCAGAATTTATGAACCAGTTACCGCCCGAAGAACAAAAAGCGTATTTCCAGACGGCTCTTGACTTCATTTCGGAGCGTGTTGGAAAGCAGAATATCCTCTCCGCTGTCGTCCATATGGACGAGAGAACGCCCCATATGCACCTCTGCTTTGTGCCGATTACGCCAGACAATAAGCTGTCAGCGAAAGCTATCTTAGGCAACCAGAAATCATTATCCGAGTGGCAGACCGCCTACCATGAGCGGATGTCCTCACGGTGGAATCAGCTTGAACGGGGGCAGTCCTCAATGGAAACCAAGCGGAAACACGTCCCCACATGGCTCTATAAATTAGGCGGCAGGCTTGATAAACAGTATGAAGAAATCGTGTCTGCCCTATCCGACATCAACGCCTTTAACGCAGGGAAGAAAAGGGATAAAGCGTTAGATTTACTCTCTGCATGGCTGCCAGACGTGGAGAAATTCTCTAAGGAAATCGGGAAACAGCAGGCGTATATCGACAGTTTGAAAGAGAGAATTGGGCAGGAATCAGACTATGCGGGGCGTATGCGTGATGAAAAGTACGAGCAGGAACTAAAGGTGCAGAAAGCGAATCAGAAGATATTTGAATTGCAGAGAACCAACGAGCAGATGGGGCGGCTGCTGTCAAAAATACCGCCCGAAGTGTTGGAAGAATTGCAGAAAAATCATAGAAGCAGAGCGAAAGAAAGGTAGATATGTGAATGAAGAAACAGGATTTTAAGGTGTTAAAGACCAAAGACTTGTACCCGTTCCCCGACAATCCGTTTCATGTGGCAGAAGATGAAACACTGTCAGAGTTAGCGGAAAGCATCAAGGAATTTGGCATTGTCACGCCGATAATCACACGCCCGAAAGAGGACGGGGACGGTTATGAAGTGATTGCAGGACAGCGGCGTGTCCGTGCTTCTGAACTTGCAGGGATAAATACCGTGCCTGCGTTTGTCCTGCCCTTAGACCGTGACCGAGCCATCATCACCCTTGTAGACAGCAATTTGCAGCGTGAGAATATCCTGCCATCGGAGCGGGCGTTTGCTTACAAGATGAAATCCGAAGCCATGAAGCGGCAGGGTTTCCGCACAGACTTAACCTCGTCACAAGTTGTGACGAAGTTGCGGACGGACGACAAGGTGGCACAGGGCTTCGGCGTGGGCAGGATGACCGTGCAGCGTTTTATCCGCCTGACGGAACTGATACCGCCGATTTTGCAGATGGTGGACGAGGGGAAAATCGCCCTCACGCCTGCGGTGGAACTGTCCTTCTTGAAGAAAGACGAGCAGGAAAACCTCTTTGCCACGATGGAGAGCGAAGAAGCAACGCCCTCACTCTCACAGGCACAGCGGATGAAACAGTTAAGCCAGAGCGGGCGGCTTGACATGGATACGATATTTGCGATTATGACGGAGGAAAAGGGCAACCAGAAAGAAACCTTGAAAATCAACACAAGCAAGCTGAAAAAATACTTTCCGAAGAACACAACGCCGAAGCAGATGGAGGAAACCATCATCAAACTTTTGGAGCGTGAGTTGCAGAGGAAACGCAACCGTGACAGCCGCTAATCTTCTTTTTTCGGGAAGTAAATACAGAGAGTTGAGGTATGGAGAATGAGAGAAATCCAGTATGAAATCGTAAAGGAAATCGCAGTATTGTCTACGGGCGACAGTGGCTACACAAAGGAAATCAATCTCATTTCATGGAATGGGAAAGAGCCGAAGTATGACATCCGCAGCTTTTCCCCGAACCGTGAAAAGTGCGGCAAGGGAATCACGCTGAACGCTGATGAAGCGGCGGCACTCCTTAAAGCATTACAGAAAGAATTAAACAGCGAGGATTAATGGTATCTGATTGGCAGGGCGGGGACATTTCCAAACTCTTCCCTGCCCTGTCTGGAAAGGAAGATTTAAGTATGGGCGAGGATAAGAAAGCAGATAAAAAGAGAAAGCGTATCGTGCCAAAAGCACCAGTGCAGATGATAATCAGCCGTGAATATGTCGGCACACAGACCGTTACAGAAGCGTTTGTCCCGATTATCTCCGAGGATATTCGGAAGAAGATTGCCGAGGGCGACACCTTCGACAATGAGGGGCTGTCCGCTTAGAATGTACGCAATGGGACATGAAAACAGATAGGACAGATACGGAGGTTTTACAGTATGGCAGGAATCAAAGAAGAAAAGAAAATCTATTTAGTCGGCATTTATTGCCGCTTATCTAAAGACGATGGTACGGATAACGAGAGTGCGAGCATTGCGACACAGAAATCCATCCTCACGGATTATGTGAAAAAGCAGGGATGGCACATAGCAAAAACGTATGTGGACGATGGTTATTCTGGTACAAATTTCCAAAGACCAAGTTTCCAGAATATGATAAAAGACATTGAAAGCGGTCTGATAAACTGCGTGATTACGAAAGATTTATCCCGTCTGGGGAGAAACTATCTTGATTGTGGGTTATATCTGGAAGTTTTCTTCCCAGAGCATAACGTGAGGTATATAGCGGTCAATGACGGCGTAGATACCTTGAATAAATCTGCTATGGACATCACGCCTTTCCGCAACATTTTAAACGAAATGTATGCCGCTGACATATCTGTTAAGATAAAATCGGCATATCGGGCGAGGTTTCAACAGGGGAAATTCATGGGAACTACCGCCCCTTATGGCTATATCAAAGACCCTGCCGACCACAACCATCTGCTGATAGATGATAAAGTGGCACATGTTGTAAAAGAGATATTCGACCTTGCATTAAAAGGGAATGGAGTTGCCAAAATTTGCAGACATCTTAATAAACAGCATATCCTACGCCCTGCCGCTTATGCGGCGGAGCGTGGCGAAACAGGCTTTGAACGTCATTTTGAGGGGAACGAGGACAAACGCTATATTTGGAGTGGGAACAGCGTGAGGAGCATTTTAAGAAGCCCGATATATGCGGGAAATCTTGTAGGCTACAAACGGATTGCCGCCAATATGAAAAGCAAGAAACGCCCCTCTAAGCTGCCCGAAGAATGGGAAGTGATACCCAATACCCATGAGGGAATAGTCACGCAGGAGGAATTTGATATTGTCCAACAGCTTATTACAAGTCGTAGGCTTCCACAGAACAAGGGAGGATTTGTAAATATTTTTGCAGGCGTTATCAAGTGTGTGGACTGCGGATGTGCTCTGCGGGCAATGAACGTACACAGGAGGAAACGCCCAGAGATTATCGACTGTGTACAGTATTCATGTAATAATTATGCAAGAAACGGAAGAAGCGAGTGTAGTGCCCACAATATAGAAGCAAGGGATTTATTCAATGCCGTTCTTGCCGACATCAACTGTTTTGCGGATATGGCAGTGAATGATGAAAAGGCGGTCAGGGCCATAGAAAAGCGGCTCACGGAAACAGACCAGAGCAGGGCGAAAGCATTAGAGAAAGAACGTAAGAAGCTGAACAAACGCCTTGCGGAACTGGACAGGCTGTTTTCCTCTCTCTACGAGGATAAGGTCATGGAGCGTATTACCGAGCGGAATTTTGAGATGATGTCGGGGAAATACCAGAAAGAGCAGCTTGAAATTGAAGCAAGGCTGAAAGAGGTGACGGAAACTCTTAATGAAAGCTACGAGAAATCACGGGGAATCCGTGACTTCCTCGCCCTTATCCGAAATTATCAAGGCTTAAAAGAACTGGATGCAACAGTTATAAACGCACTCATAGACAAGATACTTGTTTCGGAGCGTGAGAAGATGGCAGACGGAACAGTGAAGCAGGAAATCAAGATTTACTATAAATTCATCGGCTTTGTCGATGAATTACATATCATACCTACAAAACGGTGGGCAGCAATGCCCGCTAAAAATTGTACGGTGTGCGGCGTTGAATATGTCCCGGGCTCTGGTGCATCAAGGTATTGTCCTGCTTGTGCCAAGAAGATACGGAGGGAGAAATCAAACGAGAGCAAACGCAGGAGCAGAGAACAGAAAAGGATAGCATGTATGAACTGTCCGCAAAAAATGACCGACTGATCTGGAGCAGCAGGAAGGACGTATCTTAAGACAGGGAAACCAGAATGACAAAGTAAAGATATTCCGGTATGTGACGGAAAATACTTTTGATGCGTATATGTGGCAGATTTTGGAGAATAAGCAGAAGTTCATCAGCCAGATCATGACCAGTAAATCCCCGGTCAGAGCTTGTGAAGATGTGGATGATACGGCACTGTCCTATGCCGAGATTAAGGCTCTTGCTACAGGTAATCCGTACATTAAGGAAAAAATGGATCTGGATGTGCAGGTGAGTAAGCTGAAACTTCTAAAGGCAAACCACACCAGTCAGATTTATCGTCTGGAATCCGATATTGCAAAGAATTTCCCGGTACAGATCAGTGCATTGAAAGAGCGGATTGCCGGGATGCAGATAGATTCCCAGGTAGTAAAAAGCGTGGATTTACAGGACAATGACACGTTTGTCATGACGGTAGGGAATGTCCTTTATGAAGATAAGAAAGAAGCAGGCGAAGCGTTGATCGCTGCTTGTGCAGGATTAAAAACCGTCAGCACCGGCGGAAAGGTCGGAGAATATCATGGGTTTACGTTATCCGCTTCCTACAATATGTTCTCCAATGCGTTTGAACTGACGGTCAAAGGAAAATGCTCTTATAAGCTGGAGATCGGAAAAGACCCGGTAGGAAATATGCAGCGTATCCATAACACCCTTTCTTCCATTGACAGGAAGCTGACGGAAAGTGAGCAGAAATTGGAAACCGTACAACAGCAGCTTGCTACTGCACAGGAAGAGGTAAAGAAACCATTCCCGAAAGAAGCAGAGCTGAATGAAAAGATGGAACGGTTATCCGAGTTAAATGCATTGCTGAACATGGATGAAAAGGGTAATGAGACGATTATGGCAGATGAGGATATTGGCAGAGAAGGAAGTAGCACAGATAGCAGGGATACTGCAGAAGAAAAAGAACTTCCGGAAACAGCAGACAGAATCCATAAGCCATCTATTCTGGAACGCTTAAAGCAGGAGAAGGCACAGCAGAATACAGCGGAACAGCCACCTGTACAGAAAGCTGCAAAGAAAAAACACGAACAGGAGTTATAAAAGATTTCCCGTCAGAGTTTTCTCTGGCGGGGACATAAAATGGAGGGTTTGTTTATGGCAAATAATATAGAAAAACAGTTAAAAGAAATATCGGAACGGCTGGAGCAGGGAGTAAAGGAAATCTTTACATCGGAGCGATATACCGAATATCTGAATACCATGTCAAAGTTCCATAATTACAGCTTTAATAACACGCTGCTGATCACCATGCAGAAACCGGAAGCAACACTGGTGGCAGGGTATCAGGCATGGCAGAAGAAGTTTAACCGTCATGTAAAACGTGGAGAGAAAGGAATCCAGATCATTGCACCAGCACCGATCCGGGAGAAACAGGAGATTGAAAAGATCGACCCGGTAACAAAAGAGCCTGTGATTGGGGATGATGGACAGCCGGAAACAGAGATTGTGGAGATGGTGATACCGAGATTCCGCATAACGACAGTGTTTGATGTCAGCCAGACAGAGGGAGAACCGATCGCAGAACTGGAGGTGCCGGAGCTTACCGGAAGTGTACAGTTTTATGATACGTTCATGCAGGCATTGCAGAATATTTCTCCTGTACCGATCCGCATGATGAATGTGGAAGGGGAAGCAAAAGGCTATTATCACCAGACAGAAAAATATATTGCGATAAAGGAAGATATGAGTAATGTCCAGACGATGAAAACCGGAGTCCATGAAGTGAGCCACGCATTGCTGCATGACCGGGAAGTAATGGATGCGGAAGGCGTCTTAAAAGACCAGACAACAAAGGAAGTGGAAGCATTATACTCAGCATTCCAAAATGTTAATCATTTTAAAGAATGCTGAGAAATAAGACGTTTTTCTACTAAAAGATGTGCATTATTCGTTAGCGCAATCCACAAAGTCTTGCCATTTCATCTTCGTTACCCTCCCACATTGGTGCTTCATCAGATACAGGTGTTGGAACAGATTCCATTGCGTCTCTAAGCTGTTCAACAGATGGCTTTGCATAGTAGCTTTTGGTTGTATCAGTTCTGGCATGTCCTAACACTGTAGAAACCAGCTCAATGGCGATTCCATCCTGATAAAGATTTGTGGCTCTGGTTCGGCGGAACATGTGACAGTGAACCGAATCCGGAAGACTAACCCCTTTTTCACTGACCAGAGCTGCATATTTTTTTATAATCCGCTGGACATTTCCAACGGACATCCTGTCTGTTACACCTTTTATTGTTGTGGAAAATAAGTATGCTTCTTTGGAAGAATTACTGTGATATACACGTATATATTCCCTAAGGTGTTCGACTGCTTTAGCTGTTAATTGTATGGTTCTTTCTTTATTACCTTTGCCGGTTATGAAAATATTTGGATATTTTGATTCCATTGCGATATCACATAGGCGAATATTAAGCAGCTCACTGATTCTTACAGCTGTATCGTAGAGAAGAATCAAAATAGCACGGTCTCGTACACCGAATTTCGTATTCGGCGGTGCAGACAGTATTGCAGCAAGTGCATCATCGGACAAAATAGGTTTTTCCTTTTTAATGGTTTTGCATGGTGAGATCTGACTGATCGCCAGGGCAACTGACTGGACTGATATGTCCATATCCGAGGCATAGTTCAGATAGGCACGGATAGCCGCGACTCTTACATTTACAGTTGATGGCTGGCTGCCATTTGCAAGCAGATATTCTCTGAAATTATAAATACATTCTTTGGTACAATCAGAAAACTGAAAGGTGCTTATGGATTTACCTAATTCACCTACAAGGTAGTTTTTAAATATTGTAAGGGAATCTCTGTAGGATTCTGCTGTAGCCTGACTGCGTCCGACCTGCTTTACCAAATAAACATTTAGAAAGTTCCATGTGTGAGAAAAGAACAGCTGGTCAGTCGATATCTTTGCTGATTTATTCTTCATAGGGAATCACCTCCGGAATGACCTTTCCAGACACTGAATCTTTCTCTCGGATAGTATCAAATGCCTTTTCTACAAGATGATAGTAATAATACGTTTCATCAGGACTTTTGTGTCCAAGGTATCTGCTTAAATATGGGAGCATAGTGTTTGTATCAATTCCCTGATGCATCCACTCATTAAATCTCTCTACTACAAAAGCATGGCGTAAACAGTGGGGTGTCGGATGTTTATCAACTGTCCTGGCAACCGGAAGCATGGCCCAATGGCGGTTAAAACTCGATTCTACTCCAGAGCACGAAACAGGCTTATGTGGATCTTTTCCCGGAAAAGCCCAGTCAATTCCGGGGAAAAGCATTTCCTGACGTTCTTTATAGTTTTTAAGTACCGGAAGGCTATCCTGCGGAAGATATACAAGGCGATCTTTGTTACCCTTTGAGCCAAGGACAGTAAGGATTCCTTTATCCAGGTCTATGTGCTCCCATTTTAGCAATCGCCCTTCTGACAGACGCAGACCGCAGCAAAAATATAGGAGAAAAAGAATCTTGCATTCTCTATCGAGTCTAAATTGCTCTGAATTATGAGACGTGCGGATATCCATTTTCTGTAGCAGTTCCTTAACTTCCTCTTTTGATGGAATGTAAAGAACCGGACGGTAAGCCTTGCAGAAAAAATTAGGAATGTATGCTTCCTGACCAAGGGAAAGGATATATTCACTCAGCACCTTCACCATCGACATACGGCGATTATGATAGGCATCTCCTTCGCCCGGTCTGGCTTCTGACCATTTGGCTGCCATTTCATAGGTGACTGTTGTCAGTTCCGGATAATTCTGTACGCAAAAGGTATCAAAGCGTTTTAATAGCTTTTCTTCGGAATTATAGGCATATCCATCAGCTCGTTTTTGCTGTATAAGTCCTTCGATATGATGTGCCAGACCGCTCTCAAAAATGTATGTCATGATAAAACACCTCCAAATTCCAGAGGGCAGAGCCTCATTTTATCTTCGTCACGTTCAAGATATACCTCTGCTGTTTCCTGACGTGCATGTCCGAGAGCATTGGAAATATCGTCAAGTTTGTTGTCTGCCCGAAGCATTCTTGTGGCAAATGTTTTTCGTGTCATATGAAAGCCCTGACCAGTAGATAATTCAAATCCATATTCAGCAAGTATTCTTTTTAAAGCTCCACGGCACGCCGTTGTAACTTTAAGCGGAATATATGGTGCCTGATGGCTGATAAATATATAACCGTTGCCTGTGACAGCCGATTCCGGACGTCCATTCATGATGTATTTATATACTGAATTACCTACATCCGTTGGGACTGGAAGCGTTATTGCTTTGCTTGTTTTCTGCTGAATGAAGGAAACAGTTTTGTTTTTCCAGTCAAAATCATTTACCTGAAGCTTTAGGATGTCTGCTCCCCTGATACCCATTCGAAGTCCAAGCATGACCATGGCTGTGTCCCTGAGCTCCATGGGAGTAGAAGCTTTCTCACGATATTCATATATATTCTCGACCATAGCATCGCTCAGAACATCAACTATGCTGCGATGAGGCGCACAGCTTGCAGATACTGCAAAAGAAAGTGTTGGTGAAATCAGATCCTGGTCAGCCATGTACCGTAGAAGCTGACGAAGCTTGGTTCCATATGCATTTTTACTTTCCGGGGTCGAGTGGACATCATGGTTATGAAATGCTTTAACCACATCGGGTGTTATGGAGACTGGATTATCTATTCCATTATCTTCAAGATATTTGAAGAAACTGCATCCGGCTGCCCTACACATGGTAAGTGTCTTATCGGTCATTCCATCCCGCCTGCGGCTTTCTATGAAACCATCAAGGATGCTTTTGCTCCATGATGGAAGATGATCAGATGCACGCATCGGCTCAGCGATTATATTGGATTCCATTATGCCCTGGAGATACTTTTCAAACATTCTGATAGTGTGTGAACGACGAGCTGATCCGGAACTGCTGGCTTTGATCTGATTCGGGCAATCCGGGAGTATATCTATCCATGATGTCACAGTTTCTGCCGAGTGTTCCAGATGGTTAAGTTCCAGGAACATGAAATACCATGTGAAATCATTGCGATAAACAGCTTTTGATGATTCCATGTATTTCCAATCGTCCAAAGCGTCAAGATATTCATCAGCTTTAAGAGCGAGAGGTATACTCGGATGAAATGCGGTACCTATTTTAGAAAGTCTCATCTCAAGCAGTATTTCAACGTTCTCACCAAAAAGAACCCGCTGGTAACACTCTGGCACATCACCTCTGCGGTGAAGATATTTCATAAGTGCTGTCATGGCACATACGGCGTTCTGACGTCTGGCAAGAGATTTACAGGATTTGCAGTAAGTATTCCAGTATTCGATAAGAGTATCTATGGTTATTGCTTCCGGCTCTGTAACTCCCAGGGAAGTAGCAAGCCTGAAGAACTCCTTGATGGCAACAGAATACGTATGGTAATAGCAGGGATTCTGTGTGGTCGCATAGTATTCTTCCAGCTCATATGTCAGGCGAAAAAAGGATTCCGATATTCCGCTCCGGCAGAAAAAACTGTCTTCTGAGCGGCAGAAAGAACTTTTGATATCTCCAAAGAGCAGGTAATGCTCGAGGCGGAACAGGGCATTTCTATATTGAGAACACGTCTCATAGGAAATTTCCCGTTTTTTAATCTCAAGCCAGTCCAGTGCGGCATCCATTGAAAAAGGAATGCCCTTATCCATCAGGTACTTGAAGAGTGTAGTATAACAGGTTCTGTGCATGTCTATATTTTTACATGCACTGTCTGGCTGTTTCATCATATTGAGAACTGATGAAATAGCATCTAAATAGTTTATTTGCATATCAAATGCGCTCCTTTCCGGCTTCCCATTCGAGGGGAAAACCTGATAATAGCATATCTGATAATGCTCATCTTTTTTACAAGAAAGTGAGGATTTATGGAAAATAATTTAAAAGATCAACATTATAAAAACATGGGTATAAAGCTTCAAATGGAAACATTAACATTTGAAGCAGAAAGTATCGCTTACATAGTCTGCAACCATTTTGGTCTGGATACTTCAGAATATTCGTTTACCTATATCGCCAGCTGGTGCGAGAGCAGGGATATGAAGGCGTTGAAAGCATCAATGGATACCATCCGAAAAACATCTGCAGAGATCATTGGGAACATTGAGGAGCAGATGCATGAGCTGGAAAGAGAAAATACCATGCAATATGAAGAAAAAGAAGCATCTGCCACCAGACAAGAAAAACTGGAACAGGACAGTGCGGAAATGATTGATGAAACTTTGCTTTTTCATGGAGAAAGCGGTCGTTTTGCAATCTATCAGATGGATACGGGCGGAGAGCATACTTATCAGTTTATGGGGTTTGAATCGGCTAAAAAATTAGGCTATACCATTGAGGGGAAAGACTACAGGATGGTGTATGCGGCTCCGTGGACACCAACGATTACATTAGAGGATATTTTTGAGAGATTTAATATCAACCGCCCGAACGATTTTCATGGACATTCCTTATCGGTAAGCGACGTCATAGTTATAAACCGGACGGCGGAGACAAAGGCTTATTATGTGGATTCTTTCGGCTTTGAGGAACTTCCGGACTTTGTACAGCAGAGAATGGAGATGCTGGAAAATAATCATACCAGAGCCTATCCCCCAGTCTATAAAGGAACACTTGCTCAGGCAATGGAAGAAAGGGATGTAGATGCCTATCTGGATTCCAGAAAGTTAAACATTGATTGTAAGAAAGCAATCGAGGAAGCGATCGCATTAAAATTTGACGGATTGCATTTAGAGGAAGATGCCGCAACGCAAGTGTTAGAGCAGTTTGGAGAAGAACGTATGACGTTTGTTATGGCAAATACGCTCCGGAAACTTTCTTATGACGGCAGATTTTCCAGGCAGAACAAAGACTGGGCAGAACATATCGAAATCCCGGAAAATATCAATCAGGGGAAGAATCTGAATCAGGATTATGTGATAGAAAGCCATCCAGCAGTGTTAGATGGTTTTATTGATATGGCAAGGGCAGAGATCCGGATGCAGAAGATTGAACAGGCGTTAGATGAAGCGGAAGTTACCATTACAGCAGATACCAGAGGATTTGAAGCAGATGGACATGCGGGAACCTGGCATACGGTGGATGAAAGAGAGTATGCAGGGGAGAAGTTTTTCTTCATGGAACATGATGAGTATGGTTCAGATGTGGCAGGGATTATCGTATCGGAACATGGTCAGCTTATTGCAGAAGATCTCTGGAATGGGTATGATGCAGGAGCATTGGAAGCTATTTCAGAATATCTGCAGGAGAAAGGGATTTCTGTAGAGGGACTTATGCCGGAACTGGAGCCGGATGAACTGGCATATAAGATTGACGATAGGTATTTTGCAATCCAGAGAACAGAGGAAGGCTATGATTATACCTTTTATGCTTTGGATTATGATGAGATCGACGGCGGTGCCTATGATAATCCTGATATTTCTATGCGTCAGGCAATGGAAGATATTCTTGAAGATGAGGATATGTCCCTGGAAAATGCCGTTCCCGTTGACTATGAGGATTTGATGGCAGAAGTGGAAGAAGCAGGCGAACGGCAGATGCAGCTGGCACAGTTATTAAAGAATTGTCCACCAAGTATTTTTGAGGATTATGACAGGGAAAGAGCAGTGGATACCTGTGAGGGAATTGTAATGCAGTTTACCAAGAGCAAAGGGTATCTGACCGTACAGGCAACGGAAGAAGGCTATTTTTATATTTTTTATGATTCTGACCTGCACGAAATCCATTCCAATGATTATGACGATCCCAAAGTATCTGTTCAGAAAGCTACTTATGAAATCTTAAAAAGTGAAAGAATGGATGATATGGAATGTGTCAAAGTGGACTATAAAGAATTTGAGGCAATGACCATCCAACATTCAAAGGATTTACTACAGGCAGGTGAGCTTCGTGCGACTTCTGAGATTGGAAGAGATGAAGCAGCATTAAATGGTCTTAGCAGGGCAGAAGTGGAACGGGGTGTCTTGTATCACGCACAGGGTATTCTGGAAGATATGGGATTAGAAAATGAAGTAGAGCTGCTTGCAGCAAGGGTGCATGGTTCCAGAAGCAGAGAGGAACTTTACAGAGATGATTCTGACCTTGATGTGGTGCTTTCTTATCGTGGCAATATCCGGGAGGACAGTTTCTTCAATGAATTAAATGCTCATGGTATAGCAATGGCAGGTATTAAGGTGGACATCAATCCTATCGCAGAAGAAAGAATCACTCTGGCAGAATATATGAAAGAGTCAGAAGCCTATCTTGATCAGAAGGAAATCGAAAAGCTGGCGGTGGATTTAGATAATTTCAGCTATGAATATGACACTTACGAGTATAAAGATATCGTTGAGAACAGGGAAGAACAGGTGAAGAAAATCACAGAGGACATTCTGAATAAGAAAACAGGGTGTTTAAAGGACTGGTTGGTTGAAGTATCGGAAGAATCTGATATAGACAGTGATGTGATAACTGCCCGGTCACTGCTCTCCCGTTTAGAAAATGCAGAAACCTTTTCTATCTTTACCAGACAATCAGAACAGGAACAGCCAGAAGCTACGATCAGTTTCTATGTAGCAGAGTGCATGGAGTTCCCGGTCATGGGTGAGTACCATAATAATCTTACTCTGGAAGAAGCAATCAAAATCTATGAAAGTATTCCGGCAGAACGCCTGCATGGAATCAAAGGGATTGGTTTTGATCTGCAGGACGGGGATGAGGATTATTCCGGGGAATACGGACTCATGAGTGGAGACAGGATAGACAGGGATCTGATTGATATGATTCCACATTATAAGGAAAGCCCATTGGTACAGAAAGCAATCAATGACATGGAAAAGTATCTGAATGAGAAACATGGAAAAGTGCAGGAGGCAGAACAGACCGTGGAAGTGAAACAGAAAGTTTCAGAAACACCATTCAAGAAAGAATCCGTATCAGTAGAATCGAACCGGGAACAAAACAAAGAGCCTGCAAAGGGTGGAAAAGGGGAACTGAAAAAATCCGTGCTGCAGTCGTTAAAAGAGTTCCAGGCAAGAGCAAAAGCACAGGAGCAGAAAGAAATGGCAACTGAAAAATCCAAAGCACATAAGAAGGGAAATGTAGAATTATGATGAATCTTGCAATGAACTTTGATACAGATGAATGCTTAGTGACCGCAATGTTTGATAAAGGCAACCGAAATGATACGATGGAAGCTATCGACAATATCATTCCATTTCTGAAAGGGGATGCGGATATGATCGGGCTTGTCTGCAATACCATAAGAAAGCTGTTCTGCATGAGTGATGAAGGCTATGAAATTTTTCTTATGGATCTGGAAGATTATAAAGCGGATTTGGAAGATAATTATAAAAAATAGAGAATATTTTGTGTGAATTAGTGTTAGATAGAATTTATTTAAATTGGAGAAAGTAGCCAATCCGATTGAGAAACTGGCACATATTATTAATATGATAAATTTTATTATTGGCTTTTAAATTTCACAATGCATCATAGTAAAATAAAGCGAGTATGTAAAAGAGCAGTGTAATTAATGATATAATAAAAAGTAAGAAAAATATTTTTGACTATCTTTTTGTACAATTTATTCGTTATATATAATAGAAAGTGCTTTCAGTAGAAAAAGGAGGAAAGAAGTGGATGCAGATTTTCTTTTGATTCACAAAATGAAAAATGGTGATGAAGAAGCTATAGAGGTATTCGTAAAAAAATACTATTCAACTATACGGAATTATTGTCGATTACATACATACACAGACTGTGATGCAGAAGATATTACTCAAGCAACATTTGAACACTTTTTTCGATCATTTAGATCGTATCATCATTTGGGAAAGACTGCTAATTATTTGTATGTGATTGCTCGAAATTTATGTCGGGATAGTTATAAGAAAAAAAGAGATATTGTGATGGAAGCGTTACCAGATAAGGGGGAAAATCCAATTGCTGTAATTGAGAATAAAATAGATATAGAAGAATCAATAAAAAAACTTCCAGAAGATTTGCAGGAAGTAGTTATTCTACATTATTTTCAGGATTTGAAATTAAAAGAAGTAGCAGATATTATTGGCATAGGACTTCCTCTTGTAAAATATAGGATAGGAAAAGCAAAAGAATTGTTGAGTGTTTATCTGGGGGATAAGAAATGATGATGACAGTTGATGAAAAATTGCATGCGTATGCAAAAAATCAGAAGGATAGAAATATAGATGAGAAAAAATTACAACAGACCATTATAAAATCGAAAGAAGCATATTGGGATGGAGAAATCGAAAGAAATATGTCATGGTTAGAATTTTTATATCAGCAAGCTTCGTATATACAGAAGCACTGGTGGTTTGCTCAAGGGGCAGTATTACTAATCCTTTGGATGACAATGTTCTTATCAGACAGTAGTATTTATACAAGGCGCTGCATGGGGATTTTGGCACCGAGTTTTGTAATATTGATACTTCCGGAACTCTGGAAAAATAGAAGCAATGGGGCTATGGAAGTAGAAGGTGCAACATTTTTTTCCATAAAGAATATATATGCCGCACGAATGCTACTCTTCGGCATGGTAGATGTTTGCCTATTGAGTGTGTTTTTGATAACCAGCACTTTTGTGTTACAGATTGCATTTATGGATATCTTAATACAATTTATTTTGCCAATGAATGTGACATGCTGCATATGTTTTCGATTACTTTGCAGTAAAGGAGATGATTATGTATCTTCCACATTATTTTCCTGTCTGATTTGGATCGCTGTTTGGACGCTTGTAGTTCTCAAAGATAGTATTTATGAGCATATATCTACATCAATATGGTGTGGAATGATGATATTATCTGTTTTATATTTGTGTTACAGTATTTGGCGAGTATGGAAATGCAGTGAAAGATATTACGAGAGTAATGGGGCAAGTGTATAAGACTATTATGGTGTCAATTACGAGAAATCACACAACGGTCGTAATCAGAGAAATGTGAGGAATTTGATTATGGAATTAGAATTGAAAAAATTAACAAAAGAATTTCAGGGATTTAAAGCAGTTGATGATATCACGCTGACGATGAGTAATGGAGTTTATGGGCTTCTTGGTGTCAACGGTGCTGGAAAAACAACGCTGATGAGAATGCTCTGCACACTTATTAAACCTACTTCGGGAAGCATATTATGTGATGGAAAAGATATTTTTGCATTGGATGGCGAATATAGGAGAATTCTTGGTTATTTACCTCAAGAATTTGGATTTTATCCGGAGTTTTCGGTTCATGATTATTTAATGTATATTGCGTCAATTAAAGGAATGCGAATAAGTATTGCACGAAAGCGTGTAACAGAACTTCTGCGGCAGGTTGGGTTGGCTAAAATGCAGAATAGAAAAATGAAAAAATTGTCTGGAGGAATGAAACGCCGTGCAGGGATTGCCCAAGCTATGCTAAATAACCCAAAGATTTTGATCCTCGATGAGCCTACTGCAGGTCTGGATCCGAATGAAAGGATACGTTTTCGAAATCTGATCAGTGAATTGTCACAGGATCGTCTCGTGCTATTATCAACACATATTGTGTCGGATATTGAATACATTGCCAACCAGGTGTTATTGATGAAAGATGGAAAGATTAGCCATTCAGGAACACAAGAAGAGATTATTCAGTCAGTACCAGTAAAAGTATGGAGTTGTGTAGTTGCAAATAATGAAGTTGAAATGTGGCAAAAACAGTTTAAAGTCTCAAATATGAAAACACTTTCGGATGGAATAGAATTACGCATTTTGTCTGAAAAATCTCCACACTATAATGCGAAAGAGGAAACGATGACTTTGGAGGACATATTCTTATATTATTTCGGAGAGAAAACAGGTGATGATTATGACGTATTATGAAATAAAAAAAGTTTTTTCAAAAAAAGGAAGTAAGGTTGCGCTGATATTTATTTTTATTGTAATTTCAGTAGTCTTGTCTTTTATCATCGGGGATAATAAATATGTGAATCGTAATGGTGATGCGGAAAGTGGAATATCGGCTATGTTAAAGGTTCGTGAGTTGAAAAAAGAATGGTCAGGAGAACTGACAGAGGATGTGCTTAGAAAAATTATTGAAGAAAATGTCAGGATTTCACAGACACCGGAAGCTAAGTCGAATGATTTTAGACAGAATGATATAGCATATAGTCAAAGACAGGGTTTCATGGATATAAGGGATTTACTAAATTGTGATTATGGAGAGTTTAACGATTATAATTATTATCTGGCAGATTCTCTTTCTCCTGATGAAGCAGTAGATTTTTATTCTAATCGTATCAAAAATTTGAAAAATTGGTTAGAAACTGATGGAAAGGATCAGTTTTCTGAAAAGGAAAAAAGTTATTTAATAAGAGCGTATGAAAAAATGAAAACCCCTTTATATTATGATTATCAAGCGGGATGGAAAAACTTATTTCAATATTCACCCTCAATAATTATGATTTTGACATTGGTATTAGGTTTCCTTTGTGCAGGTATTTTTTCAGGTGAATTTCAGCTGAAAGCGAATGCAGTTTTTTATTCTTCTTATTATGGCAGAAATAAGGCTGTATGGGCAAAAGTGAAAGCAGGAGCAATCATAATAACGGCTATTTACTGGGCGGTTATGTTGTTATACACTATGCTTGTTTTGGGAATTCTTGGTGTAGACGGAGCAAATTGTCCCATACAGTCTAGTATGAGTGGGTGGAAGAGTATTTATAATATCACGAATGCTCAGGAATATATTTTGATAGTTCTTGGTGGATATCTGGGATGTTTATTTATGCAATCTCTAACTATGTTGGTTTCTGCGAAGACAAACTCATCAGTAATAGCGGTAATCGTGCCTTTTATTTTGATTTTTCTTCCATCATTTTTATCAGGAACAAGTCTACCATTATTAAATAAAATTTTGGGACTTCTTCCAGATCAAATGCTTCAAATGAATCAGGTAGTTAAATTTTTTAACTTGTATGAAATCGGAGGAAAAGTGTTTTGCGCAGTTCCTATTTTAATAATATCGTACTCCATTCTGCTATTATTGATTGTTCCAGTTATTTATTTTATATATCGCAGAAAAGAAGTTTATAATTAGATGAAGAAACATCTGTTAGAGGGAGTGAAAACATAGGAAAAATATTATTATTATCGTTTAAAGATAGTGAAGAAGAAATGATAGAGTCTGTTCTTGCTGCTTTGAAAACCGGACGAAATATATATTGTGATGAAAAAAATATAAATCCATTGAAAATACATTATGGAGATATTGTTATTTTATTAGCCACAAGAGAATTATTCCGAAAGCAGAAAAAAATAGATTTGTCTTTTACAGAGTTTGAAATTTTGCATTTATTAATGCGAAGTCCTGGAAGAGTGTTTAGTAAAGAACAAATATATGATATAATCTGGAATGAACCCTATTCGGGTGATTACAATGTTGTTATGCGACATATCTGCAACATTAGAGAAAAGATAGAAGATGATCCTGGACATCCGGTATATATACAAACGGTGCGCGGTGTAGGATATCGGTTTAACGGAAATTTAGGCAGCGAGTGAAATCGCTGCCTATTATTATGGTTTTACAAAGAAGGAAGTTTGTTATGAGAAAATCTTTGTATTTTAGGAGCATCCTGTTTGAGATATTTGGACAGGTTTTGATGTATCAATTCCAACTCTTTTATTTCTTGCTTAAAAGAAACGTATTGAGTATTTAGTGATTCCTTTCTGGAAATAAGATCTGCAATTTGCGCTTGTAACTTATTGGAATTAAGATGTTTCAGGTCTATACCATTTTCCTGTAAAATATGTTCAGCACCAGCGAAAAGAATAATTTGAGATTCATATTTACGGAAATAACGATCCGGATCTTTGGAACTTTTATAATGGTCATCGTAAATTTTATTTTTCTGATATTGTTTGGCATATTTTAGCATTTCTCGAAGATGACGTATCTGAGACTCGAGAGAAACAACAGAGGTATTTACCTCTTTTTGCTGCATATGTAACAAGGCTATGCGGTCTTCAAGTTCTGAAAAATTATGTAGATTATGTGTGAGCATCTTGTTATATTCAGCAGAGACAATTTTTAAATTTTCCTTATTTGCCCATTTCTGAAGCCCAATGTTTCCTGCTATATTGGGAGCATTGGTATCTATTAATTTGTTATGAACAGAAGGAAAAATAGCTTTCTGACGTTTATTTTCAATGCGTTCTTTGATACGTTCTTTAGTAAAATTTTTTCCTAAAGATTTAGCACTTCCACGCACTGGACGGGACATATCGGGAGAACGAAAGGTAATGTATTTTCTGCTGTTTTCGCCAAATTCTGCGTTTTTTATTTCATATCCTTTAGCTTCCATAAATGCAAGAAATTCTGAGTAAGTGGAAACAATTCGGATTGTCTGGTTGATATCTTTTCGCAGCTGCGCTTTTTTACTGGATTCAGATTTATTTGCAGCCCATTCATTGTATTTCATTCCTTTTTTACCATCTGGCATAATTGTGGACAGGTTATGTTCCTGGCATAAAGTGTCGCTGAGATTTCGTATTTTCCAGTAATTCTTTTTACAGTCATGGTAATGAGAAAAAGTGATGTTATCTGCAGAACAGAAAATTAAATGGTTATGTACATGACCTTTATCAGTGTGTGTTGTCAGAATATAGGAGTATTTTCCCTCCAGTAAGCGATCCGCAAGTTCTTTGCCAATTTGATGGGCTTCTTCATAGGAAACTTCACCAGGGGAAAATGCCTGAATCAGATGAAATGAGTGATGAAGGCTATGAGACTTTTCTTATGGACTTGGAAGATTATAAATCGGAACTGGAAGAGAGGGAATGAATTCAAGCCAGAGTGCAGTATAGCAGGTGAAAGATGAGAAGCGAAGGAAAAAGTGTCAGCATTGAGAAGTGTTAACAGGTATATATTGGAAGAATTCAGCCAGGGGAACTCTGGCTGATATAAAAACACATCTGCAGAAATAGTGACTGAAGAAATTTTGAGTAGTGGAATTGGGAAGAAGTATTTAGATACTATAATAAAGAGATTAGCTGGCTTGTATACTAACAGAGAGGACATAGTAAACAGATTTGCGTTATTATCAGGGATTGTAGGGAGATTCCGAAGAGCTTTTGTTCAGATGATGAAACAATAGGATTGGTACAGGAAATATATGGAACAAAAGTTAATAAAGGGATTTGTTGCGTTTTCTGCTATAATAATCTGCCAGCAAAGAATGTGTTGTCTGAATATGTTTGTGATTATAAGAAACGAGCAGGGTTATTTCAAAGATCAGCAGATTTAGAGTAGTTCTTTTTTTTCTGAGAGAAAATTAAAAATCGTTTTTGGTTCTTCTGGAGAGTGATTATAGCGTTTGGGAAACATCCGGAGAAACCATTACCTCAGAGTGTCGTAAAGTTCTTTATCAAAGAAGGCTTTGAGATGCCCTTTCTTTTTTATGCAAATCTTTTCTCTTGTCTACATATATAAACCTAAGAAAAAGCTTGACGTTTAAATATTACAAGTGTAATATTTAAGAAAATATGAAAAAAGGAGAAATAAAACTATATGAGAAAAAAGAAAAGAAAAAAACACACGAAGATTATTACAAAAATAGTTTTATTTAGCGGTATATTGATTGGTGGTGGAATCGGTATTGTAACAATAATGAATTGTAATGTTCCTGAAAAAAGACTAATGGAATATATGAAATATATTGAAAAAGGGGAATATGAGCAAATGTATGCCATGCTGGATCAGAAAAAAAGCAGCATGAACAGTAAGGAAGAATTTATAGAACGAAATTCTAAAATATATGAAGGCATTGAGATGTCTGATCTGTCCATAACCGATATTACAGTAAAAAGACAAGAAAACGGAAATGCGGCAGTTTCCTATACAACAAATATGCAGACTGCTGCAGGAAATGTAGAATTTACCAACGATGCGGTATTTTCACATGATTGGACAGGATATCATTTAATCTGGCAGGATCAGTTGATTTTTCCAGAGTTATCTGCAACGGATAAAGTTCAGGTAACGTCAGAAGAGGCAAAGAGAGGAGATATTTTAGACAGAAATGGTCGTCAGTTGGCTGGAGAGGGAACTGCATCTTCGGTAGGAATTGTTCCGGGCAGGATGGAGAACAGAGAAGATACAATAAAAAAACTGGCAGAGTATCTTGGAATTGGAGCAGACGAAATTGAGGATAAGTTAGAAGCCGGTTGGGTAAAAGCAGATTCTTTTGTACCAGTAGCAACAATTCCTAAAATACAAGAGGTCGATTTTCTGACAGTGAATCCGGATAAAACTGTTCTGGAAGAAAAAGAAAAGCAGGACACATTATTGAAGATTCCAGGTATTATGTTATCTGATGTAAAAGTACGAACTTATTATCTAAAAGAAGCTACCTCTCATCTGGTAGGGTATGTACAGGCGGTTACAGCCGAAGATTTGCAGGAACATAAAGGGGAAGGGTATCGTACAAACAGTGTGATTGGAAAGACTGGACTGGAAACGCTTTATGAAAAAGAACTAAAAGGAACAGATGGGTGTGAAATCTGTATTGTAGATGCAAATGGAAATAAAAAAAGTGTTATTGCATATGAGCCTAGAAAAGATGGAGAAGATATCCATACTACGATTGATGGTGATCTTCAAAGTACTCTTTATGAACAATTTAAAGAAGACAGAGGATGTTCTGTAGCTTTGAATCCTTATACAGGGGAAGTATTGGCGTTGGTAAGTACGCCATCTTATGATAATAATGATTTTGTACGTGGAATGGACAACAGCCAGTGGAGTGCATTAAATGAAAATGAAGACAGGCCTTTATACAACCGCTTTCGCCAGACATGGTGTCCTGGCTCAACTTTTAAACCTGTAATTGCTGCAATTGGATTAAAAGTGGGGGCATTTACTGCAAATGACGATTTTGGAAATGAGGGTCTGGCGTGGCAGAAAGATTCCTCGTGGGGAGATTATACAGTGACTACACTTCATGATTATGAACCTGTGATCTTGAAAAATGCGCTTATTTATTCAGATAATATTTATTTTGCAAAAGCAGCATTAAAAATTGGTGCGGATCAACTGATGCAGTCTCTAAATCAAATAGGATTTAATCAGGAACTTCCATTTGATATTAAAATGTCAGAGTCCCAATATTCTAATATGGACAAGATAGAAACAGAAATCCAGCTTGCTGACAGTGGGTATGGACAGGGACAGATTCTGGTAAATCCTTTGCATCTTGCAAGCATTTATACGGCTTTTCTAAATGATGGAAATATGATAAAGCCATATCTTCACGCGGATGGTGGAAGCACTTCCAGTGAAATCTGGATAAAAGATGCTTTTTCACCACAAATTGTTTCGGAGGTTATGGAGGGGTTAGAGGGTGTAGTGAATAACCCGGAAGGAACTGGTTATGGAGCATGCCGGGAAGACATTAGATTAGCAGGAAAAACCGGAACAGCGGAACTGAAAGCTACAAAAGAAGATACATCTGGAACAGAAATTGGCTGGTTTACAGTTTTTACTACAGATAGAGATACAAAGAATCCTATTTTGCTCATCAGTATGGTAGAGAATGTGAAAGATATTGGAGGAAGCGGTTATGTGGTGGAAAAGGATAAGGCGATACTGGATGAATATCTTGGTAATGAATAATTTTTACCTTTAAATATTACAAATGTAAGAGGAAAATGATATGAAAAAAATTTGGAAAATATTTGTGGGAGTTATTTTTCTTGCTGTCTGTAGTGGATGTGGCATAAAGAAAGAGCAGAAAAAGACAATTGAAGATACGAAAGAAAAAATTTACAGAGAGTGTGAAATGCTAGCAGAAGGCTATCGGAACATATATGAGAATGCTGTGAAAGAAAATGCACTATATGAGCTGAGTACAATACAAAAAAGTATGGATTATTTTGGAAAATATGGATATGCAGTAATTGATTCCTACAATCAGCTGGATATGGTTCAAAGTATTAAAGTAGATGATTTTTTGAAAAAAGCAGAAAAAGAGAAGAATGGAAAAACTACTATATTTCAAGTTATAGCAGGGGATCATTTTATCCGGTATGATCTGAAAACCAAACAGGGGAAAATAGACGTTGAAGTAAGCTCTTTTAAATGGAAAGAGGACACTTGGCAGGAAACATATTATCATGAGTTTAGAGCTAATTCATGGAAATATACAGAAAACGGGCATTTCTTTATAGAAGAATATCATCCGGCTGGATATGATGGACCGTCTGGATATCGGGCCTTTCGGGTAGTGCCGTTAAATAAAAAATGCAGGGAGCTGAATCGAAAATATATACTTCCTTTTGGATATACACTTAATAAATTGTTTACTTCTAATTGGAGTGAAAAAAATTATGATGGAATAAATTTTTATGATGTTTTTGACCGTTTACTTTCAATGGAAGAAAAAACTGATGAATTTAAGGAAGGAAAGACTTATGAAATCCCAAAAGAATCATTTGAAGCGATATTTCAAAAATATTTTAATATAAGCGCAGAGATACTGCAGACAGGAACGGTATTTCACACGGAAACACAGACATATCGGTATCGAACCAGAGGAATCGTATATGATTTTGCTCCCACACCATATATTCCATATCCGGAAGTTGTTTCCTACATAGAAAATCAAGATGGAACAATAACACTGGAAGTAAATGCGGTATGGCCACAAAAAGAATTAGATCAGGCGTTTCGTCATAGCGTAACCATTCGGCTGTTAGATAAAGATAGATTTCAATATGTATCCAATTATGTATCAAGGTCAGAAATAGAGGTTACCTGGTATACGGAAAGATTATCAGACGAAAAGTGGGAGGAATGTTATGGAGATAATTGATATGAGTACAAAAAGAAAACTGAAAAAGATGGTGAGTGTTTTATTTATTTTGGGATGCTTTTTCATAGGAAATACAAAATGTAAAGGGGCTGATTTAGAATATATTTCACAGGAAACTGCGAATTATGCTGTACAAGAAAGAGGATATGATTTGCCAGTAGATGAAGTCGTGAAAGAAGAAGCTATTGAAGATTGTAAGAATGTTATGAATCAGATGAAAGCCATTTATCAAAAGGCGGATAAAGGAACTTCATCGAATGTAGTAGTTTCTGAGACAGTAATGGAAGAAATGCAGGAAGTATTAAAGGAAAAAAATGTCCCTGTTATTACATCAGCGCCGTATTCAAATATGGCTAATTATTCTAAAATGGAAGAATTTCTTTTCAGGGCAGAACAGGATCTGCCAGGAGATATCGTCTTATATAGGATTAACAGGGATGGTGGGATAGAAAGACTCAAATTCAATTATGATGGGACAGATATGTATTTGTTGGCTGCGAAAGCTGTTTGGGGTATGAACGACAATCCATCTATTGTATATGTTTCGTATACAAGGATAGAAGAATGGAAATATACAGAAAAAGGCTGGTTTGGTTATACGCTATGTGTTCCAAAGTATCCGGAAGTATCAGAAGCGGTTGATGGCAGCTCTATGATAAGAATTAAACCTTTAAGTGATGAATGCAGGGAAGTTTCAAAGAGGTGTGTGTATTTGCTTGGATATCAGGGGAATAATCTTTTATGTTCTGATTGGGATAGATCTGATATGGAAGGGTTAGATTATAATGGTTTATATGAATATTTATATCGAATGAAATACGGGGAGAGATATGAGTTTTCAGGTAACTCAAGTGGAATTCCGGCAGAAGAGTTTGAAAATCTGATAATGGAGTTTTTGCCGATAACAGCGGAGCAAATTAAAAAATGGGCAGTATTTGATTCGGAACATCAAACTTATGACTGGGAACGATTAGGTTGTTTAAATTATAGCCCTACTTATTTTGGAACATCTTTACCGGAGGTCGTTGAAATAAGAGATAGCGGAGAGGGAAACAATGTGCTGGTTGTTGATGCTGTATGTGATACATTTATATGTAATGATGCCGTTATTACAAGTGAGCTGACTGTTAAGTTCAACGATGATAAGAGTTTTAAATATATGGGGAATAAAATTCTGAATAATGGTACGAAAGAAGTTCCCAAATATCAATATAGAATAAAAAGAAAGAACTGATAACAACTATCAGCCCTTTCATATTTGTTAATTCCATATATGTAATTTTTTTAAGATATCAGAAGTGATTTCAAATGCTTTTTTGCCAGTTGCATTAGAATCACTTTGGATATTGGTTGCAAAATAATAGCTGTTATCGGAAGTTTCTACATATCCGATAAACCAGCCGTTGATATCCTGTCCGTTGACACGACCGGTTCCAGTTTTTCCGTAGAAATTACCATTAGGTGTACTGGCAATTTTTATAGCATTTTTAACAGAAAATACATTTTGGGAATTTAGATGGAATTCATTTGTGTTAAATTTTTTCAATAATGTTACTTGCTCTAAAGGCGAGATTTTTAATGAAAAATCGGACCAGTATAAATCCAGATTTGAACTGGTTGTCTGGTTTCCATATTCTATTTTATTCAAAAATTCCTGGACTCTGTTAATTCCGAGCTGCGAATCAATTGCCTGGAAATACCAGTTAACGGAATTTTGCATAGCAGAGTTTAAATCCTGATCAGCTTCCCAGGATGGAAAAGGAAAGGCATCACCATTCCATGTCATGGAAGAGTGTTCTGGTGTGATGATTCCGGATTCCAACCCTAATAATGCATCGTATATTTTGTAGGTAGACTCTGGCGGAATACGTTTGGTGGCTTCTTCAAGATCGTATATTTTCCAGGAATCCAAATTATTGTCATACAAAACAAATGATCCATCATATGTTCCAAATGTTTCGGATATATCTAACAGGGAGATATTTTTGTCTGTATCACTAAAATGATATACGCTTTGAGTAGAGGCATCAATGGATAAAATGGGTGTACATCCAATAAAAACAGCACTAATGACCAGATAAATTATCAATGCTCTCATTTTTTGATAAAGAGTTTCTTTCCTAAAAACGGCGATGTTGAGAATACGTCGTTTCATCTGCCTGAAATTTCCGGACATTCCAACTGCCAGTGGAGAGGAAAAAGAGGATATTTTTTCTGCAAAATTAATCAGTGTAGTTCCATAAGCTTGGTATTCATCAGCAGAAATCATCTGCAATACAGCAGAATCACAGGCTATTTCACGGTCACAGAGAATTTCTTTTAAAGTGTACCAAACAAAAGGGTTAAACCAGTAGAGTATATTACTTATGACCATGAGGAAGCCAATAAATGTATCTTTGTGACGGTAATGCTGTAATTCGTGTAGCAGCATAAAACGCATATCATCAGGATTCAGTTCGGAAATTAAATGGATGGGAATGTAAATTCTGGGATGTATTATTCCGATTAAAACTGGTGATTTTAAAAATGCAGTACTGTAGACTGATACTGGGTGAGAGATTTTAAGTTCCTTTAAACAATTGTAATAAATAGTTTTTACCTGCTGATTTTGAAGCGGGAGAGCAGATCTTTTTATGGAATGTACATAGTTTAATGAATGAAGGGTGAGGACTGACATAATCATAACACCCGTTATCCATATTAGAAAGAGTATGGTATTCAAGCCTCCAGAAAATTGACTACTGATGGAAACTGAAAAATCATTCACCTGGTTTAACAAAATATTTTGTGTATTACTGGTAAGTTCGGATAGCGTGTCGGTACCAGAGTTAAGTCCTGAGTCAGTTTGAAAAAAATGTAACCATGAAAAAAGTTGTGAGCCATGAATCTGTACAGGAAAAAATGGCACGGCAAGTAATAAAAATAAAAGAAAACAGAGATGGTACTGTGTAGTCGCAGATAAATATTTTTTCAGAAGTTTTTTTGTTCCGATTATTACAAGTGTAAAAATACATATGAAGATATTACTGATTAAAAAGTGGATGATCCAGTTGCTCATTCAAAACCTCCTATTTCTGATGTTTTGATAATAAATGGCGTAAGTTATCAATTTCTGTTGAAGAGAGCTTATCGTCTTCAAGGTAAGAAGCCAGCATAGAAGAAAGATTTCCATTATAATATCGCTTTAAAAAAGAATTGCTTTCCTGGCGTATATATTCATCTTCTTGGACTAATGGAGTATAGACAAATACCCGGCTTTGTTTTTCGTAGGAAAGAGCTTTTTTGGAAACAAGTCTCTTGATAAGAGTTTGAATTGTTTTTGGACTCCAGCTGGTAGTTAGAGTAAGTTTTTCTGTAATTTCATTTGTATTGATGGGAGCATATTTCCATACAATTTTCATAACTTCAAATTCGGCTTCTGAAATCTGGGGTAGTGACATAATAAAATCCTCCTGCTAAATCCTACATATGTAATAAATATATTATATTACTTGTAGAAGAAAAAAGTCAAATGGCAGATGATATATAGAATATAAAATTAATAATGTAGAGGCAATAAAGGTGAAAAAGATAGAAATTATTGAGAGAATCACAGATGCTAATGGAAGCATAAGTGAAAACATATTGACTAGCTGGGAACATAAAAACCAATTCATACCGGAAATTATAAGGTTTGGAGAATTAAAAATATATCTACAGGAACGAATTGTTAAAAAGAATGATAGTGATGTTCATCTTTCAAAATATGAATATGATATTTTACTTCTTTTAGCGAAAAGTCCAGGTAGAATATTTGGAAAAGAAATGGTTTATGATCTGGTATGGAATGAACCTTATTCCGGTGATTATAATGTGGTTATGCGACATATCTGCAATATCAGAGAAAAAATAGAAGATGATCCTGGACAACCATTATATATACAAACAGTACGAGGTGTAGGATATCGGTTTAATGGGAATTTAGGCAGCGAGTGAAATCGCTGCCTATTATTATGGTTTTACAAAGAAGGGAGTTGGTTATGAGAAGATCTTTGTATTTCAGGAGCATCCTGTTTGAGATATTTGGACAGGTTTTGATGTATCAATTCCAACTCTTTTATTTCTTGCTTAAAGGAAACGTATTGAGTATTTAGTGATTCCTTTCTGGAAATAAGATCTGCAATTTGCTCTTGCAACTTATTGGAATTAAGATGTTTCAGGTTTATACCATTTTCCTGTAAAATATGTTCAGCACCCGCGAAAAGAATAATTTGAGATTCATATTTACGGAAATAACGATCTGGATCTTTGGAGCTTTTATAATGGTCGTCGTAAATTTTATTTTTCTGATATTGTTCGGCATATTTTAGCATTTCTCGAAGATGGCGTATCTGAGACTCGAGAGAAACAACAGAGGTATTTACCTCTTTTTGCTGCATATGTAACAAGGCTATGCGGTCTTCAAGTTCTGAAAAATTATGTAGATTATGTGTGAACATCTTGTTATATTCAGCAGAGACAATTTTTAAATTTTCCTTATTTGCCCATTTCTGAAGTCCAATGTTTCCTGCTATATTGGGAGTGTTGGTGTCTATTAACTTATTACGAACAGAAGGAACAGTAGTTCTGTGAAGCTTATTATTAATGCGTTCTTTGATACGTTCCTTAGTAAAATTTTTTCCTAAAGATTTAGTACTTCCACGCACTGGACGGGACATATCGGGAGAACGAAAGGTAATGTATTTCCTGCTGTTTTCGCCAAATTCTGCGTTTTTTATTTCATATCCTTTAGCTTCCATAAATGCAAGAAATTCTGAGTAAGTGGAAACGATTCGGATTGTCTGGTTGATATCTTTTCGCAGCTGCGCTTTTTTACTGGATTCAGATTTATTTGCAGCCCATTCATTGTATTTCATTCCCTTTTTACCATTTGGCATAATTGTGGACAGGTTATGTTCCTGGCATAAAGTGTCGCTGAGATTTCGTATTTTCCAGTAATTCTTTTTACAGTCATGGTAATGAGAAAAAGTGATGTTATCTGCAGAACAGAAAATTAAATGGTTATGTACATGACCTTTATCAGTGTGTGTTGTCAGAACATAGGAGTATTTTCCCTCCAGTAAGCGATCCGCAAGTTCTTTGCCAATTTGATGGGCTTCTTCATAGGAAACTTCACCAGGGGAAAATGCCTGAATCAGATGAAATGCCTTATTTGTATTGTGCGGATCTCTGCAGTCATGTGTATGATCCAAAGTGTATTTAAAGTCAAGAACGGCTGTTTCGGGAGAGCAGGCAAAGGAAGAAATATATAGATTCTGGTCAGTTTTATCTGGATTGCAGATGTATTCTATTGCTTTATCAACGGTTGTTTTGATACCATGGATTTTTGTAACTGCCATATTTTTTCCATTAACTCCTTTATATCGTCCAGGTCCTTTGGGTAAACTGTATTGGTACTGTTTATACGATGGGTGATCTGATTCAAATTGCTGCTGATATTGCCCAGCAGGGTATTCATTTTTCGGATATGAGAGTAGTCTACTTCATATACAAATCCATATAAGATCATTTTCCGTAGAAAGGCAGATTTGCTTTTCATCCTGGAAAGACGATATTTTTCTTCTAAAATGTATTGTTCGTCATCATTCAAATAAAATTGTACGGGATGAATTCTGGTACGTTTGCTCATTGAAATCCTCCAATTCGTTTTTTTCTATAAAAAGAGTACAAAAAAACTGTCTAACCAGTTCGGTTATGACAGTTATATTACTTGACTGTATGATGTTTTGGATAGATGTGTCTACAGTTTATTTTAACAGGAGTAGGCGGAAGCGTCAAATTAAGAAATTATAAAATATGAGAGGGACAGGGATACTCCCTGATACATTTTTACAAAATAAACCGAAGGGGAATTTTGTAAAATGAGCCAGGTGTCATGACACTGGCAGTGCTTGCTTCTTTTGGGGTGTAGCCTGCAAAGCAGGCTATGCAAAAGCTATAAAACATAAATGGAACTGTGAGAAGTGGTTGAGAATATAATCCTGATAGCGTATAATCAGAGCAAGAAATCGTAAGTGAGGGATAAATTTGAAACGTGAGGAAATTTTTCAATATGTGAAAGAGCAATATGGAACTGAACCGGAATATTTATGGAAAAAAGATCCTGATTCTGCGGTGCTTCGACATAAAAATGGAAAATGGTATGCTATAATTATGGCAGTGGAAAAGAAAACACTGGGATTAGAAGAAGATGGAAACATTGATATCCTGGATGTAAAATGTGACCCTGATCTGGTTGGGATGTTAATTCAAACGTATGGATTTTTACCGGGGTATCATATGAACAAGCGGCACTGGATTACGATTCTTCTGGATGAATCTGTCAGTGAAGCCAAGACGCTGGATTTTCTGGATATGAGTTATGATTTAATTGATGGTGGGAAGTAATTAAAAAGGAAGCCTTTCAGAAAAATCTCTGATCGGCTCCCAGGTATTTATTCTGGATATGTATAAGTTGATCTTTGCAACAGGATATTTTCCCAATCTCGTTCGTGGCGCAGCACTCGGAGAATATGAATCTCTTTTGTTTGTTCCATTATAATATAAAAAATAATAGATGGCGGAAAAGATCTTTTATGTATGGAATATCCTCTGTACAGAATTTGAGTTCGGGGAAAGGCAGTACTGAACTGACTTAAATTCTGCATTTGTTCTTTCAGATCAGATTGAAAACGGTCAGCACGTTGCTGGCCGAATTCTTCTTCAATATAATCTGCAATGTCTGTGACATCGTAAATTGCTTCCCAGGTTAAAATAATTTTATATTCTTGCATTTCTTCGTGCATCCCTTAATTCTGTGATTTTGCGAAAAGCATCTTCCAGTGGCAATTCACGACCAGCTTCCATATCATCAATTCCCCGGTCTAACATGCGGAGAAGATGATTGTTTTCCTGGTTTTTATCGGTTGTAGGGACTTTTTTTGTTAATTCCATGAAATCACTCCAATCATACGGTTTATAAATAGTGTATGTTGTTCAGAAGTATCTATCCATAGTTTAGCATAGAATGGGCAGCAATACAATTGAATTATTTTGTAGGAGCGTCCGTCAGACCAAGAAGATATTCGCAGGAAACATTAAATACTTCGGCCAGTGCGACAACTTCGTAGTCTGGAACGAAACGTGTGCCTTGCTCAATTCGCAGGATTGCCAGATCATTAAAATCATATCCTGCAAGTTGTAATTTGGCAGCGAGCGTTTTCTGAGTAAGATTATGAGCCTTTCGTAATTCTTTTACCCGTTGTCCTATTCTGTTTTTACTGTTCGTTTTTTTATCCCAATAAATAATCATTCTGATCCTCAAAAATTTCTAAAGATGAAGTATTATTATTGATTTTAAGGAAAAATATTGTTACTATACTTCTAAAGATGAAGTTTTGGAAAGTTTATTTGATTTTTGAAATAAGAAAATGATAATGCTGCCTGTAATGAGAAATAATTCTAGTGAGAGGTGGAAAGAAGATGAATGAATTTTATGAAGCAGTATCGAATTTATTTGAGGAATTGCGCTGTGACTCCGGAGAAAGAGAATATACAGTACAGCCGGAAGAATGGAAAGAAGCAGAGAAGAATTTGAAACAAATACAAAAGAAGCTGCCACTACATCTGGAAAAAATCCCAGAGCGTGAGCAGAATTTCTGGAATAAATATCTGGATCAGTTAGAACATTTCCATTATGAAGAGGAGCAGCGGGCTTATTACCAGGGAATGATGGATGTAGTTGAGTTTCTTATTAATATAGGGGCAATAAAGAAATCCACGAATGTTAAGAGAATGATAGAAAAATATGCACGTTAAGAGTGGCGGTATGGGAAACCATACCGCTTCTTCAGAATAATTCAGATAGAATTCAAATGAATTTCAGGGATCTTGTTTATCGTGGTCTGTAGGAATTTTGTATGTGCGCAGGTATGCTTCTACGATGGCAAGGATAGCGGTAATTTGCTCATCGTTGCATTTTGACAGGTACATGAGCAGGCGTTGATAATCAAGATTATCTGTATGATTGTTTGGATAAAACAATGGTTCAGGAGGAACATTTAAAGCGCGTACCAGTTTTCTGATTTTATGAAAACTGGGAACTCGGCCCCCATTTTCAATTTCCTTTAAATATCGGCTGGACATTTCTGCTTTTTCAGCTAATTCTTCATAAGTCAATTTTTGCTCGTGTCGGGCGTTCTTAAAAAACAATCCCAGTTCTTTATCTGTTTGTTTTGGCATATGATACACCTCCATGTTTAGTGTATAGTTCCCTTTCTTGAAAGAAAATGAACTAATATTTCACTAAAAAAGAGGGTGATATTTCACTTTTTAAAAGACATATAAAATTCTGAATTTCCGTAAAACAGATCCGGAGGTATAGGAAAGATTAAGAATTTTATTGTCTGGTATCATATCCGTCATTACGTGACGGATGAAATAGATAAATAGTTCAAAAAAGCAAATAAATTTCTTTACCTCAAAAAGTGAATTATATGCCACAAAAAATGATGGCAAAATATTATCTTTTGATATAAATAGCGTCCGATGGGCTAAAAACTACCCATTAGGACGTTTTTTATATACCTCAAAATACAGGAAAAACAATTTTCTCGTATTTATTAAGAAATTTTTTAAAAATTTCTTCCCACGCCCCGACAAATGCACTCATCCGTTTGGGATATGTGTGAAGGGGAAGCAAGAACTTTGCTTATTGCCTACCGGCGGGGAAGGAGGTGAACTCTTATGGAGCAATCCTCTTTTCAAGATGAGCAGACAGTCAGACATCAGTTTGATTCTCTGTGCAAGCTGGCATTGAAAAGTGAAGTTATTAATTATGAAAAGCATATGGCATATCGCCAGAAGTATGAAGTGATGTTGTCAGAATTATCAGAAAAGGAGTTGAGCAGACTTTTTATAATGGATGAGCATGAAATGGAAACACATCGTTTTCAGGTCCTGGGTTACGACATAGAAGTCAAAGATGCATTGATTGCTGAAGCACTGCAGACACTTACTGAAAAGAAAAGGAATGTTGTGTTATTATCATATTTTATGGATATGAGTGATGCAGACATTGCCAGAGAAATGAATCTTGTACGCAGCACAATTAATGAGCATCGTAGACGATCACTGGAACTGATGAGAAAAAATATGGAGGAATCTGCAAATGAAAAAAAGTAAAAAACAGAAATGCGCATTTGATTTGCTGCCATTCCATGTTATTGAGGCAGCATCAACTGGTGATACTGAGGCAATCCAGGCAGTGTTGAAGCATTATGAAGGGTACATAACAGTTTTGGCTACCAGAAAAATGTTTGACGAATTTGGACAGGTGCATTACTGTGTAGATGAAACTCTGCGTCAACGCCTGGAAGCAAAACTGATTACTAAGACCTTGGGATTTGATACGAAATCATATGTAAGGAAAAGTAATCAGTAAAGGGAGTATTTAATATAGATTCCTTTTCCCCTTCAGGAATTTTTGTACCTTGAAAATTGTATATTGTTTTACATACAGGACGTGAAGATATGTAGAGCCACTAGGTAAATCCGCCATGATATATCTGCTCTGTTAATGGAGTAAATACGAGGAAATGCTGAAATATAACATTGAAGTAAAGGTATGGAGCGAGAAGAATTTGACAAAATGTGTAGCAGCTGCACAGGGCGACGAAGCATATCTGTGATAATGATACTTCCAGAAAAAATCTGGTCATATTTAATGACGGTGCAAAACCGATGTGGGCAGAGTACTGAACTGCCACCTGTATTGTAATTTTATCTGCCGATGACAGTGTATAAAATTGTAAATTGTCATGGGCAGATAAAAATGTTTTGTCCAAAGAGAAAAGGAGGAGAGAAGAGTGGCGATTAAAATTGAAAAAGGTAAGATTCCAATTTGGGAAAAATATATGCTTACGGTGGATGAAGCAGTGCAATATTTCGGAATAGGTGAAAAGAAAATAAGGATGCTTATTTCGGAACATCTAAATTCAGAATGTTGCTTTACAGTCCAGGTGGGGTGTAAGTCATTGATTAACCGTAAGAAATTTGAGGCCTTTCTGGATCAGACTACGTCTTTGTAAAAAATATACGAACAATTTAGCGCTTTAAAGTGGAAATGTTAGCCCTGGTATGATATAATACCTATATCGTGCTAGGGCTTCTTCGTAGAAAGGGGCGAAGACGTTTGGGTAAAACAAAACGTGACCAAAAACGACGAGATAAAAAAGGTCGAATTTTACGAAACGGAGAAAGTCAAAGAAAAGATGGAAGATATGCGTTTGTATATACAGATTGTTATGGAAAGCAGAAGTTTTTGTATAGTTGGAAATTAGAGCCAACAGATTCTCTGCCAACTGGATGCAGACCATGCTTAGCTCTAAGGGAAAAAGAAAAAAATATCCAAAGAGATTTACATGATGGTATAGTACCTTACGGAGGAAATTTAACAGTTTTGGATTTGGTTCAAAAATATATTGGACAAAAAAAGGGGGTTCGTCATAATACTCAGGCGAACTATGATTTTGTGATCAATATAATAAAAAAAGAAGAATTTGGAACCAGAAGAATAGATAAAATAAAATTGTCGGATGCAAAAGCATGGTTTATTAAGCTGCAAGCAGATGGAAGAGGATACAGTTCCATTCACAGTGTGCGTGGAATTGTAAGACCTGCATTTCAGATGGCAGTTGAAGATGATTTACTGCGCAAGAATCCTTTTGAATTTCAATTATGTACAGTTGTCGTAAATGACAGTGTTACAAGACAGGCAATTACAAAAGAACAGGAAGAGTTATTTCTGGAGTTTATCCGAAATGATGACCATTACTCAAAATACTATAATGGAATGTTTATTTTGTTTAAGACTGGACTTCGTATTTCTGAGTTTTGTGGATTGACAGTGAAAGATATTGATCTTCAGGAGAGAAAAATCAATGTGAATCATCAGCTTCAGAGAACCAGAGGAATGCAGTACGTCATTGAAGATACCAAAACTTCAAGTGGAACACGAATGTTGCCGATGACAGATGAAGTTTATGAATGTTTTGAACAGATTGTGAAAAATCGTAAAAAAGTAAGGGTTGAGCCGATTGTAGATGGATATAGTCGATTTTTATTCCTGGATAAAAAAGATATGCCTGAGGTAGCACTCCATTGGGAAAAACATTTTCAGTGGGCGTTAGGAAAGTATAATCGTACTCATGAGGAACAAATGCCAAAGATCACACCTCATGTATGTAGGCATACATATTGTTCCAATATGGCGAAAGCTGGAATGAATCCGAAGGCACTCCAATATTTAATGGGACATTCTGATATAGGGGTTACGTTAAACGTATATACGCATCTGGGATTAATTGATGCAAAAGAAGAGATGAATAGGATTGCAAAACTGGCATAGTATGATAAAATAATAGAAAAAAGAATTAAAAATAATCTGATTATAAGGTTCTTAGAAAGCCTGTTTTCCAGGCTGATTATTACTAAGAAGTTACTAAATTTGGATAAGAAAATATACGAATTTATGCTGTGATATACAGGAAAATGACAGGATTGAAGATTATCGGAAAATGCCTGTAAACAGCGTAAATACAGCATTTCAAGGAGTTTTAAGCAATGATAAGAGTGTTATTTGTCTGCCACGGCAATATCTGTCGTTCTCCAATGGCAGAATTTATATTTAAGGACATGGTCAATAACCGTGGACTAGGTGACCAGTTCTACATCGCCTCTGCGGCGACGAGTACGGAAGAAATCTGGAATGGAATCGGGAATCCGGTGTATCCGCCGGCGAAGCGTGAACTGGCGAAACATGGAATTTCCTGTGAAGGGAAAAGGGCAGTGCAGCTTAAAAAATCAGATTATGACAAATATGATTATCTGATTGCTATGGAAGAACGAAACAGAAAAAATATGCTTCGGATTCTTGGCAAAGACGCGAAAAATAAGGTAAGCCTTCTGCTGGATTATGCGGACGAACACGGGGATATCGCAGATCCATGGTACACAGGAAATTTTGACATTACATATCGCGACGTAGTCAGGGGATGCGAGGGCTTTCTGACATATCTGGAAGGCAAAGGGCAGATTATTATGAATGAAACTGACCTGATCTGAATTTTATTCTAAAGTATTTTTATAATAAGAAATGTTATAAAAACAATTGTCGATATTCACGATTTTTGTCGAACGAATTTTCTTTACATAAACAATATTATGCGGTATCCTCTAGATACAGCAACTCTTGAAGGGAGCATCTGCTTCCTTCTTTCTTCAAATCTATTTAAGTCATGGGCAGATCGCCCGAATAATTCAGGAAAGATGAGGAATTGAATATGGAAAACGGTTACGAAAACTTCGTGGACACTTTGAGACAGAGTCTTCTTAAGGAAACTTCTTATGAAGAAGAAATGATCTGTTATAAGAAGGCTGAGGAATATCCTCCGACTTCGGGTGACAGACTGCTTTTGAAAAACAGACAGAAGGAAGGCGTTTATGAAGTCTGTGCACTTTATGTGCGAGATCTGTATGATGAATTTCAAAATGGATGGAGCATGGAGAATATCATACAGGAAATTATGAAAAGATTAGATACGCTTGCTCGTTCCGAGTGTTTTGAAAAAAGTAAAAATCTGGACAGTTACGAAAAGGTAAAGGGAGATCTGTTTATCCGCCTGATGAATGTGGTTAAATATCGAGATGAACTGAAGAATGCAATTTTTCGAACCGTTGGGGATATTGCACTGGTATTATATGCCCGGATGGGAGAACTGGATGGATGCAGTACCAGCATTAAAATAAAAAAACATATGTTACAGAAATGGGAGCAGGATGAACAGTCAGTGTTTAATGAGGCACTTTTGAATACGTATTTTATTTCGCCACCAAGAATTTATTGCTGGGAGAAACTTCTATATAATTTGGATTATGAAGGCGAGAATTTTATGAATCTGCTGTTTGATATGTCTTTGAAGAAAGATGCAATAGGAAATTGTCTGAGTACATCTGTCCGGACCAATGGAGCAGTGGCTGTTTTTTTACCCGGAGTTGCGCAGCGATTGGGGAAACTTATTGGTGGCAGTTTTTATATGGTGTTTACAAGTATTCATGAAGTAATGATACACAGCGAAGATAGTGCAGATCCAAGAAAGCTAAAAGAGGTTCTGGCAGAGACTGTAGAGGAAACGACACCGGAAGAAGATTTTCTTACCTATTATGTGTACCATTACAATGCGGAAACTGGTCAGTTCAGCTATTATTGAAGCAATCTGATTATCCCGTATGCTTTTTATCAGTGTGTGCATATACTAATTAAAAAGCAGTCAGGAGATACAAAATTGGCTTATAAAATTGTTTTGGATGCGGGACATGGCGGAACGGATCCCGGTGCTGTATATAATGGAAGAAATGAAAAAGATGATAATCTTGCACTTGCACAAGCGGTAGGAAAAATCCTTGAAGACAATGGTGTGGATGTGGTATATACTAGAACAGAAGATATTTACCAGACGCCATTTGAGAAGGCAAGAATCGCAAATCAGTCAGGTGCAGATTATTTTATCTCTTTTCATCGGAATAGCAGCCCTGAAGATAATCAATATCAGGGCGTAGAAGTTCTGGTATATGACAAAAGTGGAATTAAGTATCAGATGGCACAAAATATTGTTGGAGCACTGGGGGAACTTGGATTCAGAGAAATAGGAGTAAAAGAACGTCCGGGACTGGTCGTTCTGCGAAGAACCAGAATGCCTGCTCTTCTCATTGAAACCGGATTTATAAACTCAGATGCGGATAATGCATTATATGATGAGAAAAAAGATGAAATAGCACAGGCGATTGCAGGCGCAATTCTAGGAACGTTATCGGAAGAAACGATAGAAGCTCCTTTGTATTATCGGGTACAGACCGGCGCATTTCGGAACAGAGAGAATGCAGACCGTATGCTTTATCAATTGACAGATCAGGGATATCCGGCATTTCTGTTGAATGAAAATGATTTATATAAAGTACAGGTTGGTGCATTTCAGCAGATTGGAAATGCAATAAATATGGAACAACGCCTCAGAGATGCAGGATATAGTACGGTCATTGTAACAAAATAAACCAAAAGAGAAGGTATCGAATATGTACGAAGAGTTCATAAAAGAAACAAGTAAGTTCATTTTTGCAGAAAATAAGCCAGAGAAAGCGGATATTATTTTTGTACCCGGCAATGGTTATTCACAGATGGCAGAGAGAGCGGCACAGCTGTATGCGAAAAAATATGCTCTATTTGTACTGCCAAGTGGAAAATACAGTATTTCTACAGGCAGATTTGGCGGAGTACTAACTGGTCAGAAACGGTACAGTGGAGAGTATCAGACGGAATGGGAATTTTTAAAGGATGTACTGATGAAGAATGGTGTGCCGGCGGATGCTGTTCTGAAGGAAGATCAGGCGACATTTACCTGGGAAAATGCAAAGTTTTCCAGAAAAGTTACAGATCAGGCAGGTATTAATATAAGGAAGGCAATTATTTGTTGCAAAAATTATCATGCTAGAAGAGCCTTAATGTATTATCAGAGGGCATATCCGGACACTGAGTTTCGGGTATGCCCATGTTGTGTTGATGGCATTACCAGAGATAATTGGACAGAGTCTGAGAGAGGAATAAAAGAAGTTCTTGCAGAAGTAAACAGAATAGTCACTCAATTCTCACTAATGATGTAATCTTGATAAATATAAAAAAAATAATTTGGGGGTGTCGAAAAAAGTAGAACTGTGATATAATGCTTGTGTCGTAAAATAAAATATTGTGTTACAAATTAGTTACGAAAAGATAAAAGTTTCATATACGACAAAATAGATATTTTTATATTACAGTACTTAAATTCGAATTATATATGATATAGAAACAAGTTACATTTTTGGTTTAAAGATTACATAAATAATATGAAGCTGCCGGCATATAATGGCTTTGCGTGGCAGTAATGAATATAGATTGAGGTGTGAGGATTATGATGAAAAAGAGGAAGAATGTGCAGTTTATTGCTGCTGCAGCACTTACCGCAGCACTTGTAACAAGTCAGTTTTCATTTGCAACAGTAATGGGAGACGATACATCGACCGTACAGGTCAGCAGTCTGATCCCGAATAATGTTACGATTGATCAGCCAGTTCCTCTTTCAGATATTTCACTTCCGAAGAGTGATTATGGAACACTTTCCTGGGCAGATGGGTCTTGTGTACCGTCAGCGAGAGTGCAGACTTATGATGTTGTATTTCGTCCGTATAATGCTGCTGATCTGGCGAAGATTTCTGGTTGGGATGGGCAGTCAGAGGCAATTTACAGCAGTGTGACAGTTGTTGTAAGCAGTATCAGTAAGGATTCAGATTATGAGGGGGCTCAGACAGAGCAGGAAGCTGCAGATACTGAGAATACGACACAAAACACAGAAGAAAACACAGAGGCCGGCACGACAGATAATACTGAAGAAAATACGGAAACTACTGTTCCGGAAGTAACTCCGGAAGTAACGGAAAACCCGGAAAATACAGAGAACACAGCAGACTCTGAGTCCACAGAGGATAAGAGTAACGCAGATACAGACAGCACAGAAGTGACGGAAACACCGGATAATGATAATACAGACAATATTATTACTGAGAATACGGAAGCACCGGCTGTAACAGTAACTCCGTCAGAAAATAGAGATACACCAGAGGCCGTTGAGACACCGGGACCTGCAGATATCGCAGAAGTTACTGAGGCACCGTCAGTGACAGATACACCGTCAGTGACAGATACACCGGAACCTACAGTGACTCCGGAGACTGATAAAGACAATATTTTTGATGGAACAGAGAAAGATATCACAGCAGATGACCGAGCTCAGTCGGTTGAGGAGGACACAGAGCCGTCTGATGAAGAAAAAGCACAGATAGCAGAAAAAAATCACACATGCAATGGCATTTCTGTATCAGGGATCAATCTTCCATGGTACGTACAGTTCAGGGCTGCAAGTGGTGAGAATTATGAATTTACCAATGAAGCAGAAGCAAATGTATTCAAATCTTATGATTTTGAATTATGGGATCTGAAAAACAATACAGAGTATGAGATCCCAGATGGTGAATATCTGAGTGTGACAGTTCCTGTTAAGGCCGGATATGATTATACAATTGAGCATCTTCTGGACAGTGGTGCTATGGAAACAATCGTGCCAAGTGTTGAGGGCAGTACAATGGTATTCAGTACACACTCTTTCAGCCCGTTTGGAATTGCAGGAAGCAAGGCACTTGTAGGAGAAGAAATTGAAGATGGAAGCTATTCTTCCGGTACAACTTCTACCGCGACAACGACTCCGCAGGCGGCAGCAGCAGCTTCCACAAATACCGGCAGTACATCTGGCGGTACCGCAAATAATGCAAGTAATACAGTATCCGGTTCAGCGAATAATACATCTGTTCAGGCATCCACATCTGAAAATCAGAACAGTACTTCTGACTCTGCTGATCAGAGTGAAGCAGACAGTAAGGGGAATTCTGTAGGAGCAGTTGAGACTGGAGATAATACTCCGATCCTTCCGTTTGTGATCATTGGCATCGCAGCTGCGGTAATTGTAGCAGTACTCGTTTATCTTAAGAAGAAAAAATAATATTTTGCATAGCATTTTGCACATATGAAGCAAAGCTCTTCCATATATTTCAATATGGGAGGGCTTTTTTATGAAGGTAAAGGCAATTTTGAGATCATTGTTTCTGGCATATCTTCTGTCGGGTGTCTGCTTGCTCCTGCTGGCATTACTGGTATTCAAATTTGACATAGGGAAAGGGCCGGTTACGGTAGGAATTTTAGTGATTTATGTGCTGTCCTGCCTGGCAGGAGGATTTTTGGCAGGAAAGATACTTCGTCAGGATAAATATCGGTGGGGATTTCTGGTAGGCTTATGTTATTTTGTGTTACTTGCAGCTGTTTCTTTTGCAGTACAGAGAAAGTGGGATATGAGCTTCCAACATCTGGTGACTACATTTTTTATGTGTCTTGGAGGAGGAACCCTTGGAGGGATGCTTTCCTGATAAAAAAATGCTTTTAATTAGGCTGATTTTATGCTATACTATGCCCAGATAATTATACATAAGGAGGGATATATAATGGAACATATCAAAACATTAAATACAAAGAACCTGCAGAACACAGTGAAAAAAGGTGGATGCGGTGAATGTCAGACATCTTGCCAGTCAGCATGCAAAACTTCCTGTACTGTAGGAAATCAGAGCTGCGAGAACAAATAAGCAGGTTCAGAACATTCAGTAAGCAGCGGAGTGAAATCCGCTGCTTATTCTTATGAACAAAAAGTTACAGGAAAGGATTTTCAGAAAGATGAGTCTGATTCATAGATATCAGAGCAATGGCTATAACATTGTTCTGGATATTAACAGTGGATGTATTCATCTGGTAGACCTTGTAACATACGAAGTTCTTCCTTTTATGGAAGAGGGACTTTCAGAGCAGGAGATTGTTGACAAATTAAAAGATCAGTATCCTGAGGCTGATATCCGTACTTCTGTTTCCGAGTGTGAGAAACTGAAAGAACAGGGTATGCTGTTTACCAGAGATATATACGAAAACATTATTGATGAATTTACAGAGAATCGGCAGACAGTAGTAAAGGCACTGTGCCTGCACATTGCCCATGATTGTAATCTGGCCTGTCGATACTGTTTTGCCGAAGAAGGAGAGTATCACGGAAGAAGAGCACTGATGTCCTTTGAAGTAGGAAAGAAAGCTCTTGATTTCCTGATCGCCAATTCCGGATCCAGAAAGAACTTGGAAGTGGATTTCTTCGGGGGAGAGCCTCTGATGAACTGGCAGGTTGTCAAAGACCTGGTAGCATACGGAAGAGAGCAGGAGAAACTCCATAATAAAAAATTCCGTTTTACACTGACAACGAACGGTGTTCTTCTCAATGATGAAGTTATGGAGTTCTGTAATAAAGAAATGGGAAATGTTGTTCTCAGTGTGGACGGACGTAAAGAAGTTCATGATTATATGAGACCTTTCCGCAAAGGAGCTGGAAGTTATGATCTGATCATTCCGAAATTCCAGAAATTTGCGGAATCCAGAAATCAGGACAAGTATTATGTGCGTGGTACATTTACACATCATAATCTCGATTTTTCAAAAGATGTTCTGCACCTTGCAGATCTTGGTTTTAAACAGATCTCTGTTGAACCGGTAGTTGCAGCTGATACAGAGGAATATGCAATCAGAGAAGAGGATATTCCTCAGATCATGGAAGAATACGATGCACTGGCAAAAGAAATGATCGCCAGAGAAAAAGCCGGAAAAGGTTTCAACTTCTTCCACTTTATGATTGACCTGACCGGTGGACCTTGTGTCTACAAACGTCTCTCAGGATGTGGTTCAGGAACCGAGTATCTTGCAGTAACTCCTTGGGGTGATTTTTATCCGTGTCATCAGTTTGTTGGTGAAGAGCAGTTCCTTATGGGAAATGTGGATGAGGGAATCACACATCCGGAGATCCGTGATAAGTTTGGTAAATGTAATGTTTACACAAAAGAAGCTTGTAAAGACTGCTTCGCAAGATTTTACTGCAGTGGTGGCTGTGCTGCCAATGCTTATCATTTTCAGAAAGATATAAATGGCAATTATGGTATCGGATGCGAACTTCAGCGTAAGAGAGTGGAGTGCGCAATCATGATAAAGGCCGCATTAGCGGAATAAAATAATGCAAGAAGGGAAAGAACAATGAAGAAAAGCAAAGGAATTGTTGTGCTGCTTCTGACCGCCATTATCACAGTCTTTCTGTGTTACACGGCCGGGATTGGCCTCGGACCAACAGGTACCGGTTCTGCAAAAAACATTAAGACCGGCCTGGACCTGTCTGGTGGTGTAAGTATCACCTATCAGGCAAAAGACAGCAACCCAAGTGCAGAAGACATGTCAGATACTGTTTATAAACTCCAGAAGCGTGTTGAACAGTACAGTACAGAAGCACAGGTGTACAAAGAAGGAAGCGACCGTATCGCTGTAGAGATTCCTGGTGTTACAGATGCAGATGCGATTCTGAATGACCTTGGAAAACCGGGTTCTCTGTGTTTTATCACAATGACAGATGATGACGGTAATGCAAACTTCTCCAGTACAGGAAGCGGTTATGTACTGGCAAGAAGTCTGGACGAGATTCGTGAATCCGGATCCGTCGTTCTGGAAGGTACAGATGTAAAAGATGCCCAGGGTGGTGCATTCCAGTCTGACAAAAACAGCTCCAGAGAGTATGCAGTCAGCCTGACACTTACAGATGAAGGTAAGACAAAATTTGCAGATGCTACAGAAGCAAACGTAGGAAAACAGATTGCGATCGTTTATGACAATCAGATCTTAAGCGCACCGAAGGTAAACGAAGCAATCACAGGTGGACAGGCACAGATTACTGGTATGTCCAGTGTGGAAGAAGCACAGAATCTTGCTTCCTATATCCGTATCGGTTCTCTGAGCATCGAACTGGAAGAACTTCGTTCCAGCGTAGTTGCTGCACAGCTTGGTGAAGAAGCAATCTCCACCAGTGTTATGGCTGGTCTGATCGGTCTTGTTATTGTAATCATCTTCATGATTATTATGTATCGTCTGCCGGGTGTTGTTGCCGGTGTGGCACTGATCCTGTATACAGCGATCGTACTCATTACATTGAATGCATTTGACATCACACTGACTCTTCCGGGTATCGCAGGTATCATTCTTGGTATTGGTATGGCGGTTGATGCGAACGTTATCATTTACGCACGTATTCAGGAAGAAATCGCAGCCGGAAACTCTGTAAGAGCTTCTATTAAATCCGGTTTCTCAAAAGCGTTCAGCGCAATCTTCGATGGAAACATCACAACCCTGATCGCATCTCTCGTGCTGATGTGGCTTGGTTCCGGTACTGTTAAGGGCTTTGCTTATACACTGGCTCTTGGTATCGTAGTTTCCATGTTTACAGCTCTGGTTGTATCACGTTTTGTTATGAATGCTCTTTATGCAGTAGGATTCCATGATGAGAAATTCTACGGTCGTGCAAAACAGCGTAAAGTATTCAATGTTGTTGGAAAACGAAAAGTATTTTTCATTATTTCCATCATTCTGATCTTAAGTGGTCCGGTTGCAATGGCAATCCATCACAACGTAGATGGAACAGCTCTGAACTATGCACTTGACTTCTCAGGTGGTACTGCAACAACTGTAACATTCAACGAAGACATGGATATCAAGCAGATTGACTCTGAAGTAACTCCTGTCGTTGAAGAAGTTACAGGTGATAAGAATGTACAGCCGACTAAAGTTGTAGGAACGAATCAGGTAGTTATCAAGACGCGTACGCTTTCTCAGGAAGAACGTGAGAAACTGGATAATGCACTTGTTGAGAAATTTAATGTAGATGATTCTCTGATCACAACAGAAAGTATTTCTTCTACAGTAAGTTCCGAGATGAGAAGAGATGCAGTTGTTGCCGTGATTGTGGCTACACTCTGCATGCTTGCTTACATCTGGTTCCGTTTCAAAGATATCCGTTTCGCAAGCAGTGCAGTACTTGCCCTGCTGCATGACGTACTGGTTGTATTTGCATTCTATGGAATTTCCAGAATTTCCGTAGGTAATACCTTCATTGCCTGCATGCTTACCATCGTAGGTTATTCTATCAACGCAACGATCGTTATCTTCGACCGTATTCGTGAGAATACGAAGGGAAGCAGATCAAACCTTGAAGAGATCGTTAATGAAAGTATCACACAGACACTTACAAGAAGTATGTACACTTCTTTCACAACTTTCGTAATGGTAGCTGTTCTGTACATCATGGGTGTATCTTCTATACGTGAGTTCGCAGCTCCTCTGATGGTAGGTGTTATCTGTGGAGCTTACTCTTCTGTATGCATCACAGGTGCTCTGTGGCTGGTAATGAAACGCTATTATAAGAAACCTGTTGCACAGGCTGTAGCAGCAAAGAATACTGCAGCTCCTGCAAAACAGAATAATAACAGCCAGGATACAAAATCCGGAAAGAAAAATTCAGATCAGCCGAAAAAGAAAAACCGCAAGAGAGTAGCAGAACGTCTGGCGGCACAGGAAGCAGCGGCAAAAGAAAATGCTTCAAATGATGAAAATAAGGATGCATAATCCGAAACATAAAAAGTAACAATTAAGTTGCTGTGAACGGAGTGAACAGTAACACATCTCAGATCCCGGGACAGACTGCTGCCCCGGGATTTGTGTTTTAATAATGGATAGGTTGATAAACAGAGAGGATCATTATGGAAAAGTGGATGGTATATAATAAGAAAGCAGATTTTCAAAAAATAGGCAGTGAATTTGGAATTGATCCTGTGATAGCGAGATTGATACGAAACCGTGATATACAGGATATGAAAGAGATTCGTTCCTATTTATATGGAACACTTGCGGAAATTCCATCCCCATGGAAGATGAAGGATATGGAACGTGCAGTGCAGATCCTTCAGAAAAAAATTACGCAGAAAAAAAAGATCCGAATCATCGGAGATTATGATATAGATGGCGTGACAGCTACCTGCATTTTGTTGAAAGGTCTGAAACGACTTAATGCAAATGTGGATACTTACATTCCGGACAGAGTAAAAGACGGATATGGAATGCATGAGCAGCTGATCGATAAAGCACTGGAAGATGGAATTGATACGATACTGACCTGCGATAATGGGATTGCAGCTGCGGCTGAAATAGAATACGCAAAAAAAGAAGGACTCACTGTGATCGTTACGGATCATCATGATATTCCTTTCCGCGATACAGAGGATGGAAGAATCTGGATCATTCCGAAAGCAGATGCAGTGGTGAATCCGAAACAGAATGACTGTCTGTATCCGAATAAAAATATCTGCGGGGCGGTGGTTGCGTGGAAACTGATCTGGGCGTTATATGAAAGATTAGGGATTGACAGTGATGAGATATGGGATTTTCTTGAATTGGCAGCAATTGCAACAGTAGGTGATGTCATGGATCTGCAGGGAGAGAACAGGATCATTGTAAAGGAAGGATTGAAAAAACTTTCTTCTACTTCTTTTGAAGGGCTGAAAGCACTGATTTGTGTGAATAATCTTGAAGGTGCAGAGATTACGGCATATCATGTAGGGTTTGTTATTGGCCCATGTATCAATGCAAGCGGACGGCTTGATACAGCAGCAAGATCTCTGGAACTGCTTCTTGCGGATAATATGGAAGATGCAATGAAGCTTGCGGATGATCTGTATGATCTGAATCAGAGCAGAAAAGCCATGACAGAGCAAGGAAAAGGACAGGCGATTCAGAGCATTGAGGAAAATAATCTCGGTAAGGACCGAGTGTTGGTAGTGTATCTTCCAGACTGTCATGAGAGCCTTGCTGGTATTATTGCAGGACGGATCCGTGAAGCATATAATAAGCCGGTGTTTGTGCTGACGAAAGGATCTGATGGAGTAAAGGGAAGCGGACGGTCAATCGAGGCCTACTCTATGTATGAGGAACTGGTGAAATGCAGTGATCTGCTCATGCAGTTTGGCGGTCATCCGATGGCAGCCGGACTTTCAATGGAGGAAAAAAATGTAGAACTTTTCCGCAGACGCCTGAATGATAACTGTACCCTTACAGAACAGGATCTGATTCCCAAAATTATGATCGATGTGCCAATGCCGATTTCCTATCTTTCCAAAAAACTGACAGAACAGTTAAAGGTGCTGGAACCATTTGGTAAAGGGAACTCGAAACCTTTGTTTGCACAGAAAAATCTTCGGGCAGTGGGGATTCGTGTTTTTGGCAGAAACAGGAATGTGGCAAAGATGCTTCTTATAGATGGAAATGGAATAAAGATGGATGCAGTATATTTTGGAGAAGCACAGGAATTCGTGGATTTTGTACAGGCGCATGATACCATATCTGTTACATATTATCCTGAAATTAATGTTTTTCAGGGAAGAGAAAACCTGCAGGTGGTCATAAAGAATTATTGTTGATTTTGGCACTGAAATAAGGGAAAAGTATGGAGTTTCGTAAAGTTTTCGTAAATACACTGTATGATAATGTAAATTGCACACAAAATTGCACATAATTTCGACAAATATGATATTTTAGCATAAAATTAAACATCTGGTTCGTCAAATTCTACAGCTAAGACTGCAGTTAATACTGCAGTTAAGACAGGAGATAATACACCGATTCTTCAATCATTTCGTGATTATTCTTCTGGCAGCAATTGTAGCAATTGTAGTTTTTGTAAAAAAACGTTTCGGAGGCAAAAAGAGCTGATACTTGATCAGAAAAAAATAAGCAATAAAAAAATCCGTTTCAGGTGATAAGCCTGAGACGGATTTTTTATGTAATAGGAAATTACTCCGTAATGTTCCTATTACATAAAAACGCTCCGCGAGGATGCGACCAGATGCATGAGGAATATGTCTGCTGAAGCAGACCGCATCTGGCGCGCAAAGCGTAACAAGTCCCTCAAAGATTGAGGGATTCAGGGAGTTTGAAGCGGACTTGTCCGCTTTGTTCTGTGAGGAAGATTCCAAAAGAAAAAATCATCCAAGTCTTCTGCGGAGCATTTCCGGATTCATTGCGTAGTTGATGGCAGTTTCTTTTGTGATGCGTCCATTTTTGTACAATTCAAAAAGGCTTTGATCCATGGAGCGCATCTGTCCGGGACTGGAAGAAATGACACCGTCGATCTGATGAATTTTATTATCACGGATCATATTCCGGATAGCGGGAGTAAGACGCATAATCTCAAAAACAGGAATATTTTTGCCGTTGACATCCGGAACCAGCTGTTGAGAAATGACAGCCTGAAGCACCATAGAAAGCTGCATAATGATCTGATGCTGCTGGGATGGTTCAAAAACATCTATGATACGGTTGAGCGAATTTGAGGCTCCGAGTGTGTGCAGACTGGAAAGGATGAGATGACCGGTCTCGGCAGCTGTCATGGCAGTCTGAATGGTTTCGTGATCACGCATTTCGCCAAGAAGAATGACATCCGGGCTCTGGCGAAGGGTAGCACGCAGGGAAGTAATATAATTTTCCGTATCAGTGCATATCTCACGCTGGCTTACGATACAACGATCGTGTCGATGCAGGTATTCCAGAGGATCTTCCAGCGTAATGATATGCCCTTCGCGAGAATGGTTGATTCGATCGATAAGGCAGGCCATGGTTGTGGATTTTCCGCTTCCGGCAGATCCGGTTACAAGAACCATGCCTTTTGTCAGATTGGCAATACTCATGACATCCTCGGGAATAGAAAGCTCGGCGGGATCCGGCAGCTGGAAAGCGATAACACGTATGACTGCTGCCAGAGAACCACGCTGTTTGTAAGCATTGATACGAAAACGTGACAGACCTGGAATAGAAAAGGAAAAGTCATCGTCACCGGTATTGTGCAGTCGTGAGATATCACGGTTATTCGCCATCTGATAAATTGCTTCGAGAATTTCACTGGTCTGTTCCGGCATCAGACGGTCACCATAGGTGGAAAGACGTCCATCGGTTTTTATAGAAAGTGGACGTCCTGCAATAATAAAAATATCTGAAGCGTGCAGATCTGCTGCCTTAGAGAGAAATTCCAGAGTTTGTTCTTTATTCATGAGTGCCTCCTTTATAAACAGACTGACTGGTGTCCGGAGTCCAGGAAGCCGTGGTGTCTGTTTTCCATTGTAATATTTGTATCAGAGAATCCCCGGATTTCTCCGGGTATAAAACCTTCAGGCAGACAGTGAGCTGCTGAGTGTCAGAGAGTGATTCGGCGAAAAGCAATGTCTGCTTTTCCTCGTCAAAAGTAAGCTCAGAATGATCCTTGCAGAATTGTCCGACAAGGGCAAGATAATTCTTCTGATCGGTGGCCTGCCGGTAGGCATCTGTGAGTTCTGTCTGAATCTCATTGATAACTGTGGAAGCCTGACTGCAGGCATTATAATAATCTTCTGTCTGTTGCATGGAATTACGGGCGGTGTTTAATTCTGAACGGGAATTTCCGAGTGTCAGCAAAGAAAGCACTGCAAGACAAAGCACGGAAAAGATCAGAAACAGAGAGGGAATTCCCGTGGCAGTAAAAAAGCTGTTGTGGTCTTTCATGAGCTGGCCTCCTTGTCTGAATTTTCAATAATAGGAAAAACCAGATCAATCGTGTAAATCTGTATATCATTTGTGGCGTGATAGAAAGTAAGGGTTCCCTGTCTGGGGTTCGCTGTTTCGTGTAATGTAAGTTCCATTTTATAGGAAGCCTGTGAATCGGAACAGAGTTGCCAGGAACTGTCATAGTACCATTCGATGAGATTGTCCTGAATCTGTCCATCAGGAAACAGTGAGACAAAGCTTTTTGCGGTTCCGTCACTGTCTTCCAGAATTTCACCGACGGAAGTTGTGAGCGTTTGTATATGACGCCATTCCTGAGCCTGTATATGATTTTTTTTTGCAGCAGCAAAGAGACGGATACAGGCAGCGCTGGAAAGTGCCAGAAAAAGCAGAACAAAGATCATTTCCATTAAAAAGAGACTTGTTTTTGAATGTGCGGATATTTTTTTCATGATGCCTCCTTGGAAACGGAATTCTGATGGAGATAAAAAGTTTCTTTGTTTCCTTCAGAATCTTTTAATTCAAAAGAATAAAAACCAGGTCTGCTTTCAGAAATCTGAAAGTCAGAAAGTTGAGCAATCGTTGTTCCGGCAGATGCATTGGCAGAAGAACTGTCTGAAGTAAAGAGTTCTTTCAGATTACCCTGATCAAGATAAATATAAGTGATGTAATCCTGATCATTCAGTGTATCACGAAAACAAAGGGCAGAAAGATTATCCAGTTTGCCGGTGAAAATTCCATTTACTGTGTCATGCTGTCTGAACTTGGTTGTAAGATAGGAAACAGCAGTACCGAGAGTATTTTCTGCATTTGTATTTTTTACAGTCTGCTGATAAATGCGTGCTGAAAAAAACAGCATGAGCAAAAGAAAAAGAACAAAAATGCCAAAAAGCAGAAGAGAAGCCAGTTCAGCAACTGGATGTCTGGTGATAAGCCTTTTTTTCATTTGGCAGCCCCCTTTCCATGTCCGGCAGTATCGGACAGCAGAATTACACTTATATAAGGAAGCAGGTTGGAACCGTTTGGGGTATATTCGACAACAAAACGAGAGCGGTCATAAGTTATGTGGTAATCATTCAGAATCTGGTCCAGACTTTCTGGATATTGACCATTCATGGCATATGACCGGATAGCACCATTTTCAAGTGCCTGTTCCAGTGCCTGTTGTTCTTTGTGAAGGGTTTCATCGGATGCAAAGCTGACACTGATGAAAAAAATGCTGCTGATCAGAATGAGAAAGCATAAAGGTAGTAACAGACTGAATCTGCGTAAAAATTTTTTTCTGTGGCTGTCAAAGAGTTCCATTTATAGCTCACCTCACAATGCAATATCAGAGAGAATACCCAGAAGCGGCATCATTACAGAAAGCAGAACGAGACCGACAAGCAGGGACAGGATGATGACAATCGTTGGCTCAACGATGGAGATTGCTTCCGAAATCAGATCAACTGCTTTTTCACGATATTTTACGGAAAGCTGATTAAGTGCCTCATCTGCCGAACCAGATTGAAAACCAACAGAAATCAGTCTTCCCTCCATACCGGTAAAAAGTTTGGAATCTGTCAGTGCCTGATAAAACGGAGTGCCTTCTTCCAGTAAATGACCTGTTTCTTCCAGTCGCTTCAAAATCAGAGGATGTGAAACCATTTCAGCAGACAGCTCAAGACTTGTATCTGGAGTGAGACCGCTTTTCAGCCCGAGAGAAAGTCCCTGTGCAAGACGCCCGTAATCGGCAGCCAGTGGGATATCGCGAAAGACTGGTAAGTGGTAAGCTGCGTTTCTCAGATAAATGTGTCCTTTTTCGCTCAGACTGAGAAAAAGAATCAGACCAACCAAGAGAACTACCAATATCAGGAAAATACCGGAATAATTGCTGAGAATACTCCCGGCTTTCAGTAATCCAAGAGAAAGCGTATTCATTTCCATACCCATCTGCTGAAAGACCTGCTGAAATACAGGAAGTACCTTTACAAGAAGAACGACAATAACGATTCCCATCATTCCAAGCATGATCAGGGGATAGGTAACTGCACTTCGAATCTGTTCGGAAACTTCCTGTTCCTGTTCATAGTGCAGAGTCAGGCTGTTCAGAATTTCGTCCAGGCATCCTGTTTCTTCACCGGTCTTTATATAAGAAACAGAAGAATGGGGAAATCTTCCGGAAGTTTCCATTGCCTGTGTAAGACTTCCGGTTTCTTCCATGGAAGTGAGCAGCGCGGTGATGATTTCACGGTCTGTATCCGTCTGACTTTCATCTTGAAGAATCGCCAAGCCTTCTGTTACAGAAATGCCTGAATGAATCAGCATTCCAAGCTGTCCGAAAAAGTTACTGAGCTCCCGGGCTGTTAATGTGTATTTCATAAAAAATCTCCTTTGCCATTAACGTGTGAATTGTACAGTGTAATTGCTTTCGTCTCCAATGTAATCCTGAATAGCTTCTTTGTCATCGCTATTAGAATCAAAGGTAGGATCCATAAGTGTCCAGGTATCTCCTTTAAAGGATACTGCCTGATTGACCCAGCCTTTGGAGCGTATATATACATCGATCCAGGCATGCTTGATATCTCCGGCATAACCAATCTGAAGTTTGCATGGAATATCACAGCTTCGGAGCATGGCCGTGGTGAGCGCGGCATAATCAAAACAGATGCCGGTGCCTGTTTTCAGGGTTTCATCGACATCGGGAAGATATCCGGTGGTCACAGTATCTGCTTTTTCATAATCATAAGTCAGATTTGACACAACATAATCGTAAATCTGCTGCAATGCATCTACATCAACGGTGTCCTCATCGATCAGGGAGAGCGCAAGCTGGCTGGCTTTGCTGTCCGGTGTAAAGTTTACATATTGATTTGGATAGAGAAAAGGCAGAAAATCATTTTCAAGCTGTACGGTAACTGTTTCGCTGTAAAGAGCTGCATACTGGTCACCCTGTACCTGTTGGTAACCGGTAATTGTGTAATCACCGCTGCCTTCTGTAAAAGTGACGATTGCGGATTCTCCGGGTGCAATAAAATAAGAATAAAGTACACCAGAAGGAGAAATGATCTGCAAACTGCATGTCAGGTCAGAAGAATCGGACTGGGCAATAAAGTAGCCCTGGCTGATATTGGATACATCCAGTATCATAGGCGATGAGCCAAGAGTTTCTTTTCCAGTGGCTTCAGGAACAAGAACCTGGAGCGGGGAATAGACAGGGGGTTCATCTTTTTGTTGCGAAGAAGATCCGCAGCCTGAAATAAATATTAACAGAAAAGGCAGACACAATAGCATGGCAAGGAGTCGTAAGCGAATGAATCGGTTCATGTGACTGCTCCTTGATAATATGAAATATTTACTTGTGTTTGTTTTGAGTTAAGTATAGCAGAGTAGATGTTTACAGGCAATATTCCTTAAGAGGTTTTTGATTTTTTGAATTATTACAGAAATGTGAAATATACAGGAAAAAACGTTGACATTCACTGAAGAAAAAACTATACTTATAGCATAAAGGCAAACCTGCTGAAAGGCAGGGACGCAAAGCCACGGGTCTAAGGTCGTGAGACTAAGGCAGCCGGTTGCCGCATTAAATTCCGATTTAATGACGTATTATGGACTACAGAAGAGAGAATCTGAATTAACATATGCGGCCGTTTAATTTAATTAAACGGTTTTTTTGTGTGTTAAAATATGAATAACTCTGATGTTCCGGCGACTGGATTGCTGTGAACAATATTGTATTTCATACGTCGATATCTGAAAGGTGTGATAATATGAAAAGAAAAATGAAAATCAAAGAATTCCTTACGAGGAAAAAAGTTGCAGCAGGATGTGTTGCAGCAGCCGCGGTGATTGCCGCAGGAAGTTTTTCGATGGTGATGCAGTCTTCTGACATACCAGAACTTTCCAGTTATACGGATCCGGTGATCGAAACAACAATTACCGGTGATGATACTCCGCTGGCATCAAAGCCAAAGGTAACAACGAAGACAAAAAGAAAAACGAAGACAACGAGAAAGAAAGTAAAACTGAAAAAAGCATCGAAGAAGTCATACACCAAAAAAGAAAAAAACAACTACCAAAACCAGGAAGAGTGGTAAGAAGACTGTGAAGACACAGACAACTGTACAGACAGCAACGACTGAGAAGTACACAAAGAAATCCAAACAGAAAGTTGTCACACAGAAAATAGTAACAACAGTCAAGACTACAACAACAGTTGCAGCTTCACAGCAGAATGCGCAGACGCAGGAAGTTTCATTCCAGAGTTCCGGAACTCAGAACTCTGGTTCAGCAAAGACCTCCAGTCAGAAGGCATCCAAGCATACGATCAGCAATGTTGCTTCTATTGCACCGAAGATGGACAGCAGAGTACTGAATGCGTATGCAAGAATGGGATTTACGGTAACGGTTGATCCGAATGCCGCTTATGCAGGACATTTTGATGCAAGATCACGAAGCATCACGATCCAGGAAGCAGATGAGACAATTTATCATGAGCTTGGACATTTCCTTGCATTTATTGCAGGCAACGTAGATCAGAGCAGTGCATTCGCATCTGTATATAACAGTGAAAAAGCGAAATTCACAGGATATAACAAAGCATATGCAACACAGAATGCTGCGGAATATTTTGCTGAATCTGTGAAGGATTATATGCTGAATGGAGCTGCACTGAGCAGCCAGCGCCCGAATACATATAAGGCGATCCAGTCAGCATTGAATACAGTAACAACTGCCAGAGCAGATGTAATACTGAAAGCTTACTCTTCAATCTGGAGCTAATAAAAGAACAATTAAGAATTAGAAAGGCTGCCTGCCTGTGAGCAGGTGGCTTTTTTATGTTGCAGAAAATTACTTCATAATTTACACAGAATGGTCTGAACAGCCGACAAAATGGGTTAGTCATTGATTCTGTCACAAAAAAGTGATATAATTATAAACCAGATTTATATGTAAAGAAAAGCGAGGTACGCAAAAATGAAAAAAATAGAAGATTACGTAAGAAGTATCCCGGATTTTCCGGAACCGGGTATTATTTTCAGAGACATTACAAGTGTTCTGCAGGATGCAGATGGACTTCAGCTTGCAATTGATTCCATGCAGGACTGTCTCAAGGATACGGATGTAGATGTGATCGTAGGAACTGAATCCAGAGGCTTTATCTTTGGTGTGCCGATTGCATATAATCTTCATAAACCATTTGTACCGGTTCGCAAAAAAGGCAAACTTCCATGTGAGACTGTTTCCAGAAGCTATGATCTGGAATATGGAAGTGCAACTATAGAGATGCACAAAGACTCTATCAAACCAGGACAGAAAGTAGCAATCATTGATGACCTGATCGCTACCGGTGGTACGGTGGAAGCTGCAATTAAGCTGGTAGAAGAACTTGGCGGTGAAGTAGTCAAAGTTGTTTTCCTTATGGAGCTTGCAGGATTAAAAGGACGCGAAAGACTCGCTGGTTATGATGTGGCTTCTGTGATCAGATACGAAGGTAAATGATTCTGCGGCGGCAACAGCGTGAACAGTAATAAATAACGGCAGGCAGGTGGGAGATAATGGCAGATAAGAAAGAGAATGTACAGCTTGAAAAAACAATGGACAAGGCAGAACAGGAAAAGCTTGAATCCGTAAAAAAAGCAGATGCAGCGGTCAAAACCATGCAGGATTTTACCAGTCCGGAGGTTTTGTATGAGGAGCTGATAGCCAGTGTGAAGAAATATCACCCTTCTACGGATATTTCCATGATACAGAAAGCCTACGAAGTGGCCAGGGAAGCCCACAAAGATCAGAAGCGAAAATCAGGAGAGCCGTATATCATACATCCTCTTTGTGTGGCAATCATACTTGCAGATCTTGAGCTGGACAAAGAAACGATCGTTGCAGGTCTTCTTCATGATGCAGTTGAAGATACCTGGATGACAATAGAAGAAGTAGAGAAGGAGTTCAGTGCAGAAGTTGCACTTCTGGTGGATGGCGTTACCAAACTGGGACAGTTAAGCTATTCAGCTGATAAAGTAGAACTTCAGGCAGAAAACCTTCGAAAGATGTTTCTTGCCATGGCAAAGGATATCCGTGTTATTCTGATCAAGCTTGCAGACCGCCTGCATAATATGCGCACCCTGCAGTATATGAGACCGGAGAAACAGCAGGAAAAAGCCCGTGAAACGATGGATATTTATGCACCGATCGCTATGAGACTTGGTATCTCCAAAATCAAAGTAGAGCTGGATGACCTTTCGCTGAAATATCTGAAACCAGATGTATACTATGATCTGGTGGATAAAGTTGCTCTTCGTAAAAGTGAACGACAGGAGTTTGTAAACAATATCGTCAAACAGGTCAAGCAGCATATGGATGAGGCATCCATTAAAGCGCAGGTTGACGGAAGAATCAAACATTTCTTCAGTATCTATAAAAAGATGGTCAACCAGGACAAGACGATCGATCAGATTTATGATCTGTTTGCAGTACGTATCCTGGTAGATACTGTCAAAGACTGCTATGCGGCACTTGGCGTCATCCATGAGATGTATAAACCGATTCCGGGCAGGTTCAAGGACTATATTGCCATGCCGAAGCCAAATATGTATCAGTCTCTGCATACGACGCTGATCGGCCCGAACGGACAGCCATTTGAAATTCAGATCCGCACATTTGAGATGCACAAGACTGCGGAATATGGTATTGCTGCACACTGGAAATACAAAGAATCATCCGATGGTAAAGTACCTGTTGATAAGAGAGAAGAAGAGAAACTGAACTGGCTGCGTCAGATTCTGGAATGGCAGAAAGATATGTCTGACAACAGAGAATTTATGAGTCTTCTTAAGAATGACTTAGATCTTTTTGCAGACAGTGTTTATTGTTTCACACCGCAGGGAGATGTCAAGAACCTGCCAAATGGATCTACACCGATTGATTTTGCCTACAGTGTACACAGTGCTGTTGGTAACCGTATGGTTGGGGCGCGTGTCAATGGTAAACTGGTTCCAATTGAGTATCAGATCAAAAATGGGGACCGTATTGAGATCATTACTTCACAGAATTCACAGGGACCGAGCCGTGACTGGCTGAATCTTGTCAAGAGCACACAGGCAAAGAATAAGATCAATCAGTGGTTCAAGAAAGAACTGAAAGAAGATAACATCCTGAAAGGCAAAGACATGCTGACACAGTATGCCAAGTCCAAAGGATATAAACTTGGAATCTATACAAAACCGCAGTTCCTGGAATCCGTTATGCGTAAATATGGATTCCGTGACTGGGATTCTGTACTGGCTGCAATCGGCCATGGTGGTCTGAAAGAAGGACAGGTCTTCAATAAGCTGATGGAAGCTTATGATAAAGAAAATCAGAAGAATCTTACAGACGAGCAGGTATTGGAGGCTACTGGGGAAGCACAGGAGAAACTGCATGTTACCAAAAACAAAGGTGGTATCGTTGTAAAAGGTATCCATGATGTTGCAGTTCGTTTTTCAAAGTGCTGCAGTCCGATCCCGGGAGACGAAATCGTTGGATTTGTTACAAGGGGACGGGGAATTACCATTCATCGTACAGATTGTGTGAATGTGCTGAATATGTCGGAAATGGATCGATCCCGTCTGATCGAAGCTGAATGGCAGCCAACGGACAATAAAGGTTCTGAGAAATATATGGCTGAGATTCAGGTCTATGCAAATAACCGTACTGGTCTTCTGGTGGATCTTTCCAAAATCTTTACAGAGAGAAAGATTGATATGAGAAGCATTAACAGCCGTACAAGCAAGCAGGAAAAGGCGACGATTTCAATCAGCTTTGAGATTGGAAGCAAAGAAGAGCTTTCATCACTTGTTGCCAAGATACGTCAGGTAGAAAGTGTGATCGATGTAGAACGTACAACCGGTTGATTTAGATGAGGATAATAGTATGAAAAGACTGGATTTACAGAAATGTATTGTTGGAAGTGTGTTTACGAATTGTTACTTCCTGAAAAATAAAGAAACAGAAGAAATGCTGATCGTTGATCCGGGCGATAATGCCGACAGAATCGAACAGAAGGTTCTTGAAATGCAGGGCAGACCGGTTGCAATTCTTCTGACACATGGTCATTTTGACCATATTCTTGCAGCAGAAGAAATCAAAAAGAAATATAATATTCCAATTTATGCATGTGCCAAAGAAGAAAAGACGCTGCAGGATCCAAGAATCAATCTGACAGCATTTCACATGAGCAGCTATACATTGAAGGCGGATGTCTATCTTACGGATCTTCAGGTTGTGGAACTGGCAGGTTTTTCGGTTCAGATGATCGAGACTCCCGGACATACGTTAGGAAGCTGTTGCTATTATTTGAAAGATGAAGGAGTTTTGTTCAGCGGAGATACTGTTTTCTGTGGGTCGGTGGGAAGAACTGATTTTCCGGAGGGAAGCACCGCGGCAATTGTAAACAGTCTGCACAGACTGCTGGAAGCACTTCCGGATAATACGGAAGTTTATCCGGGACATGATACGTCAACAACGATTGGTTATGAAAAGAGGTATAATCCATTTGTATAAGATTGGTATTCTGTTTCAGGACAGAGAGTTTGAACACGATATATATGAACTGATCCGTGCGTTTTATCCGGGAAGTGAGATCTGTTCTTTCTATGAAGAAGAGGAAGCGGGCTGTGATCTTTATTTTCGAATTGAAAAGCAGGGTGATTCCTGTGTGATCCGGTATGAGGACCATGAGAATAAAGGCGTGACAAGTGCAGAGTTTATAGAAGGGCAGTCTTCGGATGCCCTTATTTCTTGTGTGGATGCTGATGACAGTGAGGCAAAAGAACGTGCACATGCGATTCGTAAGGAGCGTAAGGATATTGTTAAGATTGCACTGTACAAGTTATTAGTAAAGCTGACGGGGAAAACACTTCCTTGGGGAAACCTGACAGGTATCCGGCCGGCGAAACTTGCAATGGGACTGATTGAATCTGGTATGAAGAATACGGAAGCGGCACAGGAAATGAGAGAGCGCTATATGGTGAGTCCGCAGAAAACAGCACTTGCGATCACAATAGCGAACAGAGAAAGAGAGATTCTCAAAGATATTGATTATGAAAATGGTTACAGTCTGTATGTGGGAATCCCGTTCTGCCCGAGTATATGTCTTTACTGTTCTTTCAGTTCCTATCCATTGAAACAGTGGAAGAACCGTGTGAACCAGTATCTGGAAGCACTTTGCAAAGAGATAAAAGAAGTTGCTGCAATCATGAAAGCAAAAGGCAGAAAACTGGATACGGTTTATATTGGAGGAGGTACACCGACAACGCTGGAACCGGAGCAGCTGAAAGTCCTTCTGGATGCACTGATGGAGAATTTTTGCTGCGAGAATCTTGCAGAATTTACGATTGAAGCAGGAAGACCGGACAGTATTACCAGAGAAAAGCTGATGATGATCCGCAATTATCCGATTACAAGGATTTCTGTAAATCCACAGACGATGAATCAGGAAACGCTGGATATTATTGGAAGACGTCATACAGTAGAGGAAACAAAGCAGGCATTTATGCTTGCAAGAGAGTGTGGTTTTGACAACATCAATATGGATCTGATCGTTGGTCTGCCTGGAGAAGATAAGATAATGGTAGAAAACACATTGAATGAAGTGAAAGCACTTGCACCAGACAGCATAACCGTACATTCCCTTGCTGTTAAGAGGGCAGCACGACTGAATATTTTTAAAGATAAATATCAGGAAATGACTTTTGAGAACAACCAGGAGATCATGGACATGACCATGAAAGTAGCCTACGAAATGGAAATGGGCCCTTATTATCTGTACAGACAGAAGAATATGAAGGGAAATTTTGAGAATGTTGGCTATGCAAAGGTTGACAAAGCCGGGATTTACAATATACTAATTATGGAGGAAAAACAGCCGATCATCGCTTTGGGGGCCGGCGGTTCTTCCAAGCTTGTCTTTGATCAGGGCAAACGTATTGAACGTGTGGAAAATGTCAAAGATGTTACAAATTACATTGACCGTATTGATGAAATGATAGAACGAAAACGCAAAGGAATCAATACCTGGTTATGACAGCAGGAGGTGGACGTATTGCAGACAGCAGAGAAAGAGCCGGGACAGGCGGAAATATTCAAGTCTGGTGACAGATTGCTGGATTTTGATCTTTCTGAGGAACTGAATCATGGAATTGCTGTCAGTAATCTTGCGTATGCTGTAGCTGCCGAACTGGGGCAGGACGAGGAGTTCTGTTATCAGATGGCGATTGCCGGAATGCTCCATGATATTGGGAAGCTGAAGCTTACCGGCTATATCAACGGACAGGAAAATGATCCCCTTCTGATAGAAGAACTGAAGTATGTCCGTATGCATTCTTCGCTGGGATATGAAGAACTGAAGAATCAGGGGTATTCAGAGCTGGTACTTCAGAGTGTTTTGTATCATCATGAAAATTATGATGGCAGCGGCTATCCGTCGAATCTCAGAGGGGACAGCATTCCGCTTGGGGCCAGAATTTTGCGTGTCTGCGATGTTTATGCGGCACTGAGCTCAGACAGACCTTACAGAAGAGCGTTTGATGTCAGTACAGTGATAGAGCTTATGATCGATGAGATCAAAAATTTTGATATGGAAGTTTTTCTTGCATTTCAGAGAGTTGTACACAATAACAAATAACAGGAGGACAGTATGGCGTTAAAGAAGAAACCGGTTACCGGTATGAAAGACATTTTACCAAAAGAGATGGAAATTCGTAATTATGTGATGAACATGATTCGTGAAACATATGGAAAATTTGGATTTTCTGCAATTGAGACACCATGTGTGGAACATATCGAAAATCTCAGCAGCAAACAGGGTGGAGAGAATGAGAAACTGATCTTCAAGATTCTGAAACGAGGAGAAAAACTGAAACTGGATACAGCAGAGTGTGAGGCTGATCTGGTTGATTCAGGCCTTCGTTATGATCTGACTGTACCGCTTTCCAGATATTATTCCAACAATGCAGGACAGCTTCCGACTCCGTTTAAGGCACTTCAGATGGGCAATGTCTGGAGAGCGGACCGTCCGCAGAGAGGCCGTTTCCGCCAGTTTATGCAGTGTGATATTGATATTCTTGGTGAGCCTACTTATCTTGCAGAAATTGAACTTGTCATGGCAACAACGACATTGCTTGGCAAACTGGATTTCCATAATTTCACGATCCGTATCAATGACCGAAAAATCCTGAAAGCTATGGCACAGTACAGTGGATTTCCGGAAGGTAGCTTTGATACAGTTTTCATCATTCTGGACAAGATGGACAAGATTGGTCTGGAAGGTGTAGCTGAAGAACTGGAAAAAGAAGGTTTCAGCAAAGACAGTATTGATATCTATCTTGGTATGTTCAAAGAAATTACAACTGATATTGAAGGCGTACGTTACTGCAAAGAAAAACTGAGTGATGTTCTGGATCCGAAAGTAGCAGAAGATCTTGAGACCATCATCACAGCAGTTGATTCTGTGAAAAATGCAGACTTTAAGATTTCCTTTGATCCGACTTTGGTTCGTGGAATGTCTTACTACACAGGTCCGATCTTTGAGATCGCAATGGATGAGTTTGGCGGTTCTGTTGGTGGCGGTGGACGTTATGATGAGATGATCGGTAAATTCACCGGACAGAATACATCTGCATGCGGATTTTCCATTGGATTTGAGAGAATCGTTATGCTGCTTCTGGAGAGAGGGTATGAAATCCCGACAAATGCAGCTAAGAAAGTGTATCTGATCGAGAAGAACATGCCGGCTGATAAACTTCTTCCGATTCTGAAACAGGCAGAAGAAGAACGTAAGAATGGTGTTCAGATCAACATTTCTATCATGAAGAAAAATAAGAAATTCCAGAAGGAACAGATGACAGCGGAAGGATATACAGAATTTGTAGAATTCTTTAATAAATAAGTGCTTCAAAAAGGAGAAAAATCATGGCTGAAAGTATGAAAGGTCTGCACAGGACATGCCGATGTGCAGAAGTAACAAAGGATATGGTCGGCAGCAAAGTAACCCTGATGGGATGGGTGCAGAAGGCACGTAACAAAGGAGGTCTTGTCTTTGTTGATCTTCGTGACCGTTCCGGTATCATGCAGGTGATCTTTGAAAATGGCAGCATTGACCAGGAAGGTTTTGAAAAAGCAGGCAAACTGAGAAGTGAGTTTGTAATCGCAGTTACCGGTACAGTTGAGAATCGCGGTGGTGCTGTAAATGAAAATCTTGCTACAGGTGCACTGGAACTCCGTGCAGAATCTTTAAGAATTCTCGCAGAGTCTGAGGTTCCGCCTTTCCCGATCGAAGAGAACAGCAAGACAAAAGATGAAATTCGTCTGAAATACCGTTACCTTGACCTGAGAAGACCGGACCTTCAGAGAAATTTGATGATGAAGAGCAAAGTAATGATGCTTACCCGTAAATTCTTCACAGATGAAGGATTCCTGGAAGTTGAGACACCAATGCTTGGTAAGAGTACACCGGAAGGTGCGAGAGATTATCTTGTTCCGTCCAGAATTCACCCAGGTTCTTTCTACGGCCTTCCACAGTCTCCGCAGCTGTACAAACAGCTTCTGATGTGCTCCGGATATGACCGTTACATTCAGATCGCACGTTGTTTCCGTGATGAGGACCTTCGTGCAGATCGTCAGCCGGAATTTACACAGATCGATATGGAGCTTTCCTTTGTAGACGTAGACGATGTTATCGATGTAAATGAGCGATTCCTTGCTTATCTGTTTAAAGAAGTTCTGGATGTGGATGTCAAGCTTCCAATTCAGAGAATTACATGGCAGGAAGCTATGGACCGTTTCGGTTCTGACAAACCGGATATGCGTTTTGGTATGGAACTGCATGATGTAAGTGAAGTAGTGAAAGATTGCGGATTCGTAGTATTCAAGAATGCACTGGAGGCTGGTGGAAGTGTCCGTGGTATCAATGCAGAAGGCCAGGGAAGCATGCCTCGTAAGAAGATTGACAAGCTTGTTGATTTCGCCAAGACTTATGGTGCAAAAGGTCTTGCTTACATCGCTATTGCAGAAGATGGTACACGCAAATCTTCCTTTGCTAAATTCATGACAGAAGAAGAGATGGATGCTCTGGTTCAGGCGATGGAAGGTAAACCGGGAGATCTGCTTCTCTTTGCAGCAGACAAGAACAAAGTTGTATATGATGTTCTTGGTGCTCTTCGTGTAGAACTTGCAAAACAGATGGATCTTCTTGACAAAAACGAATATCGTTTCGTATGGGTAACAGAGTTCCCGCTTCTTGAATGGAGTGAAGAAGAAAACCGCTATACAGCAATGCATCATCCATTTACGATGTTGATGGAAGAGGATATCCCACTGATCGAGAGTGGAGATCTTGGAAAAATCCGTGCAAAAGCTTATGATATCGTATTGAACGGTAATGAGATCGGTGGAGGTAGTGTTCGAATCCATCAGAATGATATTCAGGAAAAAATGTTTGAGATGCTTGGATTTACGAAAGATGCAGCTTACAAACAGTTTGGTTTCCTTCTGAATGCATTCAAATATGGAGTTCCGCCTCACGCTGGACTGGCATATGGACTTGACCGTCTGGTTATGCTGATGGCAAAAGTTGACAGTATTCGTGATGTCATTGCATTCCCGAAGGTAAAAGATGCCTCCTGTCTGATGACAGAATCACCGAGTGTGGTAAGCGAACAGCAGCTTGAGGAACTTGGGCTTGAAACAGCTAAAGAAGAAACAACAGAAGAATAAGAGCAGCAAATAGGCTGCAGATATAAAAGAAAACGGCTGTCCCGGATGTGGGACGGCCGTTTTGAAGTATAAAAATTAGTTTTGTTCAGAGGAATCAGCGGTATCGTTTGCTTCTTCGGATACCGGAGTACTGCTGAGCGTTCCGAAAATGGCATTTCCGATTGCTGCATTGCTGTCCTGGAGTTTCCAGGAAACACCATCATTGGTAAGATGGAAAACAGCAGCAGTCTGTACAGTCGCTGTATTTGATTTGATTTTCGACAGAAGCAGCTGCATGGATTTTTCATAACGTTTGACAGAACCATCAATTACAGCATCGGCAGAACTCAGATAAGTATCCAGTTCATTCTGATAGGCAGTAAGGATCGCATTGCTGTCAAAGGTAGTGATCTTAGTCTGAATGACAGCATTGTAGCTTTCTTCGTCACAGCTGGAAATATTGAAATCAAAAGTAGAGTGAAAAAGCTCCACCAGTGCGGTAGCAATAGAATTCTTGTCTGTATCGGAAGTATTGAACAGGCTTTCGATTCCAAGATAATTGCCCATTTGTTCTGTATTCATTGTTTTAAGGGTATTCAGATAGACGGTCAGGGTTTCCTCAGGTGAGAGGAGGTTGTTATCAGACAGATAAGTCATCAGACCGCCGACAAGATTGTTCTCCAGGGAGTGTGAACGTATGATCTCCCATTCGTCTTTGTCATCATTACTTCCCTTATTACAAAGTTCCACAGTACATTCTCGTTCTACGGTAGCATAATTGTTATTGCTGAGGAGTTGATCCAGCAGGAGATAACGTTCTTCCATGGAATCTGTGTTTTTTTCTGTAGCCTGTTCTTCGCTGTCAGCCGCTTTGAGAATTGCATTTTTCAGAGAAGCTTCGCCGTAATCTTTGGCAAGAGAGGCTGCATCTATTGTGGATAAGCGCAGGGAAGCTGTGGCTTCTTTTTTATCGTTGTCGACGTTTACACTCAGAATTTCGTAATCAAAATTCTGGAAGAAGAGAGAAAAGACTTCTTTTACTTCATTTGAGAGTTTGATCTCTTTGGTAGCGTCGGGAAAAAGTTCTTTGTAGGATACATATTTCTGGGTCGTATCAGAGTCCAGATTTTTCAATAGATCCAGTTCATTTGTGATAACTGCCTGTACATCTGTCTTATCCACGTGGGAACAGCCGGTCAAACATATGACAGCCAGGATAATCAGCAGAAATGGCATCAGACCTTTTGCGATCTTCATAGGTATCTTTCCTTTCAAAAATAATCCTTTATATTTTATCAGATAAGCATGGAAAAGTCAAAAAATGGTAATTTTATGCTGTTTTGGAAGACATTTATGAAAATATTGTGAAAACCGGGATGATTTTGTACAGCTCTTTCATTTTCAGGTGTAATCTGATATGATATATAAGTTAAAAAGTGATTTTTACAAAGTAAACACATGAATAGTGTATCATTAAGTCAGTAATGTCTGGACTGATAGGAGGAAACACAGATTTATGAAAAAACGTATTTTAATCCTTCTCGGGATATTGATAATTGGTGGCGGCGCTGCTGCAGGAGTATGTTGGAAAATGGGCGTATTTGGTCAGCAGGAGACAAGTGGAGATTCTGTATATGTAACCAAAATAAGCGATCTTACCGGACAGACATCAGGAGTTTCCAACCGCTATGCAGGAGTAGTTGAGCCTCAGGAGACTGTTTCTGTAGAACTGGAGAGTGGACGGACAGTAAAAGAAGTCCAGGTTAAGACCGGTGATCAGGTCAAGAAAGGGCAGCTTTTGTTTGAATATGATCTGAGCAGCATTCAGGAGAGCCTGGAAGAAGCACAGCTTGACCTTGACCGCCTGAAAAATGAGGCAAGCAGTCTGAACGAGCGGATTGCCACGCTTGAAAAAGAAAAGAAAAAAGCAAGTCAGGATAATCAGCTTTCTTATACGATTGAGATTGAGACAAACAAAATGAATCTCAAGAAAAATGAATACAGTCAGAAAAGCAAGCAGGCTGAGATTGACAAACTCCAAAGCGCGACCGGCAATACAGAAGTCCGGAGTTCAATTGATGGTGTTATCCAGAAAATCGATACATCGAAGCTGACAACAGAGGATAACAGCAGCGTGGATGATACAGATTCAGGAGATTCTTCTTCTGATGATAGCAGCAGCGGGGGCAGCAATGCATTTATTACAATTCTGAGTACAGGTGCTTACCGTATAAAAGGTACAGTCAATGAATTAAATGTAAACAGCATTGTTGAGGGCGAACCGGTAATCATTCGATCTCGTGTGGATGACAGTCAGACCTGGAAGGGGACCATGGGAACGATTGATAAGGACAGTGCATCTTCCGGCAATAATAACAATTCTTTTTACGGAATGACGGACAGCAGTGATTCTCAGACGAGTACCAGTACTTATCCGTTTTATGTAAATCTCGATTCATCAGACGGGCTGATGCTTGGCCAGCATGTTTATATTGAGATGGATGAAGGACAGGAAAGTCAAAAGACAGGAATCTGGTTAAGTGAGGTTTATATTGTTGATGCAGATACAGACAGTCCGTATGTGTGGGCAGCAGATAAGAAGGGCAAACTGGAGAAACGTAGTGTGATTCTGGGACAGCATGATGAAGAACTTGGAGAATATGAGATTGCAGATGGTCTTTCCAAGGATGACTGTATAGCATATCCGTCTGATATACTTGAGGAGGGAATGTCTACGACGACTAATATAGAAGATGCAATGGATACAGGCAACATAGATATGCAGCCGCTGGATGATAGCAGCTTCAGTGAAGATCCTCTTCCGGATACGGCTGATACAGAGGGTGTCAGTGAATATGAAATGAGCGATGACGGAACCGTTGTTGATGATCCGGAAGCAGTTGATGACAGCATTGTGGATGACAGTTCATCGGATGAATCAATGAATATGACAGACGGAAGTTCCGATTCAGGTGAGATACTGGATGATAATCTTATGCCGGTAGAGGAGGATACGGAGGAAGCACAATGATTTTGGAATTAAAGGGAATCTTTAAGAACTATCAGCAGGGAAAGATGAGTGTGCCGGTTCTGAAGGACGTTAATTTTTCCATGGAAGAGGGAGAATATGTGGCAATCATGGGACCATCCGGATCAGGAAAAACAACACTCATGAATATTATAGGATGCCTGGATAAGCCGACAGAAGGGAAATTTTTTCTGGATGGACAGGACATTCTCAACTGTTCAGAAAATGATATGTCAGATATCCGACTTAATAAGATCGGATTTGTATTTCAGAGTTTCCACCTTCTTCCAAGACAGTCTGCGCTTGCTAACGTAGAACTTCCATTGAATTATGCCAAAGTCCCGAAGAAAGAAAGACGGGAGCGGGCAATGAAGGCACTGGAAAGAGTAGGACTTGCTGATCGTGTAGACTTTCAGCCGAACCAGCTTTCCGGTGGACAGATGCAGCGAGTTGCGATTGCCAGGGCAATCGTAAATAACCCCAAACTCCTTCTGGCAGATGAACCAACAGGAGCACTTGACAGTAAATCAGGTGCTCAGGTCATGGAGCTTTTCCAGAAGCTGAATGATGAGGGGGTTACAGTCCTTATGATCACTCATGATCCGGACATTGCTGCACATGCAAAGCGGGTTGTGATGATTCGCGATGGAGAGCTGAAGGAAAAAGAGGTGAAGTAGTTCATGAAGAAAAAAATCATCATAGGTATCCTGATCGCAGCTCTGGTCGCAGGAGGATCTGCCGGCGGAGCAGTCTATTATAAAAAGTCTCATCAGAAAACGGTGTCTGTTGTAAGCGTTGACAGTCTGGCCGGTCAGTATTACATGGATGATACAAATCTTAATGGAAATATTGTTACCAGTGCGACGCAGAGTGTTAACATAGACAAAGATATGATCATTAAGGAGGTCTATGTATCAAAGGGGGATTCCGTTAAAAAAGGGGATCAGTTGATGTCTTTTGATATGACACTTGTTCAGATGGAACTGAATATAGCCAAGCTGAAACAAAAACAGCAGGAACAGGATCTGAATAAAGCGATTAACAGGCTGAGCAGCCTGAAAAACGGCGGTAAGATAGAAGAAAGTGATGGGGAGACACTGGATACTTCCGGCAGCACATCGGATGATACAGATACAAGCAGTGCGATGGATGACAGTAATGAAACTGCTTCGACGGGTGGAAGTGTGAAGGGCAATTATCTGGCTGCAATTATCCAGCCGGTTCTGGCGGCTGCTGTGGAGAAGACAGATATAGAATCTGCAAATACAGAAGAGACTGCTGTTGAGGATTCCGAAAGTGCAGCTGCACAAACACAGGGAACAGAGAGCGGCTCTGAGAACAGTTCAGATGGAAATGCAGATTCATCAGACAACAGTAGTACAGATGTGAAGGTTGAGTTTGAAGAGCCGGATACGACAGGAAATGATACCACAGTAACGATCAGTCCGGAGCCGACGAATATACCGGATGATAATGCCGATGAAGATTTCACAGACGAAATCGAGATCGTTGACACAGAACCGGATACTGGAACAGATGATCTGACGGATGGAAGTCCGATGTTTTATCAGGTTCTGGATGAAAATACAGAACCCTATACCGGAACAGGTACAGAGGATGATCCATATGTATTCCTCTGCAGTTCTGCAAAAGGCTATGTAGTTGCGAAGGGATCCTTTTTGAATAAAATGGCTGCTTTTCAGGCTGATGGTACGAAGGAACCTGGCAGAGAAGGATACTGGTATCAGCTGGAGTTTCATCAAAATGATACGATAACAAATCTGCTGGACCGTAAAGAATCCTGCACAGGCTATTATCTTGTAGATGGAGGCCTGCTGGAAAAAATGGTAACCGATAACTCTGAAGTTGAGTTTTCGCTGGACGGGGCATCTCATTATGAGAAGCCACCGGCTGATGGAGGCGGAGACGGAGGCGGCGGTGGAGATGATGGTGGTTCGGCATCTATCTCACGTGATGAGGCGATCAAGATTCAGCAGACTAAGATTGACAGCCTGAAACTGGACATCAGAGAAAGTAAACTGAATATTGAGAAACTCGAGAAAAAAGTAAAAAAAGAGGTAATATACAGCAAGCTGGACGGAACGGTTGCAAAAGTAGGCGATCCGGTGACTGGCGCATCTGATGGAAATTCTTTTATGACGATCAAAAGCAAAGAAGGTTACTACGTAAAAGGTACAGTCAGTGAACTGATGCTGGATCAGGTTAAGGAAGGTACGATACTGAACTGTTCAAGTCAGAATGGTGATTTTGAAGCAGAGGTGATCGATGTATCTGAGTATCCGGTTTCAGGTGATAATTATTCCGGCAATGGAAATCCAAATGTATCTTATTATACATATATTGCAACGATTCCGGACAAAACCGTCAAAGTATCGGACGAAGACTGGCTGACGATTTCTCTGACAAATAATACACAGAGCAAAGGAATTGTTCTGGACAGGGCATTTGTACGGTCAGAAAATGGAGCCAGTTATGTATACAAGGATGACAACGGAGTGCTGAAGAAACAGGTGCTTACCGTAGGTGGTAATGTAAATGGCGGCTACAGTGTACTGATAACCGGTGGAATCACCAGAGATGATAAGATTGCTTTTCCGTATGGTGACACGGTAAAAGAAGGTGCAAAGACCAAGGAAGTTTCTTCCAGTGAGATCTATGGATATTAGAAAGGTGGTATTTTATGCTTGAAAATATGAGGATATCCATTCAGGGAATCTGGTCTCATAAAATGCGATCTTTTCTGACTATGCTGGGTATCATTATTGGTATTGCATCGATCATTGCGATCGTGTCTACGATCAAGGGAACAAGTGAACAGATCAAAGAAGACCTGATCGGTGCGGGAAATAATACAGTTTCTGTGAGTCTGAATTATGGTGACAGTGATTATGATCCGGAGTATGGAATGACCGATGGTACGGAACCGCCGCTTCTCTCAGATCAGCAGAAAGAAGATGTTATGAATCTGGATCATGTGGAGAATGCGACATTCTTTTACAGCCGTACATATACCAGCAGCGTATATTATGAAAATACCAGTTTTCAGGGTGGAAGTATTTATGGAATTGATATGAATTATCTGGATACCTGTGGATATATGGTAAGATCCGGCCGTGGTTTTATACAGAAGGATTATGATGAGATGCGAAAGGTTGTACTGGTAGACAGCAATGCGGCAGATAATCTCTTTGCAGGAAAAGATCCTGTTGGAAAAACAATAGAGATTGGATCCGAACCGTTTACCGTTATTGGTGTGGTAGAACAGAATGATGATTATCAGCCAAATATCAAAACCATTGATGAGTACAATCAATATTATCAGATGATCATGGGAACAGTCATGATTCCGAATAAATGCTGGCCCATGGCATTTAAGTTTGATGAACCTGAGAATGCCGTGATCCGAGCAGATTCAACGGATAATATGAGTTCCGCCGGAAATGCAGCAGCGGATATTATGAATCAGGGAATCAACACCAATACATCCAAGTACAAATATAAAGCGGATGATGTAATGCAGCAGGTCAAGAACTTGCAGAAACTCAGTGAGAGCACCAATACACAGCTGATCTGGATTGCAAGTATTTCATTGTTGGTCGGAGGTATCGGCGTTATGAATATCATGTTGGTATCCGTCACTGAACGAACCAGTGAAATTGGTCTGAAAAAAGCAATCGGTGCACGAAAGAAAGTGATTCTGTTTCAGTTTTTGACAGAAGCCTCCATGCTGACAAGCATTGGAGGAGTGATCGGAGTTATTGTTGGAATTGCACTTTCCAAAGTGGTATCGGAACTGTCGGGGGCTCCGACAGCTATCAGTATACCGGCGATCATTGGTTCCGTTCTTTTTTCCACATTGATTGGCGTGATCTTTGGATTACTTCCGTCAGTCAAGGCTGCCGATTTAAATCCGATTGATGCACTTAGAAGTGAATGACAGAGGTTGGAGTTTGTTGATCAGAGACAGACTCCAATCTCTTTTTCTGTTATGAGGGGCATTTTTGATATTTTAATTGAGATGGAGAAAAAAATGTGTTAGACTATAATCAATATGCAATGATTCAGATATGAAGTAAAATACATGAGGAGATGCAGTATGAGAAAAATTGCAATTGTAACAGACAGTAACAGTGGTATTACGCAGGATGAAGGAAGAAAACTGGGAATCTCTGTTCTGCCTATGCCTTTTTATATTAACGATGTGATGTATCTGGAAGGAATCACTCTTTCACAGGAAGATTTTTATGAACGTCTGAAAAATGATGAATCCATATCTACTTCACAGCCGAGTCCGGCTGAAGTATGTGGTTTATGGGATAATCTGCTGGAAGAGTATGATGAGATTGTACATATTCCGATGTCCAGTGGACTGAGTGCGTCCTGTGATACAGCTACCATGCTTGCCAGAGATTACGATGGCAGAGTGCAGGTTGTTAATAACCAGAGAATCTCAGTTACGCAGCGTCAGTCAGTACTTGATGCAATAGCATTAAGAGATGCAGGAAAGAATGCGGCAGAGATTAAAGAAAAACTGGAAGAAGAGAAGATGGAGTCAAGTATCTATATTACTCTGGAAACTTTGAAATATCTGAAAAAAGGTGGAAGAATCACTCCGGCTGCAGCTGCGATCGGAACGGTTCTGAATCTGAAGCCTGTTCTTCAGATCCAGGGAGAGAAGCTTGATGCATATGCAAAAGTCCGGGGTAAGAAGCAGGCAAAGAGGGTCATGATGAAAGCAATGCAGGAAGACTGGGATACACGTTTTAAGAAATATGTAGAATCCGGTGAGATGTGTCTGCAGATAGCTTATGCAGGAAACAAAGAAGAGGCCGAGGAATTCAAAAAAGAAGTTCAGGCAGCATTTCCTGGAATGGACATCCATATGGACCCACTTTCTTTAAGTGTTGCATGCCATATCGGACATGGAGCACTTGCTGTTGCATGTTCAAAGAAAGTAACTGTATAAAAGGAGTCAGAAAAATGAAAAAACTTATGGAATTAATGGCAGAAGAACTTGCTTCTGCTTTTGAAAAAGCCGGATACAATCCGGAGTACGGTAAAGTTACCGTTTCCAACAGACCGGATTTATGTGAATTTCAGTGCAATGGAGCCATGGCAGGAGCCAAAGCATACAAGAAAGCACCATTTATGATTGCAGATGATGTAGTTTCATATCTGAAAGACAGTCAGATCTTTGCAATGGCAGAAGTTGTGAAGCCAGGATTTATCAATCTGCGGGTTAAAGAAGAATTTCTTGGTGATTACCTGAAGAAAATGGCAGCAGATGAGAAATATTCTGTAAAAACTGCTGAGAAACCGAAGACGATCATTATCGACTACGGCGGACCGAATGTTGCAAAACCACTTCATGTAGGTCATCTTCGTTCTGCGATCATTGGTGAGAGTATCAAGCGTATCGGACGTTTTGTCGGACACAAAGTGATCGGTGATGTACATCTTGGAGACTGGGGTCTGCAGATGGGACTGATCATTACAGAACTGAAACACCGCAAGCCGGAACTGGTTTATTTTGACGATACTTACGAAGGAGAATATCCGAGGGAAGCACCGTTTACCATCAGCGAACTTGAGGAAATCTATCCATGTGCAAGTGGTAAATCCAAAGAAGACGAAGAATACCGTAATGAAGCTCTTGAAGCAACACATCAGCTTCAGCAGGGTAAACCTGGATATATGGCTCTCTGGAATCACATCATGCAGGTTTCTGTTACAGACCTCAAGAGAAACTATGCAAACCTGAATGTTTCCTTTGATCTGTGGAAAAAGGAATCTGATGCACAGCCGTATATTCCGGATATGGTTCAGAAAATGAAAGACCAGGGATTTGCATATGAAGATCAGGGAGCACTGGTAGTAGATGTCAAAGAAGAATCTGATACCAAAGAAATTCCGCCATGTATGTTGTTGAAATCAGACGGAGCTTCTCTGTATACCACAACAGATCTTGCAACGATCGTAGAGCGTGTCAAACTCTTTGATCCGGATGAAATTCTTTATGTAGTAGACAAGCGTCAGGAACTTCATTTCATTCAGGTATTCCGCTGTGCAAGAAAGACCGGACTTGTAAAACCGGAGACGAAACTTTCTTTCCTTGGATTTGGTACCATGAATGGAAAAGACGGAAAACCGTTCAAAACAAGAGAGGGCGGTGTTATGCGTCTGGAAAATCTCATCGCAGATATTGACGAAGAGATGTTCCATAAGATTGTCGAGAACAGAAGTGTCAAAGATCAGGATGCAAAAGAAACAGCGGAGATTGTAGGACTTTCTGCAATCAAATATGGTGACCTGTCCAATCAGGCAACCAAAGATTATGTGTTTGATATTGATCGTTTCACTTCCTTCGAAGGAAATACAGGTCCGTATATCCTGTATACGATCGTTCGTATCAAATCCATTCTCAATCGTTATAAAGAAGAAGGTGGAAACCTTGAAGCAGGAGAAATCCTTCCGGCTGTCAATGCAAGCCAGAAGAACCTTATGCTGGAGCTGACAAAATTCGGAAGTACCATTGAGAATGCTTTCGAAGAAAAAGCACCGCATAAGATTTGTGCATACATTTATGAAGTATCCAATGCATTCAACAGTTTTTACCATGAGACTAAGATTCTCAGCGAAGAAAACCAGGCACAGAAAGAATCTTTCCTGAAACTTCTCGGTCTTACAAAAGATATACTTGAAACAAGCATCGACCTTCTTGGTTTCTCAGCACCGGATCGTATGTGATTGAAATTAAAGTCTCACCTCCCGTTTTGGAAGGTGAGATTTTTTTAGAAAAAATTTATTATTTCTCATTCTTTTTTATGCTATACTTATTTCATCTCAAAATTCTATAAGTTGGAGTTCCCAACATTTTTCCATACAGATATTTATAAAAATCAGTGAAAGGAGCGATCAATATCGATCTAACAGGAATCATACTGAAAGGACGCTACTGCATCGTTGAACAGATTGGCAGGGGCGGCGAAGGTTCCATGTATCTGGCACGTGATCTGGAACTTGGTATTTTTCGTGCGGTGAAAGAGCTGCCTGCCAGCAGCAGAAGAGAGGCCGGACTGCTCAGACTTCTTGAACATCCCTGTCTGCCAAAGATGATCGATTACGCAGAGAGGGGTAACTTTTGTTACATCATCATGGAATATATACATGGCAGATCTCTGGAAGAGTATATGCGGGAAGGATATGTTTTTTCCATAGAGGAGATACTGTGCATAGGTGATGTGACCTTGCAGGTACTGGAATATTTTCATTCCAGGAAACCGGCAGTTTTTTATGGGGATCTGAAGCCGGCAAATATAATGATGACAGATCAGAAACGCCTTTATCTGGTAGATTTTGGAAGTGCGGTTTTTTCATATAGTGCTTCTTATAAAGAAACAAAGGGAACAAGAGGATATGCTGCCCCTGAACAGCTGCAAGGAAAGATAAGTGCAGCCAGCGATTTTTATGCACTTGGAAAAACAATGGAAGTGCTTTGTGGCAAAAAAAAATTCCGGTATTTTTTGAAATGTCCTGCTTTGGGGAAATTTATTTTCAGATGTTGCCGTACAGAGCCGGAGAAGCGCTGGCAGGGTACCGCGGAGGCAAGAAATGAATTATGTAAAATTCATCCGCTGAATTTGCGGCTGAAAGCTGTACTTTTCCCGCTGGCGGTAGCTTTGGTGGTGTTTGTGGCTGTTCTGGGTTCAGGATTAGACAGAGAAAAACTGCCAGAGCTGTCGCAGATGCTGACACCGGTGACCGCGCAGTATTTTACCATGGAATATCAGACTGGTTCTGCAATATGGAAAGAGAAAATACATGTTCACATAGAAAAAGAGCTGCAGAATTTGCAAAAAGTTTATCAGAAGACACAGGATCAGATTCGAATTCTGGAACTGCTTGCGTGGAACGGGCAGCTGGCAGACAAAGCAGATCATGCAGAAATCTACTATCGGCAACTGTTAACATATGAGCCGGAGTATAGTAAGGGCTATCTGGAATATGGATTATTTTTGTGCAGACAGGGCAGATATCAGGAAAGCAGAGCAGTATACAGACAGTGGAAAAACAGGGCAGAAGAAAAAAGAATGCAGATAGCAGATGCATTTGCTGAAGAATGGCAGGAATGGAAGAAGGAGGCAGGAATTATTCTTGGAAGGACGAAACAATCTTTTTTGGAAGGTGCTTTTTAGTTTACTGATAATGGCAGTGTATGGAAGTTGTTCAGCTGCATATGCAGCTGAGTTTGGTGGGTTTGAGGTTTCAACAGGGACCGGTGAATATGAAGGAACCGGAGAAGAATGGGAGGATGAGCCGGTATGCAATACACCAGAACAGAATGACAGTAATACTTATGTAGATGAAGCACGAAATGACGGACAGGAATCAGAACAAAATACTTCAGGAACGGTATCCTCATATAATGAGGAGTATGAACAAGTGCCTGTACAGAATTGGAATGCACGGGAAAGTTCCACAACAACTGAAAAAAACCGTTCTTCTGTAACAGAATATACGGAAAGGTATAGAGGAGAGAACGAAAATGTAAGTAGTTCGATCATGGATGAAGACAGAATCATCAAGTCTGAGAGTACGGTAGTATCGATTCCCGCAGAAACGAGTCCGACATGGATACTGACCGTGACTCCAACTCCAACTCCGGTTCCTGCGCCAACAGCAACTTCAATACCGGTATTTACAGAAGTCCCGAAAGAAGAGGTGGAAACAGTAACAGAGTACAAGGAAGAGTACCGTCTGCCGCCTGCAGAATGTCTGCGAAAAATGAAACTCTTATGTTTGAGACAGGAATTGGGAAAGGGAGAATATGCAGAAATTCGAATCAAGAAGAATGCAGTGGTAGAAATTGTAAGTGTACGTGTTAATGGACAGGAAAAAGACTGGGATACAGAGGGAGAAATAGTCAGAGTACATGACCTTGTCAATGAGATAAATCTGCTGGAGATTGCAGCTATGATACCGGCAGATTTTACGTGGACGGGAGAGAAAAAGAATGTTATACTGACCTATAATGTTTTTTAGACGAATTTTTTGATACAAAAGAAAAATTATCTGTAAAAAATCGGAGGAATTATGTATAAAGCAATCTTATTTGATCTGGATGGAACGCTGACAGAGTCAGGTGAGGGAATCACAAAATGCGTGCAGTATGCGCTTGAAAAGCTTGGCAGACCAGAGTCGGATCTTGAAAAACTGAAAGTGTTTATCGGCCCACCACTGATGGAGCAGTTTATGAAGTATGCAGATCTGGATGAAGCAACTGCGCGCAAAGCAGTGGAATATTACAGAGAGCGTTATTCTACAACTGGAATATTTGAGAATTGTCCATACCCAGGTGTGGAAAAGCTGCTTCAGGAATTAAGGAGAAAGAAATACCTTCTGGCAGTTGCATCTTCCAAACCGGAATATTATGTGAAACAGATTTTAGATTATTTTAATTTGACGGAATATTTTGACGAAATTGTGGGAAGTGAAATGAATGGAGCCAGAACAAATAAGACAGAGGTGATTGAAGAAACCTTGAAACGCCTTGGATTGGATCATCACCGTGAGCAGGTGATCATGGTAGGGGATAAGGAGCACGATGTTCTTGGCGCCAGAAAGGCAGGACTTGATTGTGTGGCTGTTTCTTATGGTTATGGGACAGAAGAAGAACTTGCGGCCTCCCAGCCATTGCAGATTGTGGCATCAGCTGAAGAAATCCTGGATTTTTTCGTCTGAGCCCCCGACGCAGACAAAGTCATGTCAGACAGATCTGGAGAGTAGCATATCCCTGTGGGATTCATTTTTTGATTTCACAGATCGTTGGCTACGCAGGTCTGTGGCTGATCATGAAATCTGGCGGGGGAATGGATGCTTATTATCAAAATGCAATTCTTTTTACAGGGCTGACTGGATTACTTGCTATGATTCCCTGTCTGTGGTTTTACAGTAGAGACCGTGCAGCGAGAAAAATTGGCGGACTTGTAACTTCGCAAAAACCATGGCAGTTGAAAATTCCGGAAATGTTACTGTTGCTTGGAATGGGAGCGGCATTTTCTCAGTTTGCCAATATGCTTGTGGGAATACTGCAGTCGGTTTTGAATTATCAGGAATATCAGGAAGCTATGGACCAGCTGATGGAAGGAAAACAAATGTGGTTCCTGATCTTATCTATGGGAATCATAGCACCGCTTGCAGAGGAAATCGTTTTTCGCTGGCTGATCTATCTGAGACTTCGGGATTATATGCGAATGGGAGCAGCTGCTGTAATTTCTGGCCTGATTTTTGGAATCTATCATGGAAATCTGGTACAGGCTGTTTATGCGAGCCTTCTTGGAATAGTGTTTGCATATATTCTGGATATCAGTGGATGTCTGTGGAGCAGTGTGCTATTGCATATGGGGGCTAATATCTGGTCACTGATATCGCCGGATTTGTATACATGGATCATTGCCAGGAATCCGGCTGCAATCATGATATTATTCCTGATCTTACTGATGGTAATGATTTTGGGCTGTTTTTATTTTACAAAAAGAGTACAGGGAAGATCAAAACGAGTTATATAGCAGAGAAAAGTAAAAATTATGATACAAATGAAAAGCTTTCAGATGAAATAAAATCTGGGAGCTTTTTTTACTTTATAGGAAATTACTCCGTAATGTTCCAATAAAGTAAAAAAAGCTCCGCATATAAAGAAATAATGGTAATTAGATTTCGGGGTTTAGAAAGATTTTATAATTATATAATTAGAAAGATTGCTCTTAAGGGGAATATATGATATCATAAGTGTATTAAAACAATTAATACACTAAATACACATGCGAAAAAATGATTTACAGCAGAAAGGAGGGACAATGATAATACTAGATTATCAGGACAGACGTCCGATATATGAACAGATAACTGAAAAGTTCAGGACGCTGATCTATCAGGGAGCATTGCCGGCCGGTTGCAGACTTCCTTCTGTCCGGCAGCTGGCAATGGAATTATCTATCAACCCGAATACGATTCAGAGAGCTTATATGACACTGGAGCAGGAGGGACTGATCTATCCGGTAAAAGGCAAAGGGAATTTTGTTGCAGAGACGCGGCAGATTCAGGAAAAAAGCAAAGAAGATTTTCGAAAAGAATTTCTGGAACTTGTCAGACGTGGAATCAACACAGGTATGACAGAAGAAGAACTGATGACATTGGTTCAGAAAGGGTATGAGGAGGAACAGAGATGATAGAGATAAGGGGATGCAGCAAAGCATTTGGGACGCTTATGGCAGTCAGTAAGGTTTCGCTGGAAATCGGGGAAAGAGAGGTCTTTGGTCTGGTTGGAAGCAACGGTGCAGGGAAGAGTACACTTCTTCGTATGATTGCAGGAATTCTGAAACCTGATGAGGGTGAAATAAAGATTGATGATATGGCAGTATTTGATAATGAAAAGGCAAAAGAACAGGTTTTCTACATATCTGATGATTGCTATTTTCCGACAAACTATACAGCGTTGGATATGGCTGCGTTCTACCAGCTGCATTATCCGAAATTTGAGAAGCAGAGATTTGCAAAACTGATGAATCAGTTCCAGCTTGATGAAAGAAGAAAAGTCGGCAGCTTTTCTAAGGGTATGAAAAAACAGTTGATGGTACTTCTTGGAATCAGTGCAGGGACAAAATATCTTCTCTGTGATGAAACATTTGACGGATTAGATCCGGTAGTACGTCAGGGGGTTAAGAGTTTGCTTGCAGCAGAAATCATGAGCAGAGATTTTACTCCGGTTCTTGCTTCACACAATTTGAGAGAACTGGAAGACATTTGTGATCATGTGGGACTTTTGCATAAAGGAGGCATGCTTTTGAGTAAAGACCTAGAAGATATGAAATTCCATATTCATAAAGTACAGTGTGTTTTGACAGACAGGAAACAGGAAGAGGAATTGAAAAAAGAACTGGACATATTAAAGGTTGACCATCAGGGATCACTTGTATTGTTTACAGCAAGAGGTACGCGGTCAGAAATTATGGCAAAGATACAGGAGAAGAATCCATTGTTCAGTGAAGTGCTTCCACTGACTCTGGAAGAAATATTTATCAGTGAAACGGAGGTGGCTGGTTATGAGATCCAGAATATTTTCTTCTAAATATTTAAAGACAATTTCCAAAGGACAGTTATGGATGCCGGCATTTATAGCACTTGGTTTTTTACTGGCATTTCCGGTGACTGGTATGGTGAAATTGAGTTCATGGAGTGATCTACAATATTCAGCTTTACAAAATCAGATTTTGTATAATAATTTGTGGAAAGATGGTTTTGTGCTGTCGGGTATGATTATTTCATCAATAGCAGCTTTCATAAACAGTGTGAACGGATTTATTTATCTGTATTCTGGCAAAAAAACAGACTATTATCATGGGCTTCCGATGAAAAGAACAGAAATGTTTCTGGAAAGAGTGTTTTCAGGCCTGGTATATTATCTGATGCCATATATCGTAGCAGAATTTCTGATGATCTGCATTGGTGCAGCACGAGGCTTTTTCAGCTTGAGTATTATGGGGATGGCTGTGAAAATGTTCTTCCTGCATATCATCATCTACCTGGTGATCTATTTCAGTATTGTGCTGGTAATCAGTGTGACGGGAAATATGCTGATGGGTATTCTTTGTCTGGGTGGAATGTACTTGTATGGTATTGTGTTGAATCTGATTCTTGTAGCCTATGGACAGTCATTTTGGCAGACCTTCTTCTCGGCGGAATACCAGTATGGTCGCTTTAATGCGCTTTTACATATGGCATCTCCGGGAACGCTGATTCTCAATATGGTCAGTGATTATGCGGAAGGAAAGACAGGAAAATTACTTGCAGCAGTCATTATTCTTGGTGTTATATTTGGAGTCCTGGCATGGACAGCATATAAGAAACGGCCATCAGAATCAGCTGGAAAATCTATGGTTTATTCGTGGATTTCAATCGTAGTGAGATTTATGGTCGTGGTTCCGGGCGGCCTTGCAGTCGGCTGGATATTCTATTCTCTTACTACCGGAAAAGTCAGAATCCTTTGGTGGATTTTCGGAATGATACTTGGAACAGTCATAATACATGGTTTATCAGAAACGATATATCAGATGAGTTTCCAGGGATTTTTTACGAAAAAGTTACAGCTGGTAATTGCAGGGGCACTTGTAGCAGTTTGTGCACTTATTTTCCAGAAAGACCTGCTGCATTTTGACAGCTATATTCCAAAACAGGAAGATATTGCATCCATGAATCTCAACATGATGTCTTTTGACCAGGATTACTATGAGAATGTCCAAAAGACCAAAGATGGAGAATATGAAATAACAGATGCAAATAACTGGGCAGAACCGGCTATGGCATTTGTCGGTAAAAATGGTATAGGTGATCAGACTTATAAGGCTCTTCAGGATATCGTTTCCAGCAATCCCAAAGGTGAGGTGATTGATGGCGATTATACATATTATTCAATTATAAAATATACACTTAAATCAGGAAAAGAGATCTACCGAAAATACTGGATAGGGACGGAGAACTTAAGTGCTCTTGTAAAAGGATTATATGAGGAAGAAAATCTGAAAGAACAGAAATTTGGTTTTCTTAATCTTGATCAGAAATATCTGAAAAATATTGGATTGAATGATGCAAGCGGAAATGGATACAGTATCTTCCAGAATGATTCTGATAAAATGAAACAGCTCCTTGAAGCAATGAAGAAGGATGTCGACGCTGCAACAGCAGAAGATTTCATGCAGGCACCTGAGGTAAAAATGGATTTTGCTTATCAGTTTCCTGGCAAACAGGATGTGAATAATATGATACCAGGTAATACCAATGCAAATGTACAGTATGCGAACTGGATAGTCGGTATTTATCCTTCATTTAAAAATACGCTTGCAATTCTTAAGGAAACAGGTTATCCTCTGACGGTAGAAGATCTGGATATTGAAAAGATCATGCTGAACTATTTTAACGATGAGGATGGTCAGCAGGAAGATGTGACTTATGAGATGCCGGAAGAAATAAAAGCTCTGAAAGAAGCATTGACTGTAAGATATAATGGATACGTTGACAAAGATTCCGAGATCTATCAGAATATTTATGTATCTGTGTATACGGATAAAGGCGAGGCTGTGAATGCATATGGATTGAAGACAGAAAAGCTGCCTGATTTCGTAAAAGAAAAAATTACAGAGATGGGAATCATACAGAGTAGTATGCAGATGGATGCACCGGTAACAAAAGAAGAAACGGTGTATACGGATGACAGCGAAGATATGGTATCACAGGAGATCATAGGTGGAGCAGATGAACCAACTTCAATCTATCTGGAAAGCAGCGGCGATTCAGGTTCATCTGAGACAGAATAAGGAGTAGATATGGCAAAGGCAGTAAGGCTGGACAAATTTCTTGCTGACGCAGGAAAAGGAACCAGAAGTGAAGTGAAAAAATTCATACAGAAAGGGCAGGTTCAGGTCAACGGAGCTCCGGCGAAGAAACCGGAACTGAAGGTTGATCCGGAGAAGGATACCGTTATACTTTCAGGTGAAACAGTCGGTGTGGCACCGGAATTTGTTTATTATCTTCTGAATAAACCAGCCGGCTGCGTCAGTGCAACAGAAGACCGCAATGACAGAACAGTCATGGAATATGTACCTTCCGATCGCAAAGGAATTTTTCCGGTAGGAAGACTTGACAAAGATACAGAAGGATTACTTCTTATTACAGATGACGGTATGCTGGCACATGAACTTCTTGCCCCGGGGAAACATGTGGACAAAACCTATTTTGTCCGCGTGGAAGGAAAGCTTACAGTGGAAAAGATCGAGAAACTGGAAAATGGTGTGGATATCGGCGAAAAAAAACTGACGATGCCGGCTAAGGTAGAAATTGTTGGCGGAAGCTGGGAAGGTGCAGGTGAACCAGAACCAGGGCGCGTCCGCAGAGAAAATCTCCCGGAAGTCTATACAGAACTGCATCTGACGATCCACGAAGGAAAATTCCATCAGGTGAAACGCATGATGGAAGCGGTCGGAACCCCCGTTATCTACCTCAAGAGAATCTCCATGGGTCCCCTCATCCTCCCCGACGACCTTAAAAAAGGAGAATGCCGATCCCTGACAGATGAGGAACTAAGAAAGTTGAAAACATGATACCGATACAGCAAATAAAATATCTTTTGAGGAAATTACAGATGAAAAACATCTCCGTGCAGGTATAGAAATACTCACGAGGCTTTCGTCATGAAGTGCAGGCAAGCTGCCGTCATCAAGCGCACTGTCTGAGGTGAAGCCGAGTTTGCGCGACTGACGGCAAATAAGCGCATGCACTGAATAGAAAACACAGTGGTATTTCTGAACCGCACGGAGAAACTTTCATCGTAAAACTCAAAAATAACTCAAAACCCTCTTTACATAGAGGGTTTTCTTATGCTATACTCTAGAAGTTGCAATGTGCGCAAAACCGCACAAATAAAAATCACGTACAGAGATTCCGATGGATGGTGCCCTTACGGTGTGAGGTTGGGTCCGGATAGAAAATGATCTGTACGGAAGAATTTAACCAAAAAGGAGAACAAATCATGAGCGTTATTTCAATGAAACAGCTTTTGGAAGCAGGTGTTCATTTCGGACATCAGACAAGAAGATGGAACCCTAAAATGGCTCCGTACATCTACACAGAAAGAAACGGAATCTATATCATCGACCTTCAGCAGTCTGTAGGCATGGTTGACGATGCATACAATGCAGTAGCTGATATCGTAGCTAACGGCGGAAACATCCTTTTCGTTGGTACTAAGAAACAGGCTCAGGATGCTATCAAAGCAGAAGCAGAGCGTTGCGGACAGTTCTATGTAAACGAAAGATGGCTTGGTGGTATGCTTACAAACTTCAAGACAATCCAGAGCCGTATTGCAAGACTGAAACAGATCGAAGCTATGGAAGCTGACGGAACTTTCGAAGTACTTCCAAAGAAAGAAGTTATTGAATTAAGAAAAGAACTTGCTAAACTGCAGAAAAACCTTGGCGGTATCAAAGAAATGAAACGCCTCCCAGACGCAATCTTCATCGTTGACCCTAAGAAAGAAAGAATCTGTGTTCAGGAAGCTCATACATTAGGTATTCCGCTTATCGGTATCTGCGATACTAACTGTGATCCGGAAGAACTGGATTATGTAATCCCGGGTAACGATGATGCTATTCGTGCCGTAAAACTGATCGTTTCAAAAATGGCAGACGCTGTTATCGAAGCAAATCAGGGAACAACAGAAGCTGAAGAAGCAGAAGTTGAAGAAGCTACAGAGGAATAATTAATTTAATAATTCCAGGAGGAAAATACAATGGCTATTACAGCAGCTCAGGTAAAAGAATTAAGAGAAATGACCGGTGCCGGAATGATGGATTGTAAGAAAGCTCTTACAGCTACAGATGGCGATATGGACAAAGCAGTAGAATTCCTGCGTGAAAAAGGTCTTGCTACAGCTCAGAAAAAAGCAAGCCGTGTTGCAGCAGAAGGTCTTTGCAAGACTCTTGTTGCTGATGATGAGAAGAACGCAGTTGTTGTAGAAGTTAACTCTGAGACAGACTTCGTTGCTAAGAATGAAAAATTCCAGAGCTATGTTGCAGATGTTGCAGCACAGGCACTTACAACTTCCGCAGCTGACATCGACGCTTTCCTTGCAGAGCCATGGGCACTTGATACAACCAAGACTGTAAACGAAGCTCTTGCAGCTCAGATCGCAGTTATCGGTGAGAACATGCACATCAGAAGATTTGCTCAGGTGAAAGAAGAAAACGGATTCGTTGCTTCTTACACACATATGGGTGGAAAAATCGGCGTTCTTGTAGACGTTGAAACAGATGTTGTTAACGATGCAGTGAAAGAAATGGCTAGAAACGTAGCAATGCAGATTGCAGCTCTGAAACCGCAGTACACAAGCGACAGCGAAGTAAGTGCTGAATATATCGAGCATGAAAAAGAAATCCTTCTTGCTCAGATCCAGAACGATCCGAAAGAATCCCAGAAACCGGAGAAGGTTATCCAGGGTATGATCACTGGACGTATCAAGAAAGAACTCAAAGAGATCTGCCTTCTTGATCAGGTTTACGTTAAAGCAGAAGATGGAAAACAGACTGTTGCTAAATATGTAGAAGAAGTTGCTAAAGCAAACGGCGCTAAGATTGCAATCAAAGGTTTCGTTCGTTTTGAAACTGGCGAAGGTATCGAAAAACGTCAGGATGACTTCGCAGCAGAAGTTGCAGCTCAGGTAGCTGGTAAATAATTTCTGATTTGATTTAAATCAGAACATTTCAATCCCCTGAAATCCAGGGCACCTCATCGAGGTGCGAGGGTTTTGGGGGATTTTTTGTATGGAAAAGGAAAATATCTTGTAATTTTGAGGCTTTTCATTCATAATATATGCAGTACAATTAGAAATGAGTATAAAAATATGGTGAACTACAAAAATGTAAAAATATCAGAAGACGCACGAATAGCGAAACAGTCCGTAATTATTGGTGATGTGACGATCGGACGAGACAGCTGTGTATTATATTATGCAGTGATCCGTGGTGATGAAGCACCAATTGTAATCGGTGAGGAGACCAATATTCAGGAGAACTGCACGGTTCATGTAAGTCATAATAAGCCGGTTTCTATTGGAAACAATGTTACAATAGGGCATAATGCCGTGATTCATAGCTGTACGATCGGAGACCGGACGCTGATTGGAATGGGTGCGGTAATTCTGGATGGTGCACAGATCGGAAACGACTGTATCATTGGAGCCGGAAGTCTGGTAACAAAGAATACTGTGATTCCGGATGGTTCACTTGTGTTGGGAAGTCCGGCGAAAATAAAGAGAAATCTTACCTGGGAAGAGAAACTTGGTAATCTCGAAAACAGCAGAGAATACGTTAAGGTTTCCGGTGAGATGAAAGCACAGGGTATTTTGTAAGTTATTTGCAATATAAATGATGAAAACAGAATATAGGAAAAGATAAAGGAGAGTTCTATGGATCACGAAATTCCTGTCCGTATTGTAGACAACCAGGAATACATGAAGGTTGTCCGCTCAATTCTTGAGGAGGGAAAAGAAGTTCCCCTTGTTGTCACAGGAAACAGTATGATGCCGTTTCTTATTGACAGGAGGGATCAGGTGCTGATAAAAAGGATTGAACGTCCTCTGAAAAAAGGAGATATTGCTTTTTTTCAGAGAGAAAACGGACAGTATATTATGCACAGAATTCACTTTATGCGAAAAGATGACAGAACTGGTGAAAACCAGTTCTATTTTATTGGAGATGGACAGAAAAACATAGAAGGACCTATTAAAGAAACTCGGATTTTTGGCGTAATTACCGGGGTTTTGCGGAAAGGGAAATATTTGGATGAACACACATTTACATGGAGATTTTTTGAGAATATCTGGCGTTATGTGATACCATTTCGTCCCCTGATAATAAAAATATATTCACTTTTTAAGCGTTGAATTGCTTGAGAATCATAAAGTGCAGTGCTATAATTTGACCAAGTTGCGGGTAGTGAATTGTAGAGTGATGAGAAATCAGTAAAGATAAGTGGAGTACTATTTTGAAGCGGTGGATAAAGAAAATCATTGTCAGAATCAGAGAAGGATATCTGAAAGAAATATACAAAGAAATGGTGTGGATGTATCAGTATGTAAAACGTTATTGGTTTTCTATATGTTTTTATATCTTGGCAGGAGTCTTCGGTACCGTTATGGGACTTGGAAGCAGTGTTGTGTCCAAGTATCTGATCGATGCAGTCACCGGAGTCAGGAAAGATAAAATCCTTCTGTTCGCTGTGCTGATCATATGCATGACAGCAGCTGGAATTATCTCGAATGCAGTCATCAGCCGTATTTCAGCCAGAATCAATGTGATGATACAGAATGAGATACAGGCAGATATTTTTGAAAAGATCATACATACAGAATGGAAAGAACTCAAAGATTTTCGAAGCGGAGATCTTTTGAACCGCCTTTCAAATGATGCTGTACAGGTGGCTTCCAGCGTGATCAGCTGGATTCCGAACAGTATTACAAAGCTGGTGCAGTTTATTGGTGCATTTGCGATTATTTTTTATTATGATCCGGTCATGGCAGGAATTGCACTTCTCAGTGCTCCGGTTACGGTGATTTTTTCCAGAAAATTCATGGGGAAGATGCGGACCTATAATAATGAAATGCGCGAGATGACCAGCAGTCTGATGTCCTTTCAGGATGATACTTTTCAGAATATCCAGACAGTAAAAGCCCTTGATCTGACAGGAGTATTTGAAAAGAAGCTACAGAGCCTTCAGAACAGATACAAAGAAAAAATGTTGGATTATAATAAATTTACCGTGTATACGTCTTCCTTTATGTCAGCAATAGGAACCGGTGTTTCGTATATCTGCTTTGGATGGAGCGTGTACAGACTCTGGAGTGGGTACATCACCACCGGAACCCTGCTGATGTTTTTCCAGATGGCAAATTCACTGTCTTCCTCGTTTTCCTCACTGATTCAGATCATACCGGCTGCCATCAACGCTGCTACTTGTGCGGGACGCCTGATGTCGGTTTCGGAACTGGAAAAAGAAAATGCTCTGGATATGGAGAAGGTAGATCGAATTCTGGAAAAAGAGTATAAAGGGATCACGATTGAGTTAAAAGAAGTCAATATTCATTATAAAGACGGAGAGAATGTGATTCACAGGGGGGATTTTATTGCGAATGCAGGTGAGATCACTGCAGTCGTTGGGCCGTCAGGCGAAGGAAAGACAACATTGATTCGCGTATTACTTGGACTTCTGCATCCAATGGAAGGAAGGGCTGAACTTAAGAATGCAGAGGGAATAAAATGCAGACTTTCTGCCGGAACACGAGAATTTTTCAGCTATGTGCCGCAGGGCAATACCATCTTTGCAGGAAGCATTGCTGAGAATATGAGGATGGTAAAAGAAGATGCCACAGATGAAGAAATCAGAGAAGTTCTGGAAATGGCCTGCGCCTATGATTTTGTAAAAAAACTTCCGAAGGGCATGGAAACAGTGGTAGGTGAGAAGGGAAGTGGACTTTCGGAAGGGCAGGCACAGAGACTGGCCATAGCGAGGGCACTCCTGAAAAATGCACCGGTTCTGATTTTGGATGAAGCGACTTCGGCACTGGATATAGATACGGAAGAACGGGTATTAAAAAACATTATGAAGAAGGAGAAAGGCAGGACCTGTGTTGTTACGACACATCGCCCAAGTGTTCTTTCTGTCAGTGATCATATTTATGAAATCAGAGAGAGTCATTTAAAGAAACTGAAATAGGAAGGCGGGACAGAAAGTTATGAATGAGAAAACAAAAAAGGAAGGTTATACAGATCAGTTAAATCAGGAACTTCTTGGCACACTGGGAGAAAAGGCTTCATCTGAACAGATCAGTGCAGCATATGAAAAAAGAGAGGTACACAGGGATACAACATATCATAAAACGAATACAAAACATGCCAGTCCGTGGAAAGATACTGCTCCGGCAGAGAACACTTTAAAGACAAGAAAAAAGAAACATAGGAGTTCCAGAGACCGATACTTTCTGTTACTGTCGCTTGGCATTGCGGTAGGAGTACTGACAGCAGCGGGGCTGCTCATTTATGGAAGTCTTTTATTTCTACATTAACGAACAGAAGACCTGCGGGTAAATCTGAAAAGATTTATCTGTGGGTCTTTTTTGGTGAAGAGAGATTTGTATTTTTAGAAAAAAGAAGGAAAAAACACATACTTTAGTATGTAGGAGGGGGAAGGAGAAAAGGGTAGAATTATATTCTGCATAAAGTTGTGTTGTAAAAAGGGGACAAAAATGATCGATATACATGCACATATTTTGCCGGATCTGGATGATGGTTCAGAAGATATGGAAGAATCACTGGAAATGGCAGAGCTGGCAGTGGAGAGCGGTGTGGAGATCATGACAGCAACACCGCACAGCAATCAGATGGGGCGATTTGAAAATTTTCAGTCAGAGCAGCTTCAAACAGCTTTTGAACGACTGCGCATGGTATTGAAGAAAGAAAAGATTCCATTGAAAATATTAAATGGAATGGAGATTTTTGCCTCAGAGGATATTGCACAGAAGATAAAAAATAAGCAGCTGAGTGGAATCAATGGGACGGATTATTATCTGGTCGAGTTTCCGTTTGACGCAGATCCCTGGTGGATCCGGGAATGTCTGGAGGATATCTTTGATACGGGGAAGATACCATTGATCGCACACCCGGAACGCTATTTTTGTATACAGGATTATCCGGAGCTTATATATGAATGGGTGCAGAATGGATGCGTTACGCAGATGAATAAGGGCAGCATTCTGGGAAGATTTGGGAGAAGTGTTATGGAGACTGCACATATCCTTCTGAAAAATGACCTGATATCATGCATTGCCAGTGATGCACATCATTCTTATATCCGTACGCCACATATGAGCGAGACAAAAACAGCCCTTGTTCATATAGGTGGCTATGAATATGCATGGCACCTGACAGAAGAAAATCCGGAACGGATCATAAAAAACATACAGATTCCTCTGCACGGCCGGAGACCGGATAGGAGGAGAAAATATTTCAGACCTGTCTGACAGGTAAAGATCAAGAGGAGAGTTTCATGAAAAAGTTAAGAATACTTGGCATTGTGGTATTTGTGATCGCAGCTGTGTCATTTGGATATTTCAAATACGAGCAGATCAATTCCAAGGACAATCAGGCACCGGTGATCACAATGGATGCTGATTCAGTAGAGGTGTCCTGCCAGGCAGGAGATGAAGAATTTCTGAAGGGAATTACGGCAAAAGATTCCAAAGATGGAGATGTAACCAGCAGCCTGATCGTGGAATCCATAAGTAATTTTATGGAAAATCATACAAGAAATATGACCGTGGTGGCATTCGATTCCGATAATCATGCAACAAAAGCGACAAGGAAAATAGCGTATACCGATTATACAGCACCGACTTTTTCCCTGACGGAACCATTACGTTTTGCTATGAATACACAGGACATTATGGGAACACTTACCTGCGTGGATGTACTGGACGGAGACGTAACCGGAAAGATAAAGATGTCCAGTGAATATTATGTGCAGGCAGATACACCGGGGGAATATCCAATGGTCTATCAGGTGGCAAACAGTGCAGGAGACGTGCAGAAGCTCCCGGTAACAGTGGAAATTTATGATCCATCCAAGGAAGCACAGAAACCGCTGATTGAGTTGTCACAGTATCTTGTGTATACACCGACGGGGACTGCAATTGATCCATGGTCATACGTGGAGCAGATTACAATGGGTGGCATTAAATTTCAAAGAGGTGAGGACGGGGTGCTTCGTGATCCGAATCCTGCAGAAAAACAGGAACGTACTGCTATTACTGCAGATGAGGTGCAGATCACGAATCAGGCAGATTTTAATACTCCTGGCACATATGAAATCCTGTATCAGATTACGGACGACAGTGGGAAAGAAAGTGTAACCGGTCAGGTACGTCTGATCGTTGTGGTGAGATAGTGGGAAAGAGGAATTTATGGAAGAGAGAATAGACAACGAAACCGTTCAGCAGATAGACCTGATCAGCATGCTGAAAGACATTGGAAGAGAGTGGCTGACCATTCTTTTGCTGGCAATAGCTGCTGCATTGTTTGCAGATATCTGGATTTGTGCGACTTATCAGCCGGAATACCGAACTTCGACAACATTTGTTGTTACGGCAAAAGGTATGAATAACAATATATATCAGAATCTGAATTCGACAAAAGAGCTGGCAGGACAGTTTACTGAAATTCTGGGCAGTAATGTATTGAAGAAAAAAGTAGCGCAGGATCTGGGAGTGAACAGCCTGGAGGTGGAGACGTCGGTAGACCTTGTTCCGGAGACAAATCTGATCACACTTTCCGTTAAGGCTGGTACTGCAGCTGAGTCTTATCGAATACTGCAGTCCGTTATGGAAAACTATAATACGGTTTCCGATTATGCGATTAAAAATGTCATCATTGAGACGATTCAGCAACCATCTGTAGCCATGGCTCCGATCAATCCGTTGGATGAAAAAAGAACAGTCATGAAGGTATTTGCTGTGGCAGCCGGATGCCTGATAGCTTTATTGGCCGGAATTTCCTACATACGAGATACCATTAAAAATCCGGGAGAAGTATCCACAAAACTGGATACCCGTTTGCTTGGAACGATTGCCTATGAGAAAAAATCAAAGGCTCTTTCCATGAAAAGAAAGAAGGATTATCTTTCTATGCTGATCCAGAATCCACTTCGAAGTTTTGCTTATGTGGAGTCCAGCAAAATGGCTGCATCCAGAGTGAGAAGCTATATGGATAAAGAGGATGCAAAAGTACTTCTTGTTACCAGTGTGATGGAAAATGAAGGAAAATCCACAGTAGCAGCAAATCTGGCACTGTCACTTGCGCAGGAAGGAAGCAGAGTTATGCTGATAGACTGTGATTTCCGAAAACCGGCACAGTACAAAATTTTTAATGTCCGTGATAATGAAGAGACGGATCTAGGAGATGTACTGATCAACCATGCAAGTACGGAGAAGATTATCCGGAACTGGAATAATTCCGGTCTGTATATGATTTTAAATAAAACTTCTTCAAATGCAATCGAAACTCTGCTGAAAAGCATGACGCTCAAACAGATCATCGCTTTTTGCCGTGAAAAAATGGACTATGTAGTTATCGACACTTCTCCGCTTGCCCTTGTGGCAGATACAGAGGAGCTGGCACAGATGACAGATGCTTCTGTGCTGGTAGTAAGACAGGACACGGTATTGACGAAGGACATTAATGATGCAATCGATATACTGAACAATACCAGAGGAAAAGTACTTGGCTGCATCCTGAATGGTGTGACGTCACAAAATATGGCAGGAAGCGGACATTACGGATGTGGAGGACATTATGGGAAGCGAGCGTAATACAGAGATGGATTCCGGAATTCTGTATTTTACTACGATTCTGGATGATATGTGGCGAGGATTTAAGAAGTTTTTCCTCCTGTGTTTTCTGCTTATGGCAGTCTGTGGAGCCGTTATGTATATGAGAGAAAAGACAAATTATACTCCGGTATATCAGGCATATTCTTCTTTTGTTGTGGAGACTAAGACGGCATACGGATACAATCAGAGCTATTCGGATGAAACAACAGCAGGACAGCTCAGTAAAACATTTCCATATATCCTGACCAGTGGTGCACTTTCGGATATTGTGGCAGAAAGTCTCGGGGTTGATTCGATACCAGCAAGTATTTCAGCAGAAGCAATTCAGGATACATCAATTTTTACGATCAATGTAACTGCTTCTGATCCCCAGATTGCTTACGATGTGCTGCAGGCAGTTATCCAATACTATCCGCAGGTTGCAGAATATATTATAGGAGATACACAGCTGACGCTGATGGATGAAAGTGGCATTCCGGAAAAACCACAGAATCCGCAGAATTTTACAGGAGCAGTTGCAAAAGGTGTGGCTGCGGGGGCGGTAGTTAGTATTTTCCTTTTATTTGTATATGCATCAACAAGAAAAACAGTACGAAGGGAAGAGGACCTGAAAAACTATCTGAGTATTGCATATCTTGGAAGCGTGCCAAAATCACATGGAAAAAGACGCAAAAGTAAAAAAACAGTACTTCTTGACGGGAAAGGAAATACAACAGTCCTTCGGGAAAGCTTCCGAACGATTCGCACGCGAGTGACAAAAAATGCAGAAGAGAATGGAATAAAAAGTCTGATCGTGACCAGTGCCATATCCGATGAAGGAAAAACAACAGTGGCAGTAAACCTTGCAATTTCTCTTGCCAAAAAAGGAAAGAAAGTTGCTTTGCTTGATGGAGATCTCAGACATCCATCTGTTGCATTGTCTATGGGAATTCGGACAAAAAAGTATGGGATTGCAGATGTTTTGAATAAAAAAGCAGATCTCAAATCGATTATGCTCCGCTACGGCGAGTATGAGCTGGACATTCTGCCGGGAAAAGAGATGGTAAAAAATCCAACCGAACTGATTGGAAACGGATATCTGGAACGGCTGTTAAAGGTACTTCGTAAAAATTATGATTATGTGATCGTAGATACGCCGCCATGTGGCATGCTTTCGGACGCATCAGCAATCGCCCGTATGACAGATGGAGCAGTCATGGTAGTACGTCAGGACTCTGCACGCATAGACAGAATTCTGAACGGAGTAGAAAATATTGCAGATACAGGTGTAAATCTGATCGGGTATGTACTGAATGGAACAGAGATGGGAATTACCGGTTATGGATACGGTTACGGATATGGCTACGGGTATGGCTACGGATATGGCTATGGCTATGGCCATTACGGCTACTATGGGAAAAAAGGATGAAGAGAAAGAAAATAAATTATCAGTTGTTATTAAGAAGAGTCTGTCTGATCGTTCTGGATATCGTATTAATCATTATTTCGTCTCTGATGGCATTACTTACAAGATTTGAATTTGATATCGAACAGATACCAGAAGAATTTCTTGATGTGCTTGTGAGTTATGGTATTTTGATGATCTTTGTGACGCTGAGTGTTTTTGCAGTGTTTCGAATCTACAGCAGTCTGTGGGAATATGCCGGGTTAGAAGAGACTTTTAAGATCATTGGTGCAGTTGTTGTTTCTTCTCTATGTGATATGGCAATAGTCGTTGGATTTGGAAAACATCTTCCGCGAAGCTATTATGTGATCCGCACGTTTTATTTGATCGCGCTGGTAGGTGGAAGCAGATTCTTTTACAGACTGCTCCGACTTCGGTACCGAAAGAGACAGCATTATTCAATAAAAAAGAAAAAGAAAATCATGCTGATCGGGGCGGGAGAAGCCGGAAGAACATTGATCCAGGAGATTCAGAACAGTCGATATCTGGATCAGAAAATCTGCTGTGTGATTGATGATAACCGCCGTAAGATCGGACGTTATATACTGGGAATCCGTGTGGTGGGTGACAGGAATGCGATAAAAAGAAGTGTGGAACACTATGGTATTGAACAGATCATTATTGCGATACCGTCAGCGGGAAGCCGAAAAATTCGTCCGATCCTGGAAATCTGCAAAGATACGGGCTGTGAACTGAAAATCCTTCCAGGAGTGTATCAGCTGGTGAATGGAGAAGTCAATGTCAGTAAACTTCGTCCGGTAAATATTGAAGATCTTCTTGGACGAGAAGAAATAAATGTCAACATAGATGAGATCATGGATTATGTATGTAGCAAAACAATCCTAGTGACTGGTGGCGGCGGCTCGATTGGCAGCGAACTTTGTCGACAGATTGCTGCGCACAAACCAGAGCGTCTGATCATATTTGATATATATGAAAACAATGCATATGACATTCAGCAGGAACTGAAAATGAAATATCCAAATCTGAAACTGACTGTGCTGATTGGATCGATTCGTGATGAAGAGCGAGTAGATACGGTTCTTGGAAAGTATCGACCGGATATCATTTATCACGCTGCTGCACACAAACATGTGCCACTGATGGAGGCAAGTCCGAATGAAGCAATCAAAAATAATGTTCTTGGGACTTATAATCTGGTCTTGGCGGCAGATCGTTGGAAAGTAAAAAAATTTGTACAGATATCTACCGATAAAGCAGTCAATCCGACCAACATCATGGGAGCATCCAAGAGAGTCTGCGAGATGATCATTCAGAGCTTCAACAGACACTCGAAGACAGATTTTGTGGCTGTCCGGTTTGGAAATGTGCTTGGAAGCAATGGAAGTGTCATTCCACTTTTTAAGAAACAGATTGCAGCAGGTGGTCCGGTAACTGTCACCGATCCGGAAATCATCCGATATTTTATGACGATATCCGAAGCAGTTTCACTCGTCCTTCAGGCAGGCGTCTATGCCAGAGGCGGAGAGATCTTTGTGCTGGATATGGGAGAACCGGTGAAGATCCTGGATCTTGCAAAAAACATGATCCGACTTTCAGGGTATATCCCGGAAAAGGATATTGCGATCGAATTTACCGGCCTTCGCCCAGGCGAAAAGCTTTATGAAGAACTTCTCATGGATGAAGAAGGAATGACAGAGACCCCAAATAAGCTGATTCACATCGGACATCCGATCGATGTTGATGAGGACAGACTTTATTATGCACTCCGGGTTATGAAAGAGGCTGCAGCAAATGAGACGGACGACATGCGCCTGCTGATGCAGAGTATTGTATCTACTTATCACATAAAGACAGAGGAAAATCAGCAATGCGAAAACCTTCAGAAAGCTATTTAAAACTGAAAAAAGCGACCGATAAGATTCTGTCAGGTGCAGGGCTGGTGATACTTTCACCGGTATTTGCCGGTATTGCGATTGCGATCAAGCTGGAAGATGGAATTACTGCACCGGTATTTTTTAAGCAAAAGCGGGTAGGAATCCACAAGAGTCATTTTATGCTTTACAAATTTCGAAGTATGCAGACCGATACTCCACATGATACGCCGCCCCATTTGCTGACAGATCCGGAACAGTATCTGACCGGAACAGGCAGGTGGCTTCGAAAAACCAGTCTGGATGAATTACCACAGCTACTGAATATTTTTCAGGGAGATATGGCATTAGTTGGACCAAGACCTGCACTCTGGAATCAATATGATCTTCTGGAAGAACGCGATAAATATGGAGCAAATGATGTATGTCCGGGATTGACAGGATGGGCTCAGATTCATGGAAGAGATGAGTTGGAAATAAGTGAAAAAGCAAGACTCGATGGCTATTATGTGAGACATCTGAATATGTTTATGGATATGCGATGCATTCTCGGAACAATCAGATCTGTGTTGAAAAGTGAAGGCGTCGTAGAAGGCGGCACCGGAGCAAGGCACATGCAGAACTGTAATAAAAAGAAACTGTTGATTGTGACGAATCATTCATACATGTTGTATCGTTTCCGAAAAGAACTGATTCAGAGACTGATGGAAGACTATGAAGTTGTGATCAGTACACCATTTGTCGGACATGAAGAGGATCTGCAAGAGTTGGGAGCACACTGTATCGAAACAGAAGTTGATCGAAGAAGTGTAAATCCAGTTACGGATTTGAAACTGCTTCGTACATATAAAAAAATATTGAAAAGAGAAAATCCGGATCTGGTAATTACCTATTCAATCAAACCCAATATTTATGCAGGGTATTTGTGCGGAAAGATGAAGATTCCTTTTTTGGCAAATGTACAGGGACTTGGAACTGCTTTCCAGAAACCGGTGCTTTCGGATATGGTTACGGTGATGTATCGGACTGCTTTACGAAAAGTAGAAAAAGTAATTTTTGAGAATCAGGCAAATGCACAGGAGTTCAAAAAACGTCGAATTTTGTCTGAGGAAAAAGAAGTCGTCCTTCATGGTGCCGGAATCAATCTGAAAGAATACAGATATCGTTTTTACCCGAATAATGAAAAAATTCATTTTCTGTATCTGGGAAGGATCATGAAAGAAAAAGGAATGGATGAGTTGTTCGGAGCAATAGAAAGGCTACGAAAAGATGGCTGCGAGTTTGTGCTTGATCTGGTTGGATTCTTTGAAGAGGAATACAGGAAAAAAGTAGAACATCTTCAAAAAGAGGGAATTAAAAGTCGCAGGCTCTGCAATGATGTTCCTGTTTGCGTTTGTTGATGTTGTGCTTGCTTTCTGGGCACTTCGACTGAAACATCGCAGAGGCGAAAAATAAATCATGATCATCCCTGAAATATAGTTGAAAATGTTGCTGGATTTCTCTGGAGAGGAGCAGATCCGGCAGCATTTTTCTATTTGAATGCTGACTTTACAGAAAAACATCGGCTAATTATAATAAAAATGTAAAAAGGAAGATTCAGGAGGAACTACATGTCATATATGATCAGAAAAGCGGAAAAGGAGGACCTGCCGCGAATTTATGAGATTTATGAAACAGCGAGACAATTTATGCGGGAGAACGGAAATCATGCACAGTGGGGAGCAGGGGACAGACCGGAAGAACTGCTGGAAGATGATATTTCTCAGGGAAATCTGTATGTACTGGAAGATGCGGTCGCAGATGAAGCAATAATCCATGCAGTATTTGCTTTTATAGAAGGAGAGGATCCTGTTTATCTGAAAATTGAACAGGGCAGCTGGATGGTGGATACAGAGTATGCTGCAGTACACCGTGTTGCGAGTGATGGAACGGTCCGTAATGTGCTGGAAAAGATCATGGACTACTGTAAGGCACAGATACCGCATTTACGAATAGATACACATGAGGATAATAAAGTAATGCAGCATGTACTTGAAAAATATGGCTTTGTACGGTGTGGAATCGTGTATGTGCCGGATGGAAGCCCGCGTATTGCATATGAGTTACTGGAAAAATCTGAATGAGTTTTTAATGCAAAATTCTTATAAATATACATTTTGCTATTACGTAAATTTGTGGTAGAATAGAGAGAAAATGAATAGTTATACATAGAAAGGAACTATTATTATGGAAAAAGGTACAATTTTTAAATTTCATAATGACCTTGATACAGACCAGATCATTGCATCCCAGTATCTGCTTCTGCCAAATCTGGATGAAATGAAGGGTCATACATTTGAATCATTGGATCCTGATTTTGCAAAGAAAGTAAAACCGGGAGATTTCGTAGTTGGCGGTGAGAACTTTGGTTGTGGTTCTTCCAGAGAACAGGCACCGGGCGTACTCAAAGCACTTGGGGTACAGGCCGTTATCGCCAAATCCTTTGCAAGAATTTTCTTCAGAAATGCGATCAACATCGGGCTTCCGGCAATTGTCTGTAAAGATCTTCCGGATGATGTACAGACCGGAGATACCATGGAACTTCATATGTCTGATGGTACAGCAGTTGCAAACGGAAAGACTTATACCTGTACCAAACTTCCGGAATATATGCAGGGGATTCTGAATCAGGGCGGCCTGATCGCTTCACTGAACAAGGAGGAGAAATAACCATGGGAATGACAATCGCAGAAAAAATCATCGCAGCAGCAGCCGGTGTGGATAGTGTTAAACCTGGTGATATCCATACGGTTCAGCTTGACCGTCTGATGAGTAATGACGGAACCACACATCTGACTGTAGATATGTATAAAAATAAACTGAACCATCCACATATTGCAGATACAAAGAAGCTTGTCTTTATCGTGGATCATAATGTTCCTTCTGACTGTCCGAAAACAGCAGCTTCTCAGAAAAAGATGAGAGATTTTGCAAAGGAAAATAATATTGATTTCTGGGAAGGTAAAGGTGTCTGCCATCAGGTTATGATCGAGAATTACGTCCGCCCGGGAGAACTGATCTTTGGTGCTGACAGCCATACATGTTCTTATGGTGCACTTGGTGCATTTGGTACTGGTGTCGGATGTACAGACTTTCTTTATGGAATGGTAACAGGAACTTCCTGGGTACTGGTTCCGGAATCTGTAAAATTCAATCTGACCGGTAAACTTCCGGAAGGTGTTACCGCCCGAGACCTGATCCTTACCATCATTGGAGAAGTTGGTGCAAACGGATGCAACTATCAGGTAATGGAATTCACCGGAGAAGGCGCAAAAACATTAAGCATCAGTGATCGTATGACTCTCTGCAACATGGCAGTAGAGGCTGGTGCAAAGACAGGTATCTTTGAAGCTGACGAAAAAGCAATGGAATACCTCAAAGAGCACGGACGTGAACCAAAGGCTGTATTCCACAGTGATCCGGATGCAAAATATGTAAGAGAATATACCTTTGATCTGAGTAAAGTACGTCCGGTAGTGGCTAAACCAGATTTTGTAGATAATGTTGTTCCTGCAGAAGAAGCATGTGGAATTGAGATCAATGAAGCATTCCTTGGTTCCTGTAACAACGGACGTATTGAAGATCTGCGCGTAGGTGCCGAGATCATCAAAGGAAAGAAAGTATCTGATAAAGTACGTTTTCTTGTTGTTCCGGCAAGCCAGACCATCTATCGTCAGGCATTAAAAGAAGGTCTGATCGACATCTTCATGGAAGCTGGCGCGATCGTTATGAACCCGAACTGCAGTGTATGCTGGGGAAGCTGCCAGGGCGTTATCGGCGAAAATGAAGTCCTGATCAGTACAGGAACACGTAACTTTAAGGGTCGTGCAGGTCATCCGAGCTCCAAAGTATATCTTGGATCTGCAGCAACTGTTACCGCATCTGCAATTGCAGGCAAGATCGCACTGCCGTCTGAAATCTGATTGACAGATTATATAATTAAGGACTGTTTACGTGGTATATGAGAACGTGAGCAGTAACTATATTCAGTGAGGGAACATACAATATGGAAAAGTTTACAGGCAAAGTGTGGGTACTTGGTGATGACATCGATACCGATATCATCATCCCAACCGAGTATCTGGCACTCAAGACAATCGATGATATGAAACAGTATGGATTCAGCCCGCTCCGTCCGGAACTGGCTGGACAGATCCAGAAAGGCGACATCATTGTTGCCGGCAAAAATTTTGGCTGCGGTTCTTCCAGAGAGCAGGCACCGGAGATTATCAAAGCACTGGGAATTCAGTGTGTCATTGCAAAATCATTTGCAAGAATTTTCTTCAGAAACTCCATCAACAACGGACTTCTGCTGATCGAGCAGCCGGATCTTCACGATGATATCAAAGAGGGGGATACCGTAACTGTTGTGATGAACGAACATGTAGACTATAATGGAAAACAGTACCCGATCGCTTCCCTGCCGGAGAACCTGATGAGTATCATTCAGGCCGGCGGACTTGTAAAAGCCATGCGCAAACTGAATGGACTGGACTAAGGAGGAAGAGCAGATGGGCGAAACAGTTATCGAAAAAATTATCAGAAACAATGTGGGTCATACAGTAAAACCTGGCGACATTGTGACCGTTAACGTAGACAGAGTCATGATCCATGATATTTTTATTCCATTTGTTGCAGAGAAATTTGAAGAGATGGGATTCAAGAAATTATGGGATCCGGATAAAGTTGTTCTGATTTATGATCATCTTGTTCCGGCAAGCCAGCTTGATGATACAAGACATTTCCATGAGGGAGATGCTTTTGCAGAAAAATATGGTATGAAAAATGTGCACAGAAGTGATGGAATCTGTCATCAGTTAATGACAGAGGCTGGTTATGTCAAACCTGGTAATATTGTATTTGGTACAGACAGCCATACAACCACTTACGGATGTGTTGGAGCATTTTCTTCCGGTATCGGATATACAGAGATGGCCAGTATTCTTGGAACTGGAACCATGTGGATCAAAGTTCCGGAGACGATCAAGGTTGTGATCGATGGAGAACTTCCGGCGAACGTTATGTCCAAAGATGTAATTCTTCGTCTGATCGGTGATCTGGGCGCAGACGGTGCAACTTACCGTGCACTGGAATTTACAGGCAGTGCAGTAAAAAATATGTCCGTTGCAAGCCGCATGACCATCGCAAACATGGCAATCGAGGCAGGAGCAAAATGTGCACTTTTCACACCAGATGAAAAGACAGCAGAGTACTGTGAGATTGAACTGAACGATTTTCAGAAGAGTCTTGTCGGGGATGGGGATGCTGCATATCTCAAGACGATGACTTACCGTGGGGAGAATTTTGTTCCGGTCATGGCATGCCCGTCACAGGTGGATAAGATCCGTGATGTCAGCACACTGGAAGGAACGGAGATCGACCAGGTATTTATCGGCTCCTGTACAAATGGACGTCTGGAAGATCTGGCAGCAGCGGCTGAAGTCCTGAAAGGTAAGAAAGTTGCTGATTATGTAAAACTGATCGTGACGCCGGCAAGCCGCAAGATCTACAGACAGGCAATTGAACTTGGTATTCTTGATACGCTGGCAGAAGCAGGTGCAATGATCACACATCCGGGATGTGGACTGTGCTGTGGACGTGCAGGTGGTATTCTGACAGATGGAGAGCGTGTTGTAGCAACAAATAACCGTAATTTCCTTGGACGTATGGGAACTTCCAAAGTAGAAATCTATCTGGCATCTCCAAAGACTGCAGCAGCATGTGCAGTGGCTGGAAAGATTGTCAGCCCGAAATAAAAACTTAAAAAACACCAAAAAAAGTCAAGAAGGAAGAATATTTTTTTCTATCTTGACTTTTTTCTGATTTAGCACTATAGTATAACGCAGTAACAGCAATAACGAGGTGAAGTTTGCAGGAAAGAGGTATAAGCCCACCGAAGGAGTAAAACTCTCAGGTATCCGTATTGTCGGACAGAAACTGTAAATGGATCGTATCTCTGGAGACGCCTGTTTCAGTACAGGGGCCGAAGGTGCAAGCGACGCGTAAGCGTCTTGAATCTCTCAGGCAAAAGGACAGAGGATGCTTTTGATAATTACATCCTGAAGTTTATTCTTTATTTTTATTCTTTTTTAATTGTCTGATTTATCTTGATTCTTAGCAGTTCAACGGAGAACGGTTCTTATTTTTTTATTCCCCTTTTTATGATGCTGAAAAATACATATGTAAGGAGAACTTTTTGAGATGTGGGAAGCAATCAATAATTTTTTAGTTGCAGTGGATGACAAGGTCTGGGGCGTACCGCTTATGGTATTGATCATAGCCGGTGGCGTTCTTCTTACCAGCAGACTTGGGTTCCTTCAGGTACGTCGTCTTCCATTGGCGCTGAAATGGATGTTCAAGAATGAAGAAGAGGGAGATGGTGAGATCTCCAGTTTTGCGGCACTGTGTACAGCATTGAGTGCTACGATCGGTACCGGTAATATCGTAGGTGTAGCAACAGCAGTCTGTGCCGGTGGTCCGGGAGCACTTTTCTGGATGATCGTGGCAGCATTCTTTGGAATGGCAACAAAATTTTCTGAAGGTCTTCTGGCAGTTAAATACCGTGTGGTTGCAGAAGACGGACACAGCCTTGGCGGACCATTCTATTATATCGAAAAAGGTATGGGACCAAAATGGAAATGGCTTGGCAAGATCTTTGCATTCTTCGGTGTTTGTGTAGGACTTTTCGGTATTGGTACATTCAGCCAGGTAAATGGTATTTCCAGTGCCGTACAGAACTTCTTTGACCCGGATAAGACAAATTGTATCAATATCCCGTTTCTGGGACAGTATTCTGTAGCAGTTGTTGTTTCTTCTCTGATCCTTGCATTCTGCGTGGCTGCGATCCTGATCGGAGGACTGAAACGAATCGCAACTGTAAGTCAGATCATCGTTCCTTTTATGGCAGTGATCTATATTATCTTCAGTATTACATTAATCATCTGTAATATTACAGAAATTCCGGCAGCAATCGTAACAGTTGTCAAAGCAGCATTTAATCCGAGTGCGGTAACCGGTGGTGTGGTTGGTTCTATGATCGTTGCAATGCAGAAAGGTGTTGCACGAGGAATCTTCTCCAACGAAGCTGGTCTTGGTAGTGCACCGATCGCAGCAGCAGCAGCTCAGACAAAAGAGCCGGTACGTCAGGGTCTGGTCAGCATGACAGGTACTTTTATTGATACGATCATTATCTGTACAATGACAGGTCTTTCCATTGTCCTGACAGGTGCATGGCAGGTAGAGGGAATTGAAGGTGTACAGGTTACTACTTATGCGTTTCAGCATGGACTTCCGTTCCCGGCTAAGTTTACAGCATTTGTATTGATGCTCTGTCTTGTATTCTTTGCATTCACAACGATTCTTGGATGGGATTACTACAGTGAACGTTGTCTCGAATACCTGACAAACGGACATAAGAAAAAAATCATCGTATACCGCTGGTTATACATCATTGCAGTATTTATTGGACCATACATGACAGTAAGTGCAGTATGGACTATCGCAGATATCTTTAATGGTCTGATGGCAATTCCGAATATGATTGCGCTGTTTGCTCTGAGCGGAGTTGTTGCAAAAGAAGCAAAAGATTTCTTTAAAGCAGAAAAACATAAGCTCTGATAAACGTAGATTTTAAAAAATGAATAAATCCTCCTGTTTTTCATACACTAGACTGTGAATATGAGAACAGGAGGAATTTTTTTGAAGAAAAAAACAAAGACATTGCTTACCTGCCTGGCTGTACCTCTGGGAGTCGGAGCGGTTTCAGGTTTTCTTACACAGGGAAGTATGAATACATTTGAAAAACTGAAACAGCCGCCCCTTACACCTCCCGGATGGGTGTTTCCAGTTGTATGGACCGGACTGTTTGCCATGATGGGAACGGCTTCTTATCTGGTTGCAATCACACCAAAAACTGAAGAGAGAAAGAAGGCACTGACTTTATACGGGATTCAGCTCGCTGTAAATTTTCTGTGGCCGGTATTTTTCTTTAACGCAGGATGGTATCTGTTTGCGTTTGCCTGGCTGTTGTTTTTGTGGTATCTGGTATATTTATGTACAAAAACATTTTCTGAAATTTCGAGAACAGCTGGTTATCTGATGATTCCATATCTTGTCTGGCTGACTTTTGCAGGATATCTGAATTTCTTTATTTTTTTGTTGAACTGATATTGTTGAGCGGGGCATTGTCTGGTGGGGCGGTGCCCTGTGTGACTTACTTGAAACTGGTGCTTGACAATGCTACGAAAATCACGTAATATAGGTAAGGAATATGCTTAACGCTAAATAGGTTGAACATTTTTCCAACTGCCGTAATGAATGGAAATGACATGGATTGTCATGAGAAATTCTGCGACAGCTTTTTTTATGCACAGGAGATGATTCCGGTGCAGATGGATGAGGGATACAAAGAGGGAAATTATGCTATACTTATAAGGAGGAAAAAGCATGAACTATGATGTGATCATTATTGGTGCCGGTCCTGGAGGGATTTTTGCAGCATATGAATTAATGAAAGAAATGCCGGACTGTAAGGTTGGAGTTTTTGAAGAGGGATATTCTCTTGAGAAAAGAAAATGTCCGATTGACGGCAAAAAGATAAAAAACTGTATCAATTGTAAGAGATGCTCGATTATGTGCGGATTTGGCGGGGCAGGCGCATTTTCTGATGGGAAATATAATATTACCAATGATTTTGGCGGAACGCTGTACGAGCATATTGGCAAGAGCCAGGCAATTGAACTGATGAAATATGTAGATGATATTAATATGGAATATGGCGGTGAGGGAACTAAACTTTATTCTACAGCCGGAACCAAGTTTAAGAAGCTCTGTCTGCAGAATAAACTGAATCTTCTGGATGCTTCCGTGCGTCATCTGGGAACAGATATCAATTATGTAGTTCTTGAGAATCTTTATAATGCAATGAAAGATCATGTGGACCTCTATTTTGATACACCGGTACAGAAGGTGGAAATATTAGAAGACGGATATCGTATAATCTGTGAAAAGGGTTCTTATGAGTGTAAGAAATGCATCGTTTCAGTAGGAAGAAGCGGAAGTAAATGGATGGAAACTGTCTGTAAAGACCTGAGGATTCCGACAAAATCCAATCGTGTAGATCTTGGTGTCCGCGTGGAACTTCCGGCAGTCATTTTCTCACATCTGACAGATGAACTGTACGAGAGCAAGATCGTCTACCGTACAGAGAAATTTGAAGATAACGTTCGTACATTCTGCATGAACCCGAACGGAATCGTAGTAAACGAAAATACCAACGGAATCATCACCGTAAACGGACACAGCTATGAGGGAGATGAGAAGAAAACAGACAATACCAACTTTGCACTTCTTGTTTCCAAACATTTCTCCGAGCCATTTAAGGACAGTAACGGATATGGTGAAAGTATTGCAAGACTTTCTAATATGCTTGGCGGCGGTGTTATCGTACAGCGTTTTGGAGATCTTGTACGTGGACGAAGAAGTACAGTGAAACGTGTGGAAGAGGGACTCGTAAGACCAACTCTTACCGCGACACCTGGAGATTTGAGTCTGGTACTTCCGAAGCGTATTCTGGATGGCATTATCGAGATGATCTATGCACTGGACAAAGTTGCACCGGGAACTGCAAATGATGATACTCTTCTGTATGGCGTTGAAGTCAAATTCTATAACATGGAAGTTGAAATTGATGACAATCTTGAAAGCTGTCATAAAGGTCTGTATGTGATCGGCGACGGAAGTGGTGTGACACATTCTCTGTCACATGCATCTGCAAGTGGTATTTATGTAGCAAGACATATCGCAGGACAGAAATAAATAAGTGGTATATGAAAGGCAGGCTCTTCGGAGTCTGTTTTTCTTTACAATTTTCTGATATACTGTAGGCATAAAATTACGTATGGAGGTATAGATTTTATGCATACACTTGAGAATGACCAGCTTTGTGTTACAATCAGTGATCACGGTGCAGAATTATCCGGAATTTTTGATAAAAAGAATGACAGAGAGATTCTGTGGAATGCAGATCCGTCACACTGGAAACGCCATGCTCCGGTTCTTTTTCCGAATGTAGGAAGATACTATGAAGATCATTGTCTGATTAATGGAAAAACTTACACTTCCGGACAGCATGGATTTGCCCGGGATATGGAATTCATCTGCGTGGAGGAAACGGAGAATTCGGTTACACATTTACTGGAATCCACGGATGAGACAAAGAAAGCATGGCCATATGAGTTTCAGCTGTATATTACACATACGCTGGAAGGTCGTGATCTGACAGTAGCCTGGAAAGTTGTGAACAAAGATCAGGAGATCATGTATTTTACGGTCGGCGCACATCCGGCATTTAATGTTCCGATACTTCCGGGTACGAAACGAGAGGATTATCATCTGACTTTCAGTGGACAGAAAGAGCTGACGTATCATCTGCTGGATACACGTTATGGTACAGCTATCCCGGATAAGGTGTATACACTTGTTCTCGAAAATGGAAGCTGCCAGATTACGGAAGGAATGTTTGATAAAGATGCGCTGATTTTTGATGATGGGCAGATTTCGAAGGCAGGGATTGCATTGCCGGATGGAACCCCGTATGTAGAAATTTCCTGTGAGGGATTTCCGAATTTTGGCATCTGGTCAGCCGGAGATGCACCATTTGTGTGTCTGGAACCATGGATGGGACGTTGTGATAATACCGGTTATGACAAAGAATTGTCTCAGAAAGCGAATATCAATATGCTTGAGCCAGAAGACGTTTTTGATAAATCATACGTGATATCTGTCAGATAAATCCAGGAAACTTATTTTTCCCTGACTTTTCTTTGCTATATTATCCCTTGTCAGTCTTTCGATGGTTGAAAAGTTCTGAAGAATATAGTACATTAGGTGTATAAAGAGAAAGGAGACAGGGGTATGAAAAAATCATTAAAGAAGGCATTATGTGGGCTGATGGCAGGTCTGATGGTCGCTGTAACAGTTCCGGCAGCACTACCGGAGGCTGTGTATGTGGCGGAAGTGCAGGCTGCAGCCAGAGTAGCAACGCCAAAGCTGGTATCCGCCAAAGCTTCAGGAAAATCCAAAATCGTTTTTAAATGGAAAGCGGTAAAAGGTGCCAGTGGTTATACTGTTTTTCGTAAGGAAAAAGGTGGCAAATGGAAGAATGTGGCAGAAGTAAAAGGTGCAAAGAAAACAGCATTTTCTGACACAAAAGTAATAACGGGAACACAGTATACCTACAGTGTGAAAGCATTTAAAAACACAAAAGGTAAGAAGACATTCAGCAGTTATAACAAAAAAGGAGTTACCGCGATCGCAGGACTGTATACATTGAAACTGAACAGTTCCAGAATTACTTTGAACCCGGGCAAGTCATATACATTAAAAGTCAATGGCACAAAGCTTACACCGGTCTGGAGATCAAGTAATTCAAAGATTGTAACTGTAAATAAAAAAGGTCGGATCACAGCCAAGAAAGCAGGAACAGCCAAAATTACCGCAACACTTGGTGGAAAGAAATTTGTATGTACAGTTACCGTAAAAAAAGCATCAGCCGCGGCAAACAAGCTGGCAAAGAATTATGCAAAAGTCAGAAACTATATTAATAAGAATGGCAGATACAGTGAGGATGGAAGCAAATATATTGAGGCTTCTATAGATGCAGAGACAACAGCTATTCTGTCTTATGATACAAAATCCGATAAGCTTGATATGGGACTGTCTTTGCAGATTAAAAAAGAGGGTATTATAAGTGCAATGGATATCCTTGTGAACTGTGCAAAATCAGATTCTGCAAGAGTCATTTCCGGAATATATGCAAGTGGAAACGCAGTCTATACAACAGCGACTATGAAAGCTTCCATATACAATGGAAAGCAGAATCTTGTATTTTATAATACAAATGGAAGCAGAGCACAGTCGGAAATTCAGGAAGCTGCAAATGCAACTCTTCAGGCGGCAATGGCAGGTACAGAATATCTGCTGAGATCAAAGCTGAATATGTCGTTAAAAGATCTTGGATTTAAAGCTTATAAATTATAAGTGAAAATTTAATTAAAATAAAAAAGAAAAGTGAACAGCCCGCGTGACTGCTCACTTTTCTTCTTATGTAAGTTTATTTATGTTCGTCGATTTTGAGGCGGCCCTTCAGTGCTACACAGCAGGCAAGGTCTCCAATAACATTGACACAGGTAGCACCCATATCGCACAGAGTATTGATGCTGATATATACGCCCATAACCCCGGCTGGAAGTCCTGCCATGGTAGCGAGCGCTGCAAAAGATGCAATTGCACCACCTGGAACACCCGGTGTTCCGACTGAAAGAAGTACGTTTGCCAGGAGTACAATAACCATCATGGAAATGCTGACATTGATTCCACATGCGTTGGCAAAGAACATGATCATGAAGGACATCAGAATGGATACAGCATCCATATTTACGGTTGCTCCGAGAGGAATCGCAATACTTGTGATCTTATTGGAAACACCCATTCCATCTTCCATGCACTGTTTACTGATCGGAATCGTAGCGGAGCTGGAGCATGTTCCGAATGCATTCAGTGCAGCCGGCATGATCGCCTTGAAAAATTTAATCGGACTTTCTTTACCGATTACTTTAACGGCAAGTCCATATACGACAAATGCAAAGATAAAGAATGCCAGGTACAGGATGATCAGCTGTGTAGCCAGTGAAATGATTGTTTCGGTACCATTTGCTTCTACAACCGGTACGATAGTACAGAAGACACCGATTGGGGTGAAGTACATGATCGTGCTGATAATCTTCAGGCACACTTCATTCAGTGAGTCGATCACATTCAGAAGCGGCTGACCTTTCTCACCTACTGCAATCAGGGTAAAACCGATGATGACGGCAAATACAAGAACCTGAAGCATGTTTCCCTGTGCGAAAGCAGATACAGGGTTGGACGGAATCAGGTTTTTGATGGTATCCAGAATATTGCTCATATCTGTAGCTGCAATATCAGATGTTGCCATTTCAAAAGAAACACCTCGTCCAAGATGGATCAGACGCGGGATGATCAGACCGGCAAGACTGGCGAGTGCAGTTGTGCAAAGGAAAAATACCATGGAAGCACCGGTAATCTTACCGGTGGTTTTAATACTTCCGATGCTGCAGATCCCCATGACAACGGAACAGAATACAAGTGGAAAGATCATCATATTCAGGGCATTCATGTAGATGCCGCCGAGAAGACTGGTAACTGTCAGAACCGGTGCAAAACAGTCCGCAAGAAACAGTCCGGTCAGGATACCGAGAAGCAGGCCGATAAAGATCGCACCGGTAATATGCTTCTGATACCAGGTATAAAATTTTTTCATTTTTCTCCTCCTCAAAAAAGTGGTATGTTTGGCAGAAATCCTCTTAAACATACAAAATATAACGAAAATTATAGCATGCACGCGCATTTGGTGTCAAGAAATCCTACAATCTTATAATATAGAAGGAATTTCTTTGGAAAAATTTATTTTATTTCATAAAAAAATATGATATAGTTACAAATATGGTTTTACATTAGAGAAACCTGACTGGGGGAATTCACGGTGAAGCAGACCATATTAGATAAAAATGAACTGGAATACTTTTTTGTAGAAGAATCCTATGGAGGCAATCAGGATCTGTTTCCAGATGTAACGATGCGTGATGGAGGATGCGGTGCAATAGCAGCTTGTGAAAGCTGTATTTATTTTGCCAGAACGAATGGAATAAAGAATCTTTATCCACATCAGTCGCAGGAAATCAGTTGGAAAGAATATCATGATTTTGCATATGTAATGAAACATTATCTTTGTCCGAGACCGAATGGAATCGATACGCTGGAACTTTTTATGGAAGGGTTTGGTGAATATCTTGCAGATGCGCATGATGACAGATTGCAGATGGAAGCTTTTCATGGAACACATACATATGAGGAAGCTGTTGAAGCTGTATGCAGACAGATTGACAATGCCTGTCTGATCCCGTATCTGATGTTGAAACATAAAAATGAGAAGGGCCCACTGGAGGACTATATCTGGCACTGGTTTATCCTTGCCGGATATGAAAAAAAAGAGGATGATCTTCTGGTCAAAGCTATTTCGTATGGGGAACATAAATGGTTTTCCCTGAAAGAAATGTGGGATACCGGATATGATAAAAAAGGTGGAATGATTTTGTATCATATATAGTAAGGAACGGGAGGATGTGATGAGCATGCTCCCTTGCTTTTAGGAGGTGCTGTTTTGGAAACCAGAGAGATACTAACCAGATTTAAAAATGGTGAACTGTCTATGGAAGAGGCGGAGCATTATTTTCGCAAAGAACCGTTTGAAGAAATGGATGATTATGCAAAACTGGATTCCCACAGAGAAATACGATCCGGATTTCCGGAAGTGATCTTCTGCAGCGGTAAGGCGGATCAGCATTTTGTTCATATTTTCAAGAAACTTTATGAGGATAACGGAGAAGTATTTGGTACAAGGGCATCCAGACATCAGTATGAACTTGTGAAAGATCTTCTTCCAGGGGTGGAATACGACGAATTATCTCACATTATTAAAATTGAAAAGAAAGAAAAAGAGCACATCGGTAAGATCGCGATATGTACAGCAGGAACTGCAGATATTGCAGTTGCTGAAGAAGCGGCACAGACAGCAGAGTATTTTGGCTCTCATGTGGAACGTATTTTTGATGTAGGTGTGAGTGGTATTCACAGATTGTTTTCCAGACTGGATGTGATCCAGGATGCGAATTGTGTGATTGCAGTTGCCGGAATGGAGGGGGCGCTTGCGAGTGTACTTGGCGGTCTTGTGGATAAACCGGTTATTGCAGTGCCGACATCGGTTGGGTATGGAGCGAGCATGAATGGACTGTCTGCACTTCTTACTATGATCAATTCCTGTGCAAATGGAATTGCAGTGGTAAATATTGATAATGGATATGGGGCAGGATACATTGCAACGCAGATCAACCGGCTGGCAGAGAGGGACTACTATGAGTAAAACATTATATTTGGAATGCTATTCGGGAATCAGTGGAGATATGACAGTTGCAGCACTTCTGGATCTGGGAGCTGACAGGGAGGTATTAAAGGAATCGCTGAAGAGTCTTCCGGTAGGTGGATTTCGGACAGAAATCACCAGGGTAAAAAAATCCGGATTAGATGCATGTGATTTCTCAGTTATTCTGGAACAGGATAATCACGATCATGATATGGAATATCTGCATGGAAGTGAGAAATCATATACAGGGCATTATGAACACAGTCATGAGGTGAATCATGAACATCATCATGGACATACGCATAGTCATGAGCATCCTTATGAACATCGTGGAATGAAAGAAATCACAGAGATCATTCAGAAGTCGGAAATGACTGTAAGAGCAAAGAAAATGGCAATGCGTGTATTTGATATATTGGCACAGGCAGAATCCAAAGCGCATGGAGTTCCGGTCGAAGAAGTTCATTTTCATGAAGTTGGTGCTGTAGATTCCATTGTAGATATTGCTGCAATAGCGATATGTATGGATAATCTGGATATTTCGAATGTGATCGTACCGGTGCTGTATGAAGGAACCGGTTTTATTCGTTGTCAGCACGGGCAGATTCCGGTACCGGTACCAGCCGTAACACATATTGCAGAAACACATAAATTAAAATTAAAAATCACAGACATACAGGGAGAACTGGTGACGCCGACAGGGGCAGCGGTGGTGGCTGCATTTCGTACATCAGACAGATTACCGGAAGATTTTACTATGTTGAAAACCGGCATTGGAGCCGGTAAACGCCAGTATCGTTGTCCGGGGATCCTGCGAGCCATGTTGATCCGGGAGACAACGGATCTACAGATAAAAGATATAATCTGGAAACTGGAGACAGATATGGATGACTGTGGTGGAGAAATGATGGGGCATGTTATGAATCTTCTTATGGCAAATGGGGCAAGAGAGGTGCATTATACACCGATTTATACGAAGAAGAACAGACCGGCCTATACGCTGACGGTAATCTGTAAAGAGAGTGAAAGAGAAAAGTTGGAAAATCTGATTTTTTCAGAGACAACAACGATCGGTATTCGAAGAGTGGAAATGGAACGTACGATTCTGCAAAGAGAAATTCAAAAGAAGGATACACCGGTCGGAACAGCAATTGTAAAAGCGTGCACATTACCGGATGGAAATATAAGATATTATCCGGAATATGAGAATGTGGCAGAACTGGCGGAAAGAAATCAGCTTAGTTTCCGTGAAACATATGACAGAATCAGGAGTTATTGGACAACAGAGAGGTGAGACAGAAGATGAAAACAGGACTTGTTTTGGAAGGCGGCGCAATGCGTGGAATCTATACAGCCGGAGTACTGGATGTTTTTTTGGAACAGGGGATACATTTTGACGGAGTGAACGGTGTTTCTGCCGGAGCACTGCATGGATGCTCTTTTGTATCCGGTCAGAAAGGAAGAAGCCTTCGTTATTTCAAAAAATATCGTAACGATAAACATTTTATGAGCTGGTGGAGTTTTCTGCATACAGGAGAAGTAGTAGGAAGACAATTTTGTTATCATGATATTCCGGAACGCCTGGATCCGTTTGACTATGAAGCATTTATCAAATCAGATACAGAGTTTTATGCGACCTGTACAAATGTAGAAACAGGAAAGGCAGAATATATCAAGATCACAGATATGATGACACAGATCGATGCGATGCGTGCATCTGCATCGATGCCGTATGTATCTAAAATTGTAAATTATAAAGGAATGAAGCTTCTTGACGGAGGATGTGCGGACAGCATTCCCGTGGAGGCGTTTAAAAGGATGGGCTATGACCGGATCGTAGTTGTACTTACCAGAGAAGCCAGTTTTGTTAAAAAACCGGAAAATACAAAAATGGCAGAAATACGCTATCACAAATATCCAGAATTTGTGCATACACTGCAGAACAGACATAACGTTTATAATCACAGTCTGGATGTTATTAAGGAACTTGAACGGAAGGGTGAGGTATTCGTAATCCAGCCGGATAAGAAACTGGATATCAGTCGAATGGAAAATAATCTGGAGGTCATTCAGCAGGTATATGATATAGGAGAAAAAGATGCCCACATCCGTATGAAAGCACTGAAAGACTGGATGAACTTGCCGGAAGTATAAATAGAAGCAGAAAAGCAGGAGATACTCATGTCAGAAGTATACGAAATGAAGGTTGTTGCAAGGATTCATAATGATTTTCCGACTAAATTTGGAATACCACATCAGAGTAACCGTTTGGAAACACTGAAGGCAACGATTGTTTTTGAACCGGAATATCGAGTAACAGAAGCTTTTCGCGGATTGGAAGAATACAGTTATATCTGGCTGATCTGGCAGTTTTCGGAAGCGGTAAGAGATACCTGGTCGCCGACGGTAAGACCGCCGCGACTTGGCGGAAATACCAGGATGGGAGTATTTGCAACACGATCTCCGTTTCGTCCGAATAATCTGGGGCTTTCTTCTGTGAAACTGGAAAAGATAGAATTTGATCAGGAACTTGGACCAATTCTGCATATATCAGGTGCGGATCTGATGAATGGAACACCGATTTATGATATCAAACCATATCTTCCTTATGCAGACAGTCATCCGGATGCAAAGGGAGGATTTACGGATCATATCAGAGATTATCGGCTGCAGGTGGAATTTCCGGAAGAACTGATAAAAGAAATTCCAACGGGACAGAGAGAGGCACTTCTTGAGGTACTGGCGAATGATCCACGTCCACGTTATCAGAACAGACCGGATAAAGTGTATGGACTGGCATATGGACATAAGGATATTCATTTTCAGGTGAGAGATGATATACTGACGGTTTGTGATGTGACAGAATTTTCATCGCAAAAATCCTTTGACAAACAAAACAATGTATGATAATATTTTTATATACAGTTAGCATATACTAACACAAAGCTTATTAAGCGGATCTATGGTCCGCTTTACTTTTAAAATGCGAGTTAGTTTAGAATAACAAAAGGAGAGGTGATGATATGAGCATCGTGATCGTAGGTGGTAATGAACGTATGGTATGTCAGTATGAGGATATCTGTAAAGGATATGGGTGTAAAGCAAAGGTATTTGCGAAAGAAAAAGGCGCTATGAAGAAAAAAATCGGGGCACCGGATCTTATGATTCTGTTTACAGGCACTGTTTCTCATAAGATGGTGAACTGTGCGGTAGAAGAAGCAAAGAAAAAGTCTATCCCAGTCTGCAGATGTCATACAAGCAGTGCGTCTGCTCTTGAAAGCATTCTCCGTGAATATTGTGCATAAAAATTAGTTTTTTATAAAGAAATACTTGCAAATCCCTGTGTTTTTCAATACAATAAAAGACAGATTTTCTGACTGAAAAGAAAAAACTGCTGTGAGGGAATGTGACAGCGGCAGGAAAACAGAAGGGTGAGAAGTATTATTATGAAAAAGGTTGTAAAATTTGGAGGAAGCTCTCTGGCCAATGCGGAACAGTTTCAGAAGGTTGGAGACATTATCAGAAGCGAGGAGAGCAGACGTTATGTGGTACCGTCCGCACCGGGTAAAAGATTTTCCGCAGATACAAAGGTAACAGATCTTTTATATGCATGTTATGATAAAGCAGAAGCAGGTGAAGATTTCAGCGATATTCTTACAGAAATCAAAAGCCGCTTTTATGAAATCATTAAAGGACTGAATCTGGATCTTTCTCTTGAAGAGGAATTCAGGCAGATTGAAGCAGATTTTAAGGCACATGCAGGAAATGAGTATGCTGCATCCCGTGGAGAATTTCTCAATGGTAAAGTAATGGCTGCATATCTTGGATATGAGTTTATTGATTCTGCGACAGTTATTCGATTTGACAAAAACGGAAATTTCGATGCCGATAAGACTGACAAACTTCTTGCCAAACGACTTCAGAAATGCGAAAGAGCTGTTATTCCAGGATTTTATGGTGGAATGGAAGATGGAACTGTTAAGACGTTTTCAAGAGGCGGTTCTGATGTTACAGGTTCTCTGGTGGCAAAAGCAATTCATGCAGATATTTATGAAAACTGGACAGATGTTTCCGGATTCCTGGTAACAGATCCGAGAATCGTTGAGAATCCGGCAGTGATCGAGACTATCACATATCGGGAGCTTCGAGAGCTTTCTTATATGGGAGCAACTGTTCTTCATGAAGATGCAATCTTCCCAGTTCGTAAAGAAGGTATTCCGATCAATATCCGTAACACAAACCGTCCGGAAGACAAGGGAACGTTTATTGTAGAGAGTACCTGCCGCAAGCCGAAATATGTGATTACAGGTATTGCAGGCAAAAAAGGTTTCTGTTCGATTAATATTGAAAAGTCTATGATGAACAGTGAAGTTGGTTTTGGAAGAAAAGTTCTTCAGGTATTTGAAGATCAGGGAATCAGCTTTGAACATGTTCCATCCGGAATCGATACGATGACGATATATGTTCATCAGGATGAGTTTGAAGAAAAAGAACAGCAGGTAATCGCAGGTATTCATCGTGCAGTACAGCCGGATTTTGTGGAAATGGAGTCCGATCTTGCGCTGATCGCGGTGGTAGGACGTGGAATGAAATCTCAGAGAGGTACTGCAGGACGTGTATTTTCTGCGCTGGCACATGCACATGTTAATGTTAAGATGATCGATCAGGGATCCAGTGAGCTGAATATTATTATTGGTGTGGAAAACAGAGATTTCGAAACAGCTGTAAAAGCAATTTATGATATTTTTGTTCTGACACAGATGTAAATAAGAAAAATTGGAATAATAAGAAAGATCCGGCGCCGAACCGGATCTTTTTCTCTTTCAAATTTTGTTCAAATATGATAGAATTCCACTAGAAAAAATCACAAAAATTTGTGCTATAGAAATTCAAAATTATGAAATTTATAGAAAAATATGAATAAAATTTTAAGTCTGTTGACAAATTCTCCTTGTAGTGACAAAATACGCCTAAAGTCTGATACAGGAGGATAAGCATATGGTTGAAAGACATATTAGATTAAATGCGACGGAAGATGTAAAGGAATTCGTAAATGAAGCCACCAAATGCGATTTTGATATTGACATTTCCTATAACAGAATTATTATTGATGCAAAATCTCTTTTAGGTATTCTGAGTATGGATCTTACCAGAGAACTTACAGTAAGATGTTATGGTGAGAGTCAGAGATTTAATGAAGTAATGGCAAAATTTGCTGTAGCATAATAGGTGTACAGTAAACAGAGGCGCGTATTCCGGGAACGGGTATGCGCCTTTTTGTGTAATAAGATACTGAGATGGCTTTAGGAATGGCAGTATTTTTATAGAAGGCAGGAGAATGATGGAAAAACCGGTAATCCGTATTTCGGTTCGTAACCTGGTAGAGTTTATATTACGAAATGGTGATTTGGAAAGTGGCGGCACAGCAGGCGATAAAGAAGCAATGCTGAAAGGAAGCCGCCTGCACCGAAAAATCCAGAAGCAGATGGGAAGCCACTATCAGGCCGAAGTTTCACTGAAAAAAGATACAGAATATGAGGATTTGATCCTGCGGGTGGAAGGACGTGCAGACGGAATTTTTACGCAGAATGAGAAAATCTGCATTGATGAGATCAAAGGCGTGTATAAGAATCTGGAACTGCTTGCGGAACCGGTTCTGGTACATCGTGCACAGGCGCTCTGCTATGCCTGGATCTATCTGGATGATCATGGATTGGAAGAGATTGATGTTCAGATGACGTATGCACATTTGGATACGGAGATGATCAAGCGTTTCAGGGAAACGATGACAAGGGAAGAACTGGAGAGTTGGTACCAGAGACTGTTGGATTCTTATCACAAATGGCTTTCTTATCAGATGAAATGGCGAGAAAAACGAAATCGGTCGATGGAAAAACTGGAATTTCCATTTATTTATCGAAAAGGACAGAAAGAGATGGTTGCGGGGATTTACCATGCAATTTCCAGAAAAGAACAGATTTTTATTCAGGCGCCGACTGGTGTTGGTAAAACGATGTCAGCTGTTTTTCCGGCGGTCCGTTCAATTGGAGAGGGAAAAGCGGAAACACTTTTTTATTTGACGGCCAGGACGATTACAAGGACTGTTGCACAGGATGCATTTGAAATTCTGAGAAAGAACGGGTTACTTTTTAAGACAGTTACGATCACAGCGAAAGAGAAGCTTTGCTTCTGCGAAAAACCAGAATGCAATCCAGAGACATGTCCCTATGCGAAGGGGCATTATGACAGAATCAACGATGCAGTATATGAATTGTGGACAAACGAGCAGTCGTTTGACAGGGAAACGATTCTTCGACAGGCAGAAAAATGGCAGGTATGTCCGTTTGAAATGAGTCTGGAGCTGTCTGTCTGGATGGATGCAGTTATCTGTGATTATAATTATGTATTTGATCCGAATGTATATCTGAAAAGATTTTTCGGAGAAAATATATCTGGTAAATACCTGTTTCTGATAGACGAGGCTCATAATCTTGTAGAAAGAGGACGGGAGATGTACAGTGCATCAATCTGCCTTGAAGATACCATACAAATACGAAAATTTATAAAACCCTACAGTCAGAAACTGTGGAAGAAGCTTGGAAAAGTGGTCAGTCAGCTTAAAGAATTGCGGAATGGATGTGATTCCTGGAAGGTACAGGAAAATGCGGGGGTACTTCCGATCAGTCTTCTGTCTGTACAGGGAGAGATGGATCAGCTTTTGGAAGAACCGCCGACACAGGAAGTGGCGGATGGAATTCTTGATTTCTATTTCACAGTGCGGGATTTTTTGAATATATCAGAACTGGTGGATGAAAATTATGTAGTCTATACGGCATTCGGAGAAGATGGCAGATTTTATATGAAGCTGTTTTGCGTCAATCCTGCGGGAAATCTGCAGAAATTCCTGGATAAAGGAATCAGCACGGTATTTTTTTCCGCAACTTTGCTGCCGCTCAAATATTACAGCAGGATGTTGAGCACAAGGAAAGAAAATTTTGGGATGTATGTGGAATCTCCGTTTGAACAGAAAAACAGATGCCTTTTGATCTGCAGGGATGTGAGCAGTCGGTATACCAGAAGAGGATATGAGGAATACCGAAAGATCGCGGAATATATTGCAAAAATGAGCTGGCAGAAAAAAGGAAATTATATGGTGTTTTTTCCATCTTATAAGCTGATGGATGATGTATGGCAGGTTTATCAGGAGGAATTTTCCTCGGGATGGGTGAGATGTATCTGTCAGCATGCTTCAATGACGGAAAGAGAAAGAGAGGAATTTCTTGAAGAATTTACAGAAGAAAGTGCAGATACGCTTGTCGGTTTCTGTGTGATGGGAGGAATTTTTTCAGAAGGAATCGACCTGATCGGAAATCGTCTGATCGGAGCGGCTGTCATTGGAACTGGTCTGCCACAGGTGAGTTGTGAGCGCGAAATCCTGAAAGAATATTATGATGCAAAAGGAGAGCAGGGGTTTGATTATGCGTATCGTTATCCCGGAATGAACAAAGTATTACAGGCAGCAGGCAGAGTCATACGGACCAGAAAAGACAGGGGGACGATTCTTCTGATGGATGAAAGATTTACAGGTCGGGACTACAGGATGCTGTTTCCCCGAGAATGGAATGATGCGGCTGTCTGTATTCTGGAAAATGTAGAACAGCAGCTTGGAGCTTTCTGGAAAAGGGAAGAAAAGAAATAAACTGGTAGAAAGAAGATGCCGGGAATCTGACAAAATATGTCTGCTTGACAGAAAGAAAATATCAGGTATACTATGTTCAATTACTATTGAAAAGAAGATGCAGAAGAGATTGAAAATACTGTGAACAAAGCATCAGAAAGAATATACAAAAAAGGAGAAATACATGAAAACTGGAAACAGTTTGAGAAGATGGAAATTTTTGACAGCTGGACTGACTGTAATGACATTGGGAATGTCCGGGATACTGCCAGTATCGGCAAGCAGCATGCTTTCAGTAACGGATGAAGCACAGATTCGTCCGATCAATGATGGTTCGGAAAAGTATCTGATGAAAAGTGATGGATTTTACTGTCTGAAAGATGATGGAAGTAAGGATGATACAGCAGCAGTTCATTATTTTGATCATGTCAAAATAGATGGAACCGTTTTGGATGGCTTTTATTATCATGATGAAAGTGGCTGCTTTCAGGCTGGCAGTTCACATATGGTGAAGCTCACAAAACTCAGCTGCTCAGAAAATCCAGATAATGCAGAAGAGCCAGTGGAATTTGACGGCTATTATATGGTCAATAATCTGGGTAAACTGACGGCAGCACCGCAGGTGCGCTATATCAGTAATTATACGGTCGATAAAACAACCTATGACGGTTATTATTATTTTGACGAAAATGGCAAAATGGTCACGGAACCGGGAACACATGAATTGGAAATGACTTCGAACGGACAGAAGTTTTCCGGGCTTTATTATTTTGGAGGAACAAATGGAGTGCTGGTGCAGGAAGCCGGCATGACAGAAGATGGATTTCCGGTAGATGAGACTGGCAAGGTGACCGGTCTGGAAAATCTTGGTATCGATACATTGAAACCACAGCTGGAAGCCATGATTTCCGGATATGACGGGAAATGGAGTGTTTATGTAAAAGATCTTGAGAGTAATGAAGATTTTGCACTGAATGATAAACCATTATACTCGGCAAGTCTGATCAAAGCATTTGTTATGGCAAAAACATATCAGGATATGGATGATGTTCTGAAAAATGAAGCTGCACAGATGAAAACAACAGTGGATAATACAAAAGTACAGGACAAAGTGAATACACTTCTGTGGAACATGATCACGGTCAGCGATAATGAATCCTGCAATGAACTGGGAAGATTGCAGTCAGATACATATGATTTTATAGATGGGGCAAAACAGGTAAATAAATATCTGAAAAAAGAGGGATATACGAAGACCAGTTATCAGAGCACACTGCATCCGTCAGCATCGAAACTCATTACACTTGGTGGGCATAATCAGACAACAGTTACAGACTGTGGAAAACTTCTTGAACGGATCTACAGAGGAGAATGTGTGAGCAAAGAGGCATCAGAAGAGATGTTGGATCTCCTGAAAAATCAGCAGAATACATCTAAGATTCCGGAAGGACTTGGTGTAGACGTTCCAACTGCTAATAAGACCGGTGAGACGGATGAAGACCAGCATGATATCGCAATTGTATATGGAACAAAAACAACATATATTCTGTGTGTGATGTCGGAGAATGCGTCCAATGCAATCGCCAACATTCGAAACATATCCAGAGTTGTCTATAATTATCTGAATCTGTAGTTGCTGTGTACGATGGCTTTCGTTGATTTTTTCCGGAAAATCATGTATAATAATAGATTGTAATAAAATAGGTTTTTTGTCTGCTGACATGACAGTGCTGAATGATGGCAGATGACAGTAAATACAGGAGGAGAGAAATAAATGCGAGTCGATGCAGATGACTTTGCCCGACCTTGCGGGGACGGGAAAATGCACCATGAAATAAAGGAAATACTGATTGAACCAGGAGCTGTAAATGCGCTTGAAGAAGCTATGTCAGAGGGATTTCTTAAAGAATATATATCTCCGCTTCTGATCTGTGACACAAATACGTGTAAGGCAACGGAGAAACTTATGGAAGATATTTTTGACCGATGTCAGGTTCTGGTTCTGGATGCGGATGATCTTCAGGCAGATCAGCATGCAATCGAAATTGTTGAGAACTATATGGATGAGGATATTGATCTGATTCTGGCTGTTGGTTCGGGTACTGTGCACGATATCAGCAGGTATGTGGCTTTTCAATATAAAATTCCTTTTATTTCCGTCCCCACAGCAGCAAGTGCTGAAGGTTTTGTATCTACAGAAGCAGAGATGGTCTGGAATGGTCAGAAAAAATTGATAGCCGCGGAAGCACCAATTGCCGTATATGCAGATACGGATATTTTTGCAAACGCGCCGACAGAACTGAACCTTTCCGGAGCGATAAGAGTGAACAGCAGTGATACATATCTGACCGAAAGAAAGATATCAGAGACACAGATCAAAGAAGGAGATCCGGATACCTGTGAGAAACTGATGTATGCATTGCTACGGTCTGGTGTTGCCGGTCAGGCAGAAGGAGAATGATTATGAGAGTTGGAATGGGTTATGACGTTCATAAACTGACGGAAGGACGGAAACTGATCCTGGGTGGAGTAGATATTCCGTGGGAAAAGGGACTCCTTGGACATTCTGATGCAGATGTATTGATTCATGCAGTTATGGATGCATTGCTTGGAGCCGCTGCACTTGGAGACATCGGCAAACATTTTCCGGATACAGATCCGGCTTATAAGGGAATTTCCAGTATTAAACTGCTGGTTCATGTGGCGGAACTGCTTAGAAAACAGGGATATGCAGTAGGAAACATTGATGCAACAGTGATTGCACAGAAGCCGAAAATGGCACCACATATTCCGCAGATGCGCAAAAATATGGCAGATGCACTTGGAATTCCGGAATCAAAGATCAATATAAAGGCAACGACAGAAGAAGGACTCGGATTTACCGGAAGAGGAGAAGGGATTGCTTCTCAGGCAATCTGCCTTCTTATCGAGAAACAGGACTGAGCTGCAGGGAACAGTTTTCTGGGATTCTGTTAAGAAGTAATATATCGGAGGAAAGAGACATGAAACTTTTTAATACAATGTCACGAAGAAAAGAAGAATTTGTACCTCTGGAAGAGGGAAAGGTACGTATGTATGTGTGCGGACCGACAGTGTATAATCTGATCCATATCGGAAATGCAAGACCGATGATTATTTTTGATACGGTACGCCGTTATCTGGAATATAAAGGATATGATGTGAATTATGTATCCAACTTTACAGATGTAGATGACAAAATCATCAAAAAAGCAATTGAAGAAGGTGTGAGTGCAGAGGAAATCTCACAGCGTTATATTGCCGAATGCAAGAAGGATATGGCTGGAATGAATGTAAAACCGGCAACGACACATCCGCTTGCAACACAGGAGATTGACGGAATGATCGATATGATCCAGACACTGATCGACAAAGAATATGCATATCCGGTAGCCGATGGTACTGTATACTTCCGTGTAAAGAAATTTAAAGAATACGGTAAACTTTCACATAAAAATCTGGATGATCTGCAGTCAGGATTCCGTTCCCTGCAGGTATCCGGTGAAGATCAGAAAGAAGATCCGCTTGACTTCGTACTCTGGAAACCAAAGAAAGAAGGGGAACCGTTCTGGAAATCTCCATGGTGCGACGGAAGACCGGGATGGCATATTGAATGCTCCGTTATGTCCAAGAAATACCTGGGCGAGGAGATCGATATTCATGCCGGTGGTGAGGACCTTGTATTCCCTCATCATGAGAATGAGATTGCACAGAGTGAATGCTGCAATGGAGTTCCATTTGCAAAATACTGGATGCACAATGCATTCCTGAATATCGATAACCGTAAGATGTCAAAATCTCTCGGAAACTTCCGTACAGTTCGCGAGATCGGAGAGCAGTATGATCTGCAGGTGCTTCGTTTCTTCATGCTGAATGCACATTACAGAAGTCCGCTGAATTTCAGTGCAGATCTGATGGAATCATCAAAAAATGCGCTTGAGAGAATTACAGAAGCAGCAGCAAGACTTCGTGACCGTCAGGCAGCAGCAACCGTACAGGAAGCAACAGAGGACGAGAAGAAACTGATGCAGGAAGAAGCTGCATTTGTAACAAAATTTGAAGAATCCATGGATGATGATTTCAATACAGCAGATGCACTTGCAGCAGTATTTGAGCTTGTTAAATTTGCAAATACCAATGTACAGGAAGGCAGCTCAAAAGAATTTGCAGGACATACACTTGAAGTTATGACAAAACTCTGTGATGTTCTCGGACTGACTCTTGAGAAGAAAGAAGAAATCCTTGATGAAGAGATCGAAAACCTGATCGCAGAGCGTCAGGCTGCCAGAAAGGCTAAAGATTTTGCAAGAGCTGACGAGATCAGAGGTCTGCTCCTGGATAAGGGGATTGAGCTGAAAGACACTCGCGAGGGCGTAAAATGGAAACGAATCTGATACAGCTGAAGGAACTGTTTCATTTGGAAGACCAGGATCTGCGGAGTTATTCTCCGCTGACACTGGCATATATCGGAGATGGAGTTTATGAACTTATTATTCGGACAATACTTGTTAAGAAGGGAAATTGTCCGGTAAACCGTCTTCACAAAAAAGCGAGCAGTCTCGTAAAGGCTGGAGCACAGTCTGCGATCATGGAAGTCATTGAAGAGGAACTGACACCGGAAGAACTGAGTGTTTATCGGAGAGGGCGTAATGCACATTCTCCGACAATGGCGAAACATGCGACGATGGCAGATTATCGCAGAGCAACAGGATTTGAGGCTCTGATGGGATATTTATATTTGAAAGAGGATTACACACGGATGCTCACTTTGGTCCGTATGGGAATCGGAGAGGACATATTATGAGTGAACAGATAGAAGGACGTAATGCGGTGCTGGAAGCTTTCCGTTCTGGCAAATGCGTAGACAAGCTTTTTATTCTGGATGGCTGTCAGGATGGTCCGGTAAGAACGATCGCGAGAGAGGCACGAAAGACAGACACCATTATTAACTATGTAAGCAAAGAGAGACTTGATCAGCTCAGTGAGACGCATGCACATCAGGGCGTGATTGCGCAGGTTGCTGCTTATGATTATAGTACCGTGGATGAAATTCTTGCAAGAGCAGAGGAAAAAGGTGAGGCACCGTTCCTTATTATTCTGGATAATGTGGAAGATCCGCATAATCTTGGAGCAATTATCCGTACCGCAAATCTTGCAGGAGCGCATGGAGTGATCATTCCAAAAAGACGTGCAGTGGGACTGACTTCTACAGTAGCAAAGACTTCCGCCGGTGCGATCAATTATACACCAGTTGCCAAGGTGACAAATATTGTAAGAACAATTGAAGAACTTAAAGAAAAAGGCATCTGGTTTGTTTGTGCGGATATGGGTGGTGAGACTATGTATGACCTTGATCTGACAGGACCAATGGGACTTGTGATCGGAAATGAAGGAGAAGGTGTCAGCCGTCTGGTAAGAGAAGCATGTGATTTTACTGCATCCATACCAATGAAAGGTGATATAGATTCTCTGAATGCTTCTGTGGCAGCAGGGGTCCTTGCATATGAGATTGTAAGACAGCGACTGGCAAAAGCAGGTAAATAAAGGGGAAACTTATATGGGCCGTTATGACCAGTACAGTGATGAGGAACTGATTGTCAGGCTGCGAGAAGGAGAGACGGAAATCTCGGATTACCTGATGGAAAAATATAAAGAATTTGTCCGCAAAAAGGCAAGAGCCATGTTCCTGATCGGGGGAGAGACAGATGACCTGATTCAGGAGGGCATGATCGGTCTTTTTAAGGCAATTCAGAATTATCAGGCAGATAAAGAAACTTCTTTTCGTACGTTTGCGAGTCTGTGTATTGACCGGCAGCTTTACAGTGCAGTTCAAAATTCCAACAGACAAAAGCATCAGCCGCTGAATTCGTATGTTTCATTGAGTGATGAGAATGAGTCTGATCATCTCGAGGGGTCCTGGTCAGAAGATCCGGAAGCACTTATTATTGATCAGGAAAGTACAAGAACTCTGGAACGCGAGATCACGAAAGTTTTAAGTCCGATGGAGAATAAAGTCCTGGATTATTATCTCCGGGGATACGGGTATGTGAAGATTGCAGAGATTATGGGAAAAACACCGAAATCAATTGATAATGCGCTGCAGCGTATCCGTGGAAAAATACGCAATTTTTCTGCACCTGTACAAAAGTGATGTTCTGTTATGCACAGAAACACTTTTCCCTTTCCTTTTTTGGATAAAAGTAGTAATATTATAACAATATCACATTGGAATATCAAAGAGAGTTCTCTTGGATATGAAAGTATGAAAGGAGAAGCATAATATGGCAAAGATCAATAAATATTGGGGATATGTAGCAGTTGGAGCGGTAGCTGCCGCTGCGGCAGGAGTTATCGCAGCACTTGTACTGAAGAAAGATCCGTTAGATGATTTTGATGACTTCGATGATGATTTCGAAGATGAGACAGGCGAAGAAGAAACTGCTGAGAAAGAAGAAAAGAAAGAAACAAGCGAAGATTTTGCATCCTGGGATGAAGCAGAAGAAGCTGTAGAGAAAGCAGTAGAAGAAACTGCTGATACAGCAGATGCAGAAGAGGCTGTTGAAGAAGTGATCAAAGAAGAAAAAGAAGACGAAGATACAGAAGAGGAATAAATAATCCTTCATGGATAAGTAGAACTGCTGTTTTATGAATGCACTGCATTTGTAGGACGGCAGTTTTTTATGTTAAAAAGAGAGACAGACCTTTATGGTCTGCCTCTCTTGAAATAGTTGTGTTTATTTAGGAAGTCTGAAAGAACTCTTCAGAGATACGATACGGTTAAATACCGGAGCACCTTCTTTAGAATCATGAATATCTGCACAGTAGAATCCGTTTCTTACAAACTGGAAACTGTCATAGCCTTTTGCTTCCATAAGAGCCGGCTCAACATAAGCAGTGACAGTTGTAAGAGAGTTTGGATTTACGTTCAGAGAACCATCTTCTTTGTTGTATACACCTTTTTCTTCGTCTACAATGTTTTCGTAAAGACGTACAGTTGCTTCTTTGGCATTTGTAGCTTCTACCCAGTGAATCGTTCCTTTTACTTTACGTCCGTCCGGAGCGTTTCCGCCTTTTGTTGCCGGATCATAAGTACAATGTACAACTCGTACTGTACCGTCATCATCTGCTTCATATCCTGTACAGGTTACAAAATAAGCATTCATCAGACGTACTTCTGTACCAACGAAAAGTCTCTTATATTTACGTGGTGGATCGATCATGAAGTCATCGCGTTCAATATATAATTCACCGCTGAATGGAATCTTACGGGTTCCAAGTGCTTCGTTTTCCATGTTATTCGGAGCATCGAGATATTCAACCTGTCCTTCCGGATAGTTGTCGATCACGAGCTTGATTGGATCCATAACTGCCATCATACGAGGGCGTTTTAATTTCAGGTCTTCACGGATACAGTACTCAAGCATTGCATAGTCTACGGAGCTGTTTGCTTTGGAGACACCGCAGAGATCTACGAACATTTTGATGGATTCCGGTGTAAAGCCTCTTCTGCGAAGAGCTGCGATGGAAACAAGACGTGGATCATCCCATCCGTCTACGATTCCGTCTTCAACCAGTTTCTTAATATAACGTTTACCTGTTACGACGTTGGTCAGATACAGTTTCGCAAATTCAATCTGTTTCGGCGGATGTGGGTATTCCAGCTCACGAACGACCCAGTCATAAAGCGGACGATGGTCTTCGAATTCCAGTGTACAGATGGAGTGTGTGATTCCCTCGATAGCATCCTCGATCGGATGAGCAAAGTCATACATTGGATAAATGCACCAGGTGTCGCCGGTTCTGTGGTGGGTCATATGAGCAACACGGTAGATGACCGGATCACGCATGTTCATGTTAGGAGATGCCATATCGATCTTGGCACGAAGAACTTTTTCTCCATCGGCATATTTGCCTTCTTTCATTTCTTCAAAAAGCTGGAGATTTTCTTCAACAGAACGGTTACGGTACGGGCTCTCTTTTCCAGGCTCTGTCAAAGTTCCACGGTACTGGCGGATCTCATCGGCAGTCAGGTCACAGACATAAGCTTTTCCTTTTTTGATCAGTTTGATGGCTGCTTCATACATCTGTCCAAAGTAATCAGAAGCAAAGAAAAGTCTGTCCTCCCAGTCAGCACCAAGCCATTTGATATCAGCTTTAATAGATTCTACAAATTCACTTTTTTCTTTTGTAGGGTTTGTATCATCAAAACGCATATTAAACTTGCCGTTGTATTCCTGGGCAAGTCCGTAATTCAAAAGAATGGATTTGGCATGTCCGATATGGAGGTATCCATTAGGCTCCGGTGGGAAGCGGGTGTGTACGGTATCATAAACACCCTCTGCAAGGTCTTTATCAATGATGTTTTCAATAAAATTTTTAGAAACGGTTTCGTTTTCCATCTCTTTCCCTCCTGAATGTTTCTTTAAAGGTTAATCATATCATAAAAACGCCGGATTTAAAAGATTTCAAGAGAAAAATATCGAGAAATAAATGTAAAAAAACACAAAGGCAAAAAAAACAAATTGCCTGTTGACAGGGTATGCTTTTTCTGTTAATATTATCAACTGTGAGCGACAGAAATGTCCGCTTATGGAAATGCTGCTGTGGCTCAGTCGGTAGAGCGTCGCCTTGGTAAGGCGGAGGTCACGGGTTCGATTCCCGTCAGCAGCTTTATTTTTTTGCAAAAATGAAAGTTGGCATATATTCCTTGCAGATATGGGAATTGGTGCCGACTTTTTTTACATTTTCACGGTTGCACGATGTTAGGTGACAGGGTATACTGTTACAGAAGTAAATGCTTTGATTTACACAAACAGAAAACAGTAGAAAAGGGATATTATATGAGAAAAATCATACTTGCTTCTGCTTCACCAAGACGCAGAGAGCTTCTGGCGGCAGCCGGTGTTATTTTTCAGGTATGCGCAGCTGACGGAGAGGAAAAGATTACTTCGGATAAACCAGAAGAAATCGTTCGAGAGTTGTCGGAACAGAAAGCAACTGCAGTTGCACTGAATTTTGATATGGAAGAGGGGACGGTTGTGATCGGAGCAGACACAATTGTTTCTTATAATAATGAAATCCTCGGAAAACCGGTCGATGAGTCCGATGCATTTAAGACACTTAAAATGCTTCAGGGAAATATACATCAGGTATATACAGGGGTAACAGTTTTGATAAAGAAAAATGGAAAATGGGAGAATATCTCATTTTCTGAGAGTACAGATGTTTCTTTCTACCCGGTCTCCGATGAGGAAATCAGAACTTATATTGCGAGTGGTGAACCAATGGACAAAGCCGGAAGCTATGGTATTCAGGGCGGATTTGGCATTTATGTGAAAGAAATCCGGGGAGAGTATACGAACGTAGTGGGATTGCCGGTTGGCAGACTTTTTTATGAAATGAAGAAACATGGGATTGAATTAAGGGGATAAACAAATGATAAAGGCTTGTATTTTTGATCTGGATGGTACTTTGGCAAATACACTGGAGTCAATGGCTTATGTGGCAAATGAGATTTTAAAGAGTATGAATCTCAAACCACAGCCGGTGGAAAACTTTAAATATTACAGTGGGGAAGGGGCGGATATGCTCATTCGCCGCTGTCTGAAAGATGCCGGTGATCCGGAACTGACACATTATGAAGAAGTTCGCAGGATTTACAGAAAAAAATTTGATGAAGATCCATTATACAAAGTTGTACCATATGAAGGCATTAAAGAAATGCTGAAGGAGCTGAAAAAACGTGGAATGAAGCTGGCAGTCTGCTCGAACAAACCACATGTGGCAGCTGTGAAAGTAATAGAGAAGATGTTTGATGGGTATTTTGACTTTGTGATCGGACAGAGTGATTCAATACGAAGAAAACCAGCTCCGGATGGTCCTTTGAAAGCGGCGTCAGAATTTGGCGTATCTCCATCAGAGTGTATGTATGTAGGTGACACCAAAACAGATATGGAAACAGGAACTGCTGCAAAAATGCATACGGTAGGAGTACTCTGGGGATTTCGTGACCGTGAGGAACTGGAGAGTAATGGTGCGGAAAAAGTGGCTGAGAAACCACAGGATTTATTATATATATGCGAGGAATGGAAAAATGATTAAACTTGTTGCAAGTGATCTGGACGGAACTTTACTTTTTAAGGGGGCGCAGAGCCTTCCGGAAGAAATTTTCCCACTGATCAGACAGTTAAAAAAAATGGGAATACTGTTTGTGGCTGCAAGTGGACGTCAGTATGCAAATATGAAAAAAATGTTCCGGCCAGTAGTGGATGATATGGCGTTTATCAGCGAAAATGGCGGTCTTGCTGTGTATAATGAAAAAGTTCTTTATCAGGACAGTTTTGAACAGGAGCTGGTCCGTGAAATCGCAGAAAATATTTATGACAAAGAAGGATCAGAATTTACCTGTTCCACGAAAGATTTTTACTATATCAGACCGAAAACAGAACATTTCAGAGATCTGATGATCAATGTCGTTGGAAATGTCTGCAAAGAAATCAATAGCTTTGAAGAAATCACGGAACCGTGTATGAAACTGGCAGTATATGAAAGAGGCGGACTGCAGGACGATACGATTCATTACTGGAATGAACGCTTTGGGGACAAATGTACAGTTGTGACTTCCGGAACAGCATGGGTGGATTTTATTCCTTTTGATACCAATAAGGCAAAAGGCGTTGAAAAATATCAGGAGATTCTGGGAATCAGACCGGAAGAATGTATCGTGTTTGGTGATGAATACAATGATATTGCCATGCTGAAATCTGTTCCGTACAGTTTCGCAATGGCACATGCCAAAGATGGAGTAAAACAGGCAGCGGCATATGAAACGGAGAGAGTTGAGACAATACTAAAAAAGCTGATTACGGCGAAAGGAAACATTGAGGAGGTATTGAAATAATGTATACAGAAGAGAGTATTGAGGTTTTTTTGAAAGAACAAGGCAGACTTTATGATGAACCGGTAGCTGAGACTGTGGAAGAAGCGGAGGAATTTCTGGAAGACTGCATGGCTGTTGAAGTAAAAAATATCAAAGAAGTCAGAAAGTATCTGGATGAAGCAGGAGCAGATGTCAGTGGAATGTCTGATGAGGAACTGGAAGAGGCATGTGAAGTTTTTACACTTCCATCCGGTGGTTATCTGATCGTGGAAGGATAAGAAAATTCATAAAAAAGACGTATATCCCTGGTCGATAAGTAATATGACCGGGGATATTTTTGTGTAGAGGAACAATGTGGTAATGTAACAGTTCTGTAAAATACAAATTACATTCGATAAAAAACCTGTGTTATAATTTTTTACAGGAGACGGGGTATAGATACCGACAAAGAATTAAAGAAAAGTTAAAGTCGAATTCTATAAGAAATAAATCAGGACAGAACAAATCTAAAAGGAGGATGAATCATGCGGAAAGAGAGAATTCTTGCAGTCATTATGTCGGTGCTTCTGGCATTGTCGATGATTTCTGCAACAGTGTTTGCAGCAGAAATTCCAGCACTGGATGGTAAATTGAAGATTCAGGGAACTGCAGCAGAAGGCAGAACATTGAGTGCAGAATTTAAAGAAGTAAAGCCAGAGGGAGTGACGGAGGATGATGTTGCCTATCTCTGGGAGAGAAAAACAGTTGAGGATGAGGAAACAGAGAAAGCAGGGGAGAAGCCTGAACTGAAAGAACTCGGAAAAGACAAGACTTATACAGTAACACAGGATGATATTGGTTCCAAAATTGTCCTGACGGTCACCGGCAAAGAAGAAAATGGTTATACCGGAAGTCTGAAAGTTGTATCAGATACAGTAATAGATGCGCAGACTGCTGCTGGCCAGGAGGTAAAAGCAGCAGAAGAAAAGGCTGCCGCTGCAGATACTGCTGAACAGCAGGCTGCACAAGAAACAGAAAATGAACAGTCTCAGAATACAGATGCTTCTGCTGATACAGAAGAAACAACACAGACTGGTGTGTCCGAGGATACAGACACAACCTATCAGGAGGATTCTACACAGGCAGGAACTGAGAATATAGAAGGCATTCCCGCTGCTACAACAGATGAAGAGAAGCAGCAGAGTGAAAGTGCAGGTTCTGAATCTGTGGATGGTATTCCGGAAGCAACAGAAGATGGCACATATGGACAGACAAATGATGCAGCAGATACTGCGGACTCTCAGAAAAACAACGATACGGGAAAAACGGAAACTCCAACAGCAGATGCAAGTATCGTCATTGGAGACGGAAATTCTGAAGTTGTAGATTTTGGAACTGTGATTTCCGGTCAGGAAGACAGTATACAGGCACAGTATGTAACGGTAACGAATACCGGCAATACTACGTTGAATTTTACAGATATCAGTCCGGAACATTTTATGGTTCAGGATATTTCAGATCCAATGGAACAGAATAGCAGTCAGCAGCTGTGGATCGTACCGCGTGCCGGGATAGCAGCAGGAGAGTATGATGATACGATCACATATACCAGTGAAGAAGGTGTAGAAGTTTCGTTTGAAGCAAAGATGACAGTTGAGGCAGCAAAGGATGATGCACAGAACGGCAACGGACAGGATGATCAGAAAACAGATACAGGAAATACATCAGATCCGACAGCAGATGATCAGAATAAAGGTGATGAAACTCCGGCGGACAGTACAACAGATCCTTCGAATGATGCGAACACTTCAGATGGCGGAAATAATGGAAGTACCACAACAGAAGTTACACTGGCAGTAGATGATACTGTTGCAGAGTCCGGGTTGACATTTAAATCTACAGAAAGCCAGCAGATCACTGTAAAAAATAATTCCGCACAGGCAGTGACAGTAGCTGCTTCTTCAACAGGTGCGGCGCCTGCAGTGACAATAGATCCTTCCGAACAGGTGATTCCGTCTGGTGAAAGTGCGACATTTACAGTTACACCGGCAGAAAATCTGGCAACAGATACGCCTTATCCGGATAATATTCTGTTTGCAGATAAAAATAACAGCGATAATAAGATCATAGTTCCTGTGAATGTTACGATACCTGCTCCGGCAGTGAGCAATGTTACACGCGATCCTAAAGATGGTCCTGACTTTGGAACATTGGTAGATGGATATACAGAACTTCCGGCGCCTCAGACGATCACACTGACAAATGAAGGAAATGCAGATGCTGTTCTGTCTGATGCAGTCAGCAGTACAGGCGCAGCCCAGGGACAGTATTTTGATATTACCTGGCAGGCACAGACTGTTAAGAGCGGAGCTAAGGCTACATTTACAATTCAGCCAAAGATCAATCTTACAGCGAATGCGACTCCTTATACAGAAACATTTACGATTACAGATACTACAAATGGAAAGAGCATTCCGATCACTGCGACAGTTACAGTAAATTCTCCAGATCCTTCTCTGGATGTTTCAGGACAGTTGATTGATTTTGCAGCCGCAAAGAAGGGCTATAGTGAGATTGCTCCACAGCAGTTCACGGTCACGAACAATGGAAATGTGACAGTAACACTGGAACAGCCGGCACTGACAAATTTTACAGTTTCTGTTGATCCTGCACAGCTTACACTGGCACCGGGAGCAACTGCTGTTTATACAGTGCAGCCTAAGACAGGACTGGATGTGGGTGCTTATTCAGAGGACCTTAAGATTTCTTCATCTTTAAATAAATCTATTACAGTGAATTTACAGGTTGTGAAGGGAAATGCAGTTCTTACGAAGATTCAGCAGCCGGCAGCAGTTACCGGACTTGCAAATGGGACGAAGAAGGATGCAGCCTCTCTGAAACTTCCATCTACTGTAGTGGTTGAAACAACAGAAGGAAGTATGAAAGCAGCAGTTTCATGGAATGTGAAAGAAACTTCTTATAAGCAGTCCAGTACAGATGCTCAGAAATTTACTGTATCCGGTACCGTGACGTTGCCTTCCGGAGTGGATAATGATAATAAGATCAGTCTTGCTACTTCTGTGGAAGTCAGCGTAAATGCATACAGTGCAAAAGTTGCATCTGCAGAGAATAATAAGATTACAGGCATTGATGTAAATGGAGTTTATACTACACAGACAAAGATTTCCTTTACAGCAGTTGGTGCGGGAATGGATAATAATTCTCCGAAAAAAGGAGACACCCGTTATGTTCCGCAGAGCTGGACAGTCATTAATACAAATGTCTGGAACGCCGCACCATATACTGCGTCTTTTGGACTGGCACAGAGTGGGGATTATACGCTGAAAGTTGCTTTTGCACAGCAGCAGTATGATGGAAGCAGCTGGAAAGCAACAGGAACAACGGATACCAGACAGGTATCTTTCAGCATCGCAAAAGCCAAAGTGACTGCTCCTGGAACAAATCTTACACCTGCAGCGAACAGAAAGAGTTCCGTAAAAACAGGTGATAATACACCAATCCTTCCATTTGTATGTATCCTGATCATTGCGGCAGGTGCGATTGGCGGAGTGGTATTTTACAAAAAGAAAAACAAAAAATAAAAAAGAAATGAAAAACGATAAAAGTTTTGTTAGCACTCATTTAAAATGAGTGCTAATTTTTTCTTGACTTTTGGAAAAAAGGGGATTAGTATATAGAAAAACGAAAAAAAAAGAATCTAAGGAGTGTGGATAATATGGCTGAAAAGCACGGAAATTTATCAATTAACAGTGAAAACATTTTTCCTATCATAAAGAAATGGCTGTATTCTGACCATGATATTTTTGTTCGAGAACTGGTATCCAATGGTTGCGATGCCATTACAAAATTAAAGAAACTTGAAGTGATGGGAGAATATGCTTTCCCGGATGATTATAAACCGGCAGTGCAGGTCGTTGTAGATTCTGAAGCAAAGACTTTGAAATTTATCGATAATGGTATTGGTATGACTGCTGATGAAGTAGAGGAATATATTACACAGATCGCATTTTCCGGTGCAACAGAATTTCTGGAGAAGTATAAAGATAAAACAACGGATGACCAGATGATTGGTCATTTCGGTCTGGGATTCTATTCTGCATTTATGGTAGCAGATGAAGTGCATATTGATACTCTTTCTTTTAAAGAAGGTGCAACAGCAGTACACTGGACATGCGATGGTGGTACAGAATATGATATGCAGGATGGGGACAGAACAACAGTTGGTACAGAGATTACGCTGTTTCTGAATGATGAAAGCCTGGAGTTCTGTAATGAATATCGTATGCGTGAAGTTATTGAGAAATACTGTTCTTTCATGCCGGTAAATATTTATCTGTCTAATGCAAATGCAGAGCAGGAGTATGAGACAATCGACGAAGCTGATCTGAGAGACGACGATGTTGTCGTTGAACATATTCATGAAGATGCAAAGACAGAAGAAAAAGAAAATGATAAGGGCGAAAAAGAAGTTGTAGAGGTTTCTCCTGCACGTGAGCGTGTAAAGATCAACAAACGTCCGGTATCTTTAAGTGATCCGAATCCGTTGTGGATGAAACATCCGAATGAGTGCTCTGATGAGGATTATAAAGAATTCTACCGTAAGGTATTTATGGATTACAAAGAGCCATTGTTCTGGATCCACCTGAACATGGATTATCCGTTTAACCTGAAAGGTATTTTATATTTCCCGAAGATCAATACAGAATATGATTCTATTGAGGGAACAATTAAATTATACAATAACCAGGTATTTATCGCAGATAATATTAAAGAGGTAATCCCAGAATTCCTGCTTCTTCTTAAAGGTGTGATCGATTGTCCGGATCTGCCATTGAATGTATCCAGAAGTGCGCTGCAGAATGATGGATTTGTTCAGAAAATTTCTGAATATATTTCCAAGAAAGTAGCAGATAAACTGACAGGAATGTGTAAGACAGATCGTGAGTCTTATGAGAAATACTGGGATGATATCAGTCCATTCATTAAATTTGGATGCATTAAAGACAGCAAGTTCTCTGAAAAACTGCATGACTACATTCTGTTTAAAGATGTTGACAATAAATATCTGACATTGAAAGACTGTATCGAGCAGAATAAGAAAGAAGATACAGCTGAGTCTGACGATACAAAGAAAGAAGATGCTGAGAATAAGGAGAATGCAGAAAAGAAAGAGCCTGAAAAGACAACGATCTTCTATGTGACAGATCCGGTACAGCAGAGCCAGTACATCAATATGTTCAGAGAAGCAGGAAAAAATGCAGTTATTCTTTCTCACAATATTGATACAACTTTTATCTCTCACCTGGAACAGAAAGATCAGACAATTCAGTTCAAGAGAATTGATGCAGATGTGACAGAAGAACTGAAGGGTGAAGGTGCAGCAGATGAAAATACTGCAAAAACTCTGACAGAATTATTCCGTAAGAATCTGAATATGGAGAAACTGGAAGTTAAGGCAGAGAATCTGAAGAATGAATCTGTTGCAGCAATGATGACACTTTCGGAGGAAAGTCGTCGTATGCAGGATATGATGAAGATGTACAATATGTACGGAATGGATCCTGGAATGTTTGGCGGTCAGGAAACTTTGGTGCTGAATGTGAGTCATCCGCTGGTAAAATACCTTGCGGAAAATCAGGAGTCTGAACATGCAGCAGTAATCTGCCAGCAGTTATATGATCTTGCAATGTTGAGTCATAAACAGTTATCGCCAGATGAAATGACCAAATTTGTACAGAGAAGCAATGAAATTCTGATGCTTCTTACAAAATAAAAGCAAAAATTTAAAGACAATATAAAAAGAATCCCGAATATTTTCTTTTATGTGGAAAAAAATCGGGATTTTTTTATATTTTGTTGACAAAAAACAATAAATTCTATATGCTGAAATTGTATGGCGAACCTATGATTTTGTAGTTATAACATGAATAGTGTGACTCTTAAAATGTCGTTTTTTTTCGAAGAACCACGAGTTTGGTATGTAAAAGAAAAATAAGAAAAAATTGTCGTATAATAATGACAAAACAGGAAAAGGCGGAGGGAGAGCACATGAGAAAAGTATATCGATTAATCCGACAGCTGGGAATGACCTCAAAATATAAAGGATATTATTATGTTGCCGAAGCAGTAATGATGTCGATGGAACTTCAGGATTATCCAATTAAGATCACGAAGGACATCTATCCATATCTGGCAAAAAAATTCAAATCAACACCAGTTAATATTGAACATGATATTCGGACGGTCATTAATGTATGTTGGACAGCTAATAAAGAAACGATGGATCGAATCGCAGGTTATCCTCTTCGCTACAGACCTACAAACAGTGAGTTTGTAGATATGCTGGCATATTATCTCATCCAGACAGAACTGGATGCAGAAAATGCAATTGAGGAAGCCAAAAAGAATCTTACAGCCTGTCAAAATCCAATCGATGTTTTTGAAAAAATTTCGGAACTGCAGAATCCCATGTGATTTCAGGGTGTCTGTCCAGAAGAAATGTATCGGAAGAAATTCCGGTCGTACAGAATAATTCGTTGTTTTTATATTGAAGGTTTAAATTTAATCCGCGAATCTGATCAGTAGAAATCTGGAAAGAAGAATCTGCAAATAATAGTGAATACTGAGCCGGAGACAGCTGAAAAACGATTCGAAACTGTATTGGCAGTAATTTGCCGCGTATGATTGAAAAACAGTAAGATTTCAGCTCTTTCCAGGGACAGTAATCTGAATCATTAAAATTCATATTTTGCACGGTATCCGTGTCAAAAAAATCTTTGTGGATTTTTCCGTCAATTGTGAAGTTGCTGAAAGTAGTAATGGATGCTTCTACCAGAGAAAAAGAATCGAAGGTATCTCCGATCAGTAACTGATTCATGAAGCTTTTGACATCGTTGATTTTAAGTGCAAGCATTTTGAACTCCCATAATTTAGTGTAGCTTCTATTATAAAACAGAATCAAAAAAAAGAATAGAGTTTTTCGAAAAAGTCTTTTCAAATATGTAGCTATATGGTAATATAGATGTGGTATTCGATACTACATATTATGGAAAAGAGGACGATATAATTGAGCTATAAAATTGTCATAGATAGTTGTGGGGAATTATTGGATGAGTGGAAAAAAGATCCTCGCTTTGAGTCGGTAGCACTGACTTTGAGCGTTGGTGGTGAAAATATTATAGATGATGAAAATTTTGACCAGGCTTCTTTTTTAAAAAAAGTAGCTGACTGCCCGGAATGCCCAAAATCGGCATGCCCGTCACCGGAACGCTATATGAGGGCGTTTGACTGTGATGCGGATCACGTATATGCAGTTACGCTTTCAGCAGAACTTAGTGGCTCGTATAACAGTGCTGTTCTGGGAAAAAGTCTTTTGCAGGAAGAAAATCCTGGTAAGCAGATTTATGTGTTTAATTCGAAATCGGCATCTGTCGGACAGTCCCTGATTGCGATGAAAATACAGGAATGTGAAGAAGCTGGGTATTCATTTGAGAAAGTAATTGAGACAGTAGAAGCATATATTGCTGACCAGCACACGTTTTTTGTTCTGGATAATCTGGAAACGCTTCGCAAAAATGGAAGACTCAGTAAGGTAAAAGCTCTTGTGGCAAGCGCATTAAAAATCAAACCTGTCATGGGCTCTACAGATGAAGGAGCAATCTGTCAGCTGGATCAGGCAAGAGGCATGAACAAAGCTCTTGTAAAAATGGCTCAGAACATTGTAGACAAAACAAAAGACAGTGAAAATAAAATCCTTGCAATTTCTCACTGCAACTGCAGGGAGAGAGCAGTGCTTCTGAAGAATGCACTGGAAGAGAGAATGCCTGTAAAACATATCGTTATTTTGGATACTGCGGGAGTAAGCAGTATGTACGCTAATGATGGCGGTGTGATTGTAGCTGTATAAGCCCTTCCCTTTTGTGTGAGAGTGTGATATAATAACAAAAGTTTAAGCTTATACAATAAAGGAGATTCTTGGAATGAGTCAGAAAAAAGTAGACAGCTATAAGGCAGGCAAAGCAGGCCGCTCAAAAGCATCCAGAAAAGAAAAAATGATTGACAAACTGGAAATTCTTGCATGGATTGCAATCTGTGTGGCAATGGTTGGATGGATTGGATTTTCCGCGTATGCAAAGATCGAGACAAAACAGGAGTCTGTTGTTACAGAGACAGTAATGGATACTTCTGCAATTGATAATTATGTTTCGGATCTTTCGTCTGATGTACAGTAAAAATGAAAATGAGATAATAAAAAACCCCGGTTTTCACCGGGGTTTTTTATTGAATGGTTTGAAAGGTTATTACAACCTTGAAGTATCAGAATTATAATTTTGTAACGTTAGCAGCCTGCATTCCGCGAGCGCCTTCTGTTAAATCATAAGTTACAGCCTGTCCTTCATCCAGTGATTTGAATCCTTCACCATTGATTGCAGAAAAATGAACGAATACGTCAGCGCCGTCCTCTCCTGTGATAAAGCCATAGCCTTTTTCTGCGTTGAACCATTTTACAGTTCCCTTGTTCATGATGTTACCTCCATAAAAATAAAAAGTTAAATGTCCATCTGACGAAAAAATCACCAGATTTTAGAGACTATATCGTTGGTAATATATAATCTCTAAAAACTAGTGATTTTATATTAAGGTTCTCTTCGTCTATGAGTAGAATTATATCTCCCGCTTCTAAAAATGTCAAGGTGAATATGTAAAAAACACTTTATTAAATCGTTTGTTTCGTGTATGATATTAGTGATAATGTATAGAAAAAATATGAAGAATATAAATTCCAGGAGGAAGCAGTTATGATCAATAAGCTTATTGAAAAAATCCGCAAAACTAATGCACCGATCGTTGTAGGTCTGGATCCGATGCTGAATTACATACCGAAACATATCCAGGAAAATGCCTTTGCAGAATTTGGAGAGACTCTGGAAGGTGCAGCAGAAGCAATCTGGCAGTTCAATAAAGGAATCGTAGATGCAACATATGACCTGATTCCTGCAGTAAAACCACAGATTGCAATGTATGAGCAGTTTGGCATTCCGGGACTGCAGGCATACAAAAAGACCGTTGATTACTGTAAATCAAAAGATCTTGTAGTCATTGGTGATATCAAGCGTGGAGACATCGGATCCACATCGGCAGCGTATGCAGTTGGACATCTGGGACATGTTCAGGTAGGATCCAAGAAATATGCAGGATTTGATGAGGATTTTGCAACAGTTAATCCATATCTGGGTTCGGATGGAGTGAAGCCATTTATCGAAGTCTGCAAAGAAGAAAATAAAGGTCTGTTTATTCTTGTAAAGACATCCAATCCTTCCAGCGGCGAATTCCAGGATCGTATCATGGACGGACGCCCACTGTATGAATGGGTAGGAGAGAAAGTTGCCGAGTGGGGCGCAGATCATATGGGTAAAGAATATAGCTATATCGGAGCTGTAGTTGGCGCAACTTATCCGGAAATGGGAAAAGTACTTCGCAAGCTTATGCCAAAAACATTTATCCTGGTACCTGGATACGGCGCACAGGGTGGAAAAGGCTCTGATCTGGTGCATTTCTTCAATGAAGATGGTCTTGGTGCAATTGTAAACTCATCCAGAGGAATCATTGCAGCATACAAACAGGAAGCATATGCGGAATTTGGAGAACTGAATTATGCAGATGCTTCTCGTAAGGCAGTGGAAGTGATGATCAAAGATATCAGTGGAGCCCTTAAGAATCGCTAATGAGGGCAGGAGGAGACAGATGAGTACAAAAACAAAAGAGACTTTGACTGTTATCAGTCAGGAAGAAATCGGCAGAGATATTTACAGTCTCTGGCTTCAGACTGATCAGATGGCACAGAATGCGCGTCCGGGGCAGTTCCTTTCTTTATACACAGGAGATGGAAGTAAACTTCTTCCGAGACCGATCAGCATCTGTGAGATTGATAAAGAAGACAGCAAAATCAGACTGGTGTATCGCGTGACTGGGAAAAATACCGGAACAGAAGGATTTTCCAGACTGAAACCAGGAGAAAAGATTGAGGCACTGGGACCTCTTGGAAATGGCTTTCCATTGGAAGAAGCAGAAGGGAAAAAAGTATTTCTGATTGGTGGCGGTATCGGAATTCCACCGATGCTTGAGACTGCAAAACAGCTAAAAGCTGAAAAAACAGCAGTTCTTGGATATAGGGATGAATTGTTCCTGAATGATGAATTTACAAGATATGCAGATGTTTATGTTGCTACAGAAGATGGAAGCGCAGGGACAAAAGGCAATGTATTAAATGCGATTTGTGAAAGGGGACTTGAGGCAGAGGTTATTTTTGCCTGTGGTCCAACGCCGATGCTTCGTGCACTGAAAGAGTATGCAGCAGAGAAGAATATCACATGCTGGATTTCCATGGAGGAAAGAATGGCGTGTGGAATCGGAGCATGTCTTGGATGTGTCTGCAAATCAAAAGAGATTGATGCGCATTCTCTGGTGCATAACAAACGTGTTTGTAAAGATGGACCGGTATTCTTGAGCACGGAGGTGGAGTTATGATCAATACAAAAGTAACTCTTGCTGGAGTTGAATTAAAAAATCCTGTCATGACTGCTTCCGGTACGTTTGGTTCTGGTGCAGAATATAGTGAATTTGTAGATCTTAATAAACTTGGTGGTGTTGTGACTAAGGGTGTTGCAAACGTACCATGGCCAGGAAACCCGACTCCGAGAGTGACAGAGACTGCAAGCGGAATGCTGAATGCAATCGGACTTCAGAATCCGGGAATTGATCTTTTTTGCAGAAGAGACATTCCATTTCTGAAACAGTATGACACAAAAATTATTGTAAATGTTTGTGGAAAGAGTACAGAAGATTATTGTGAAGTGGTGGAAAAACTGGCGGATGAGCCGGTCGACTTACTGGAAATCAATGTATCCTGCCCAAATGTGAAAGAGGGTGGTATTGCATTTGGACAGAATCCTCATGCACTGGAAGCAATCACAAAAGAAGTAAAGAAATATGCAAAACAGCCGATCATCATGAAACTCAGTCCGAATGTGACTGATATCACAGAGATGGCCAGAGCGGCTGAGGCTGGTGGTGCAGATATTCTTTCTTTGATCAATACACTTACCGGAATGAAAATTGATATTTACAGAAAAACATTTGCTCTGGCAAACAAGACGGGCGGGATGTCCGGCCCGGCAGTGAAACCGGTTGCAGTGCGTATGGTTTATCAGGTTGCACAGGCTGTAAAACTCCCGATTATCGGCATGGGTGGAATTGCAACAGCAGAAGATGCACTTGAATTTATCATGGCAGGTGCAACAGCAGTGTCAGTTGGAACCGCTAATTTCTTTAATCCATATGCAACAACAGAAATTGTGGATGGGCTGGCGAAATTTATGGAACAGCAGAAAGTTGAGGATATCAATCAGCTGATTGGTATTGTAAAATAGTAGTTACAGAAAACAGAATAGAAATACATAAGAGACAGCAGCGAAGGTTGAAAAACTTTTTCTGCTGTCTTGTATCGGGAAAGGAAATATTTTGAACAAACAGAAAACAAATGACATGACTGTGGGAAATCCGGTCAGACTGATCATTCAGTTTATGATACCGATGTTTCTTGGAAACATATTCCAACAGTTTTATAATATTGTAGATTCTATTGTGGCAGGACAGTTTATTGGAGTAGATGCACTTGCTGCAATTGGAAGTACCGGATCACTGATGTTTTTTGTGACCGGTTGGCTGAACGGACTGAGTAGTGGATTCGCAATTATTGTGGCACAGATGTTTGGAGCGAAGAAGTATGACGATATGAGGCATTTTGTGGCAATGTCCATTTATCTTATGTTTGGTTTTGCTGCTGCTATGACCATAGGATTTTTGGTATTTAATGTGCCGATTCTGCGACTTATGAATTCTCCGGCAGATCTGATGGGAGATGTGGCCGGATATATGGGAATTATTTATGCAGGTCTTCTTGTTACTGCAGCGTATAATACGTTGGCTGCGTTTCTGCGTGCACTGGGAGATTCGAAATCCCCGTTGTATTTTCTGATCATTTCAGCGGGCATCAATGTTGTGCTGGATATTGTACTGATTCGTTTTGCAGGAATGGGAGTAGAAGGCTGTGCATATGCAACTGTTATCGCACAGGGCGTTTCAGCAATCTGCTGCCTGGTTTATATAAAAAAGAAATATCCGATTCTTCATCTTGAAAAGAAAAACTTTGAACTTCGAAAAGGCAGTATGAGTAAACTGATGATTCTTGGAATTCCCATGGGACTTCAGTTTTCCATCACGGCAATAGGAACGATCATCGTACAGAGTGCGGTAAATATTTATGGCGCTACCTATATGGCTGGATTTTCCGCTGCAGGAAAGATCCAGAATGTAATTGGTATGGTGGCTGTTTCTATGGGGGCAACGATCGCGACATATGTCGGACAGAATCGTGGAGCAGGACGTATGGACCGGGTAAAACAGGGAGTAAAATATTCCTGGATCATGCTTCTGGTATGGAGTGTGGTTGAGATGGCTCTGGTTTATTTCGGTGGAAAATATTTTACATATCTGTTTATCAGCCCGTCACAGACAGATGTTGTGCAGGTGTCTGTGATATATTTCCGTACAGTATTCTGGGCATATCCGTTTTTGTGTACAATTTTTGTATTTCGAAATGCCCTGCAGGGGATGGGATACGGAATGGTACCAATGCTGGGAGGCGTTTTTGAACTGGTTGCCAGAACACTGATCGTAGTTTTGGTTGCGGGAAGAACGACGTTTGCAGGCGTTTGTTTGGCGGATCCAATGGCCTGGATCGCAGCACTGATTCCACTGATTCCATATTACTATTATGTAATGGGAAAACATATGAAAGCAATGAGACAATAGGAGTAATAAAAGCCAACTTCAATCCGAAACGGGAAAGTTAACAGGATTGAATAGTTGGCTTTTTTATGTTACTATAAAGAAGATATTCAGAGAATGATCTGAACAGATTCAGACAGAAGACAGGCAAAAAGCCGTGTAGACAGGAGGTCCAGAATAAAATGGAACAGTATAAACAGGAATTTATTGAATTTATGGTAGACAGTCAGGTGCTGAAATTTGGCGAATTTACATTGAAGAGCGGAAGAAAATCTCCGTTTTTTATGAATGCGGGTGGATATGTAACCGGTTCTCAGTTAAAAAAACTTGGGGAATACTATGCAAAAGCAATTCATGATAAATATGGTGATGATTTTGATGTGCTGTTTGGACCGGCATACAAGGGAATTCCACTCAGTGTTGTTACAGCGATCGCATTCAGCGAACTGTATGGCAAAGAAATTCGTTACTGCTCTGACCGTAAAGAGGAAAAAGATCATGGTGCAGATAAAGGAAGTTTTCTTGGAAGCAAACTGAAGGACGGAGATCGGGTAGTTATGATCGAAGACGTTACTACTTCCGGAAAATCTATGGAAGAGACAGTGCCGAAGGTAAGAGGTGCAGCCAATGTAGAAATTGTTGGACTGATGGTTTCACTTGACCGTATGGAGGTTGGAAAAGGCGGTGTGAAGTGCGCGCTTGACGAAGTACATGACCTGTATGGCTTTGAAACAAATGCAATCGTTACCATGGCTGAAGTTATTGAGCATCTTTACAATAAAGAATACAAAGGCCAGGTTATCATTGATGATGAACTGAAGAAGGCAATTGATGCATATTACAGCCAGTATGGTGCAAAATAGTTTCTGGCTGATCAGTAGGATGAACGGTATCTGCATAAGGAGGAATTGCCATGAATGAAAAAATATATAAAACAATGAGTCGTACGGGCGCATGCAGTATTGCAGTTGGGATTATAACCCTTGTAACAGGTGTTGCTGCAGGAGTGCTGATGATCGTCAGTGGAAGCAGACTGCTGAAAAGAAAGTCTGATATTCTGATCTGAAGCTGGATAGGGGTAAAAATTGAAAGACAGTACAAAACGTAAAATCAGGTTTCTGAGTGTGCTTTTGTTTATACTTTATGTACTGCTTCTTGTTTATTTTCTTTTCTTTTCAGAAGAATATGGGCGCGTTACAGCGGAAGAACGGGTGTATCGGTATAATCTGGTTCCGTTTGTAGAAATCAGAAGATTCTGGATATACAGAAAACAGCTTGGGATGTTTGCCTTGATCACCAATCTTTTTGGAAATGTGATAGGCTTTATTCCATATGGTTTTATCCTTCCGGTCATTGCGCATAAATGCCGTAACGGTTTGTTCATTGTTGCATCCGGTTTTTCACTCAGCCTTTTGGTGGAAACAGTGCAGTTAATTGCAAAAGTGGGATGTTTTGATGTGGACGATCTGATTTTGAATACACTTGGGGCAGCAATCGGATATATGCTTTTTGCTGTCTGTAATTATCTGAGGAGAAAACGATATGGCGAGAAGATATAGATACGCGATCATAAAAAAGAAAGAGGCTGCAAAAGGGAAGCTGTCAGTGGGGCTGGCAATTGCTTCCCTGCTTCTGTTTGGAGGGGCTGTTGGGATAGCTTATGTACTTGAAGGATCCTATGGATTTATTGTGGGAGGCATCTGCCTGTTTGCAGCGTTGCTTTCCGTATATGGATTTCTGATGGGAATCAGTAGCTTTTCAGAAGAAAAATGTACACACAGGACCAGTATTATCGGCTCAATCCTTAATGGAATCTTTATGGTAGGCTGGTTGGCCTTTTTTTTGATGGGAGTGTGAAAAATGGAACGCTTACAACAGCAGATGAAATTTATTTTGGAAGTGGATAAAGTAAAACAGATTATACGTCAGACATATCTGGCAGACGGGAGCCGTAAGGAAAATGATGCGGAACATTCCTGGCATCTGGCTCTTATGGCTGTGTTGTTGAAAGAATATGCCAATGAAGAAGTTGACCTGGCAAAAGTGATCCCTATGGTTTTGCTCCATGATCTTGTGGAGATTGATGCTGGAGATACATATGCATATGATCAGGCAGGACTGGCAACGCAGAGAGCGCGTGAGACAAAGGCTGCAGACCGTATTTTTGGTATGCTTCCGGAAGATCAGGGTACAAAGTTCAGAAATTTATGGGAAGAATTTGAAGCATATGAGACAGCAGAGGCGAAATTTGCACATGTGCTGGACAATTGTCAGCCACTGCTTCTGAATGATGCTTCCGGAGGAAAAAGCTGGAAGGAACATACTGTACATAAGAGTCAGATATACAAAAGAAATGAGCATACTGCAGAAGGTTCCAGGGAAATATGGGAATATATGCAGCAGCTGATAGACAAACATATTCAGCTGGGGCATGTGATCGATGACTAAATTAAATTCAAACGGAGGAGATGATAAAGTGGATGAATTGCTGAAAGAACGCTATGATCTGGCAAAAGATCGAATTGTCGAAATCTGTACTGAAACAACTGTAAAGCCGGATTTTCTGGATTTCTTTCAGAATATGGCGGCTTTTTTGGAGAAAACAGCAGCCATACTGGAAAGAGATGAAGAAAAGCTTTCCATAGAAGAATTGCAGAAAGAAAATACAGAACTTTATAAAGAACTGTTTCCTCAGAATTATACACACTGTTACGGGAATCCTGCATACGCAGAAGAAAAACTCGGTGAATATGGAAGGGCATTTACATTTCTTTACGCAGAACTTCGTGGAGCAATTGCCTATGCATATGAAAAAAAAATCTGGGATTATACAGTGACAGCAGAACTTTTTCTTGAAGTATATGCTGCTTTTGAAAATGGTGAACTGCCATCTGTAAAAAATGTGGAAGACATGCTGCGTTCTTATGTGAATGACTATTGTCAGGATATGATGGAACAGAGGATTGCGGAAGCGGTTGATCCGCAGCTGGATTTTGCTGTAAGAATCGTAATGGATTCTGATCTGTCAGATCTGCGTTATCTGTACAGATATGGAGAATATGTTTCTGCAAATGAAATAGGAGTTGCAGAATTTATGAACAGTCTCAGTCAGGATGAGATTGACAGTATGGCACGCACATATACGGAAGGATACAGAATTGGTTTTATTAATGGAAGAAAAGACATTACCAAGAAAAAGACGGTAAACATTCGTTATAATCTTGGATTTGAGCGAATGGTACGTGCTGCAATCCTGCAGTTCCGTGAGATGGGGCTTGAACCGGTGATCTATCGCCATGCCACACATGCAGTGAATAAAAGAGGCAATGCATGGATCGGCTTTGTTGGTGGAAATGCAAATCCGCAGTATGAGTATGATCACAGGCAGGATCAGGCACTCTTTATGGACAGTGATTATGTACAGCGCAAACTTCGTTCTATGCAGAATGCATATGAGAAATATAAAGACCTGGCTGCAGTTCATGGCGGACCGGCATGTATTGAGACTTTTGGAGAAGAACCATTTGCTCCTGTTTCTACAGAAGGTGCGTGGGCTTTAAACGAGGCACAGCAGAAAATGCAGGTAGAGCTGGATAACGAATCCGGTCAGATCGTAAATCGTTACATCAGGGGTGATGAGAGAAGCTTTACGATCATTGCCTATCCGGTGCCGGAAATCGGAAATGATTTTCCGAAGATTTTTGCAGAGATTGTGAAGATCAATACACTGGATTATAAACAGTATGAACGGATACAGCAGACGATCATTGAGACTCTGGATACCTGTCAGTGGGTAGAAATAAAAGGAAAAGAGGACAACGAGACAGATTTGATCATTCATCTGCATGAACTGGAAGATGTCCGGAAACAGACAAATTTTGAAAACTGTGTGGCAGATGTAAATATTCCAGTGGGAGAAGTGTTTACTTCTCCGGTGCTTGCCGGAACTGGTGGGATTCTTCATGTAAAGAAGGTTTATTTGAACGGATTACAGTTTAAGGATCTGAAGCTGGTATTTGACTGTGGACAGGTGATTGATTATTCGTGTGCAAACTTTGAGACAGAAGAGGAGAATCGTGCATATATTGAGGATAATATTCTGCACCATCATCCGAAGATCCCAATGGGTGAGTTTGCAATCGGGACCAATACAACCGCGTATGTGGCAGCTGAAAAATATGGTATTGCAGATAAACTTCCAATTCTGATCGCTGAGAAAATGGGACCACATTTCGCTGTGGGAGATACCTGTTACAGCTGGTCAGAAGATACTCCGGTATTTAACCCGGACGGAAGAGAAATCATTGCCAGAGATAATGAGATTTCGATTCTTCGTAAAGAGGATATCAGCATGGCTTATTATGGATGTCATACAGATATTACAATTCCATATGAAGAACTGGGAAGTATCCGTGTAATTGACGAAGATGGAGAAGGAACTTCTATTATTGAGAATGGGCGTTTTGTGCTTCCGGGAACGGAAGAACTGAATCGTCCTTTTGAAAAATAACGATAGCTTATTTATTTTATGAGGTGGGCAAACTTTTTTTGTACAAAAAGAGTTTGCCCGCCAAAATATTTCTTTTCCGTAATTTTATTGACACAATTTTAGAATCTTAGTAGAATCAACCTGAAGATGTAAGAAATTATACGAGGAGGCCACCAATGAAAAAAGTTGGGATTGTAATGGGAAGCGACTCAGATATGCCGGTTATGAGTAAGGCGGCAGCAATTCTTGACAAGCTGGGCGTTGAATATGAGATGAAGATTATTTCTGCACACAGAGAACCGGATGTGTTCTTTGAGTATGCAAAGACGGCAGAAGAAAAAGGATTCAAAGTAATTATTGCAGGAGCAGGAATGGCAGCACATCTTCCGGGAATGTGTGCAGCAATCTTTCCGATGCCGGTTATCGGCATTCCAATGCATACAACATCTCTTGGAGGAAGAGATTCACTGTATTCAATCGTACAGATGCCGTCCGGAATTCCGGTAGCAACAGTAGCAATCAATGGAGGCGCAAATGCAGGACTTCTTGCCGCAAAGATTCTGGCAACATCTGATCCGGAACTTCTGGACAGATTGAAAGCATACAGTCAGGAACTGAAAGAGCAGGTTGAGGCAAAGGATGCCAGACTTCAGAAAGTTGGATACAAAGCTTATTAAAAACAGGTGGAGGAGATCAGAAGATTATGGATTACAAAAAAGCAGGTGTGGATATAGAAGCTGGTTACAAGTCAGTTGAGTTAATGAAGAAACATATTGCAAAGACCATGAGACCGGAAGTTTTAGGCGGAATCGGTGGATTTTCGGGAGCATTTTCCATGAATGCATTCAAAAATATGGAAGAACCAACACTCGTATCCGGTACAGATGGCTGCGGAACCAAAGTTAAGCTTGCTATGATCATGGATAAACACGATACGATCGGAATCGATGCTGTAGCCATGTGTGTAAATGATATTGCATGTGCAGGTGCAGAACCACTGTTCTTCCTGGATTACATTGCATGTGGAAAAAATTATCCGGAAAAGATCGCAGAGATCGTAAGTGGCGTTGCAGAGGGCTGTGTACAGTCAGGTGCAGCATTGATCGGTGGTGAAACTGCAGAACATCCGGGACTTATGCCGGAAGATGAATATGATCTTGCTGGGTTTGCAGTTGGTGTGATCGATAAGAAAGATCTTCTTACTGGCGAAGAACTGAAACCAGGAGACGTTCTGATCGGTATGGCTTCTACAGGCGTTCACAGCAATGGATTTTCACTTGTCCGCAAAGTGTTTGAAATGACAAAAGAATCTCTGGATACATATTATGATGAACTTGGAACAACTCTTGGTGAGGCACTGCTTGCTCCGACAAGAATTTATGTAAAAGCACTGAAAAGTGTTAAAGAAGCCGGAGTTCGTATTCATGCATGCAGCCATATTACCGGTGGTGGCTTTTATGAAAATGTTCCTCGTATGCTGAAAGATGGCACAAGAGCTGTCATTGAGAAGAACAGCTATCCGGTTCTTCCGATTTTTGACCTTCTTGCAAAGACCGGAGATATCGAAGAAAAGATGATGTACAATACTTTTAATATGGGACTTGGTATGGTTCTGGCAGTAGATCCTTCAGATGTAGATAAGACAATGGAGGCTATTCGTCAGGCAGGAGACACTCCATATGTAGTTGGCCGTATTGAGGCCGGAGAAAAGGGAGTGACTTTATGTTAAAGCTTGGTGTTCTAGTATCAGGAGGCGGTACAAATCTGCAGGCGATCATGGATGCGATTGACAGCGGTGTGATCACAAATGCGGAAGTCGGTCTGGTGATCAGTAATAATCCAGGCGCATATGCACTGAAACGCGCAGAGAGCCGGGGAATCCCGGCTAAGTGCATTTCTCCGAAGAAATTTGAAAATCGAGAAGAATTTCATAAAGCGCTTCTGCAGGAATTACAGGAAAATAAGGTGGAACTGGTTGTACTGGCAGGCTTTCTGGTGGCAATTCCACCTATGATCGTGGAAGCATATCCGAACAGAATCATCAATATTCATCCATCCCTCATTCCGTCTTTTTGTGGCGTAGGATTTTATGGTCTTCATGTCCATGAGGGTGTGCTTGCACGCGGAGTCAAGGTTAGCGGTGCAACGGTTCATTTTGTGGATACCGGTACAGATACAGGACCGATCATCCTTCAAAAAGCGGTGGAAGTACAGCAGGGAGACACTCCGGAGGTGCTTCAACGTCGTGTTATGGAGGAAGCAGAATGGAAAATCCTTCCGAAAGCAATTGATCTGATTGCGAATAACAGAGTTTCGGTTCAGAATGGAAAAGTTGTTATTGATTAAGAATGCTTTATTAATAAAAATTTGTTGTTGATAGAAGAAGTCTAATAGTAGGAGGCAGATAAAAGCTCATGAAAGTACTGATTGTTGGAAGTGGCGGAAGAGAACATGCAATCGCATGGAGTGTTGCAAAAAGTCCCAAGGTAGACAAAATTTACTGTGCACCTGGGAATGCAGGAATTTCAGAATATGCAGAATGTGTGGCGATCGGAGCCATGGAATTTGAGAAGCTTGCTGATTTTGCAGAAGAAAATAAAGTGGATCTGACAATCATTGGTATGGATGACCCGTTGGTGGGCGGCGTGGTGGATGTATTTGAAGCCCGCGGACTGAAGGTATTCGGACCTCGTAAGAATGCAGCAATCCTTGAAGGCTCCAAGGCGTTTTCAAAAGATCTGATGAAGAAATACGGAATTCCAACCGCGGCATATGAGAACTTTGATGATCCACAGAAAGCACTTGATTATTTACATACGCAGGCAAAATTCCCAATCGTTCTCAAGGCAGACGGACTTGCTCTTGGAAAGGGAGTTTTGATCTGTAATACGCTGGAAGAAGCGGAAGCTGGCGTTAAAGAAATTATGGAAGACAAAAAATTCGGAAGTGCCGGAAATACTATGGTCATTGAAGAATTTATGACTGGTCGAGAAGTGTCAGTACTTTCTTTTGTAGATGGTAAAACTATCCGTACTATGACATCTGCGCAGGACCATAAACGTGCCATGGATGGTGATAAAGGATTAAATACAGGTGGGATGGGAACGTTTTCACCAAGTCCATTTTATACAAAAGAAGTTGACGAATTTTGCAAACAGCACGTTTATCAGGCAACAGTAGATGCGATGGCAGCAGAAGGTCGTCCATTTGTCGGGATTATTTTCTTTGGACTGATGCTTACAGCAGAAGGACCGAAGGTACTGGAATATAATGCACGATTTGGAGATCCGGAAGCACAGGTTGTACTTCCAAGAATGAAAACAGATATTATAGAAGTTATGGAAGCCTGCGTGAATGGAACACTGGATAAGATAGAGCTGGAATTTGAGGATAATGCGGCTGTATGTGTGGTCCTTGCAAGTGAAGGATATCCTGTAAAATACGAAAAGGGCATTCCAATGTATGGATTTGAAAACTTTAAAGGTAAAGATGGATATTATTGTTTCCATGCCGGAACCAAATTCCAGGATGGACAGATTGTTACAAATGGCGGCCGTGTACTTGGAATTACAGCAAAAGGAAAGACTCTGAAAGAGGCACGCAAAAATGCTTATGATGCAACAGAGTGGATTCAGTTTGCGAATAAATATATGCGTCATGATATTGGAAAAGCCATTGATGAGGCCTGAAGTAATAAACGGAATGATAATATAAAAAAATCACCAAAAAAGTGTGCCATTTTTCGTGAAATATGGTATAATTTATGATATATCATGCGGAAGCGATAAATGAAAGGAAAACAAAATGGGTATTAGTGTAGAAGATGCAGTCAAAGAACTTCAGGCAAGGGAGACAGTGTTTGTGGCATATTCACAGGCAACAAAACTGCCTTATGTAACTTGCGGAGAAGAAACATATAATGATCAGGTGTGGTTTTTTGCAGAAGAGGAAACTTTGAAGGAATATGGCAAAAAGAAACTGGAAGATAAAATCCTTCTTATGGGGATGCGTTATGAGAAAAAAGATTTTCCGAGAATGTACGGACTTCTGTTTTCTATTGGCGTAAACTCTGTAATCTGGAATAACGGAGCAGATGAAATTGAGATTGATCTGGAAAAAATCGTAAGAAAACCAGATCTCAGTCAGATGGAGCCGGCTAAACGTCCGCTGATCAATCCAACATTACAGCTTTCAGGTATCTATTTTATGCAGGAACTTCGACGTCCGGTTGAAAAAGAAGAACACAAAAATTTAAGAGCACTGGAAGAGGAACTGATTGCAAATCTGAAAAAATCTCATTTCCTGGTAGCAATGGAACGTGACGAAGAAAATCCGAAAAAAATTAATATTCCGTATCTGAAAAATAAAGAAGGCCAGATTTTACAGCCGGTATTTTCTGATGTTATGGAATTTGAAAAATTTGCAAAAGGTAAAAAACTTCGCCTGGCAAAAATTCCATTTGACAAACTTCCGGAAATTCTGATCAATCAGGCGGAAGCAATGGTATTTAATCCAATGGGATTTAATCTTATTCTTAATAAAGAACAGTTTAAGAAGATTCTTGGCTGATAAAAATGACATAATGATAATAAGACAGGTGGCTGAACAGGCTGCCTGTTTTTATTTTTTACTTGCAAAATCTGCTGTATGTGCTACTATATGTATAACATTGAAAAACAATGGGAGGCTGACGGAAATGGTCATTGAAATAGATTTTAACAGTGATGAAGCTATATATGTACAGCTTATGAATCAGATTATAATGGGAATTGCTACTTCCAGACTGCAAGAGGGAGATCCGCTTCCGTCAGTTCGACAGTTGGCGGATACAGTAGGAATTAATATGCATACGGTAAACAAAGCATATTCTTTGTTGCGTCAGGAAGGTTTTGTTACGATCGACCGCAGACGTGGGGCAATTATCGCTGTGGATGTTGATAAGATCAAAGCACTGGAAGAAATGAAAGAAAATCTTCTTGTAGCATTGGCAAAGGGCTGCTGCAGAAACGTCAGCAGAAGTGAAGTGCATGATCTGATCGATGAGATCTATGACGAATACGAAATTGACAACTAGGAGGAACAAACTATGCAGGATAAATTTACCAGACAGGCTGCAAATGCGTTAAAACTGGCAAAAACCACCGCACAGTCCTGTAATCATTCATATATTGGCACAGAGCATATTCTGGTAGGTCTGCTAAAGGAAAAAGAGGGTACGGCGGGCAGGATTCTGGAAGAATTTAATGTAGAAGAAGATGCGTTGCGCCAGCTGATCGAAGAACTGATCGCACCGTCAGAGGTGCTGGTTACGGAAAAGGCACCGGAATACAGCCCAAGAGCGCTGAGAGTGCTTGAAAGATCCGTACAGGAGGCAGAAAATCAGAAAGAAGCACAGGCCGGAACGGAACATCTTCTTGTGGCAATGCTTAAAGAGACGGATTGTGTTGCGACCAGGCTTCTTTATACAATGGGAGTCAATATCCAGAAACTGTATGTGGCAGTTCTGACCGCGATGGGAATTGAGAATCCAACAGCAGAAGAACTACAGGGTGGCAGAAATCAAAAAACACAGAAGAGTGGGGCAGCGACGCCGACGCTGGACCAGTACAGCAGAGATCTGACTGTGATGGCAGCAGAAGGCAAATTGGATCCTGTGGTTGGACGTGACAGAGAGATTACACGACTGATTCAGATCCTGAGCAGAAGAAGTAAGAATAATCCGTGTCTGGTTGGAGAACCGGGAGTTGGTAAGACTGCGATTGTTGAAGGTCTGGCACAGAGAATTGTTTCAGGACTTGTTCCGGATTCTGTGCGTGATAAAAGAGTTGTTGTTCTTGATATGTCAGGAATGGTTGCCGGAAGTAAGTATAGGGGAGAATTTGAGGAACGTATCCGTAAGGTAATTGATGAGGTGCGTGTAAACCAGGGAATTCTTCTTTTTATTGATGAACTTCACACAATCATTGGCGCCGGAGGGGCAGAAGGTGCTCTGGATGCGTCCAATATTCTGAAGCCTTCTCTTTCAAGAGGAGAAATTCAGCTGATTGGTGCAACAACACTGGAGGAATATCGTAAATACATCGAAAAGGATGCTGCGCTGGAGCGAAGATTTCAGCCGGTTACCGTAGAAGAGCCGACAGAACAGGAGGCCCTTGAGATTTTGAAAGGACTTCGTCCGTATTATGAGAAACATCATGGGGTAAGAATTGAAGATGAGGCTCTGGAGGCTGCGGTTAGAATGTCAGTTCGATATATTAATGACCGATTTCTTCCGGATAAAGCAATCGATATTATTGATGAAGCTGCATCCAAAGTACAGCTTGGAAGCTATCGTTCCGCACCAGAGATAGAAGCACTGGAAATAAAGATAAGAGAATTGCTGAATCAGAAAGAAGAAGCAATAAAACTTGCAGATCTGTCTATGGCAAAGAGAATTCAGCAGGAGCAGAATGAAGCGGAAGAACAGATTGAAAAATATAGAAAAAAAGAAGTGCGTAGAAATAAACGCAAAAATCTTACGGTAAATGAAAATTCTGTAGCAGATATAGTATCGGACTGGACTAAAATTCCAGTAAAAAGACTTACGGAAGGTGAAACCAAGCGTCTTGCGGCCCTGGAAAAAGAACTTCATAAAAGAGTGATCGGACAGGAAGAAGCTGTCAAAGCGGTTGCGCAGGCTGTTAAAAGAGGCAGAGTAGGGCTGAAAGATCCAAACCGTCCGATTGGCTCATTCCTTTTTCTTGGACCGACCGGTGTAGGCAAAACAGAACTTTCAAAGGCACTTGCGGAAGCTGTGTTTGGCAGTGAGCAGGCAATGATCCGTGTTGACATGTCAGAATACATGGAAAAACACAGTGTTTCCAAAATGATCGGTTCACCTCCGGGATATGTTGGATATGATGAAGGCGGGCAGCTTAGCGAAAAAGTAAGAAGAAATCCGTATAGTGTACTGTTGTTTGATGAGATTGAGAAAGCACATCCGGATGTGTTTAATATTTTGCTTCAGGTTTTAGATGATGGACATATTACAGATGCACATGGAAGAAAAGTTGATTTTAAACAGACGATAATCATTATGACATCCAATGTTGGAGCACAGGCAATCATTGAGCCAAAGAAACTTGGCTTTATGTCCCAGGATAATGAAAAACAGGACTATGAGAGAATGAAATCAGGAGTGATGGA